>CAMRBZ010000374.1 GCA_947040595.1 uncultured Enterovibrio sp. | reverse complement strand
TTTTTGAATATAAAAAAACGCCTGCAAAATGCAGGCGTTTTTCAGTTTGAACAATATGAACAATATGAATGTATTCGGGTTTTAGGGCCCCCGCTCTTTTTTTTTAAAAAACAAAAGAGGGGGGTTATTCACTGTTCAGTATTTATTATTTTTGAGGGGGGGGCGCTTTATCAGGAACCGCTTTACTATAAATATCTTTATACCTTTGACTCACCTCTTTGTTAGGTACACCTTCAGGATTAAAATCTTTGATTTCTCCTAGAGCTTTTCGTGCAAGCTCTAGAGTTTTATATTCATCTTTCATGGCGCTTTTTATGTCTTTCTTCCAATTTTTTGTTTTTTCTAGCTCTGCATGGTCTTTAGCGAATGCTTTTGTTAATGTAAGCAGGGTCGTATCGCAGCCGTCAAGTTGTGCTTTTAGGTTCGCCGTATATAAAGGTAAAAATTCGGGGTTTACATCACCTTTCTCATTCTCTAGCTTCTCCGATAGTGCCTCTACAAGTCCCTTCCTTAGTGTTGTGTCCTTTATTGATTTACTCGTAAGGGTGGTTACTAGTCGTCCTCTTTCAATCTGGAGGATGACTGTTGAGTAGTCACGCTCATAGAGTTTCAAATTGGTCTCTGCTTGTGCTACTCGACGGCTTAAATCTTCTCTGTAAGAGATTCTAAGGGATCCGAGCTTCTTAGCATCGAAATCCTCTTTATGTTTCTTTGCTAGTAGCAAAGCAGTATCTGTCACTTTGTCGCCTTTTATGGGCCCTACAGCGTCTCGTAATTCAAGTATGGTAGAGGTCTGAGCTTTCAGTGCCTCAAAAACATTAAAGCTGTGGCTCTTCTTTGAAGAATAAGGATTTTCTTCGCCTATCCGGCTTAAATAATTTATTGGACGGCCGAAGCCCGGTAGATCAAATACTGTCATATCAAGCTCTAACTCGGGTATCTTCTCTAGCTCTTTTCTAAATGCTTTCATTTTAGCTGCGCAGTCAAGATGGTTTTTTGGCCTTGCAATGTCGACTTGTGTTGCATGTTGACGAGGTACCCACCCTTTGGTCTTGCTTTCCTCCTCTGTACTGAATCTAAAGGGGAGGGTTTTGGGTCCGTTTTGGATAGCCTCTACAGCCTTTCTGAGTGACTGACGCGTGATCGGGGCTGTTTTTTCCGCTGTCGATAAGTCGGTCTTAATCTTTCCTGAGTTAGCTTCCTTTCTTATCTGGGCGTATTTCACTTTGAGTCTCGCTATTGAAGGCGCTTCATTCCGAGCTTCGATGGGTGTAGCGTATTCGTGTTTTACAATTAGGTAGTTAATAGAAGCTTTTAAGAAGTCTTTTTTCCCTTTCTTATCCTGTATATCATCCAGGTGTTCAAGGATTCTATTTTCTTCTTTACGGACGTCACTTACGGAAATACTTGAGGGGGTCCTTTTTAGTCCCGTCGACGTAGGAGAACCTCTTCCACCTCCTGCACCTCCTGCACCTTCTTTGCCTCCTGTACCTCCTGCACCTTCTTTGCCTCCTGTACCTTTTCCACGTCCTGTAGCTGAATCTGGTTTATCTGGAATTGGAGGAGACTTTTCTTTCTTAGGTTTATCAGGAGTGTCAGGACCAAGTGAAGGCTCTGTTCTAGAACCTCTAGAACCTCTAGAACCTTCAGAACCTCCAGAACCTTCAGAACCTTCAGTAGCGTCTGGTTTCCGTGCGGCCTCCAAACCGAAGCCATCCTCATCGTCACTGGAATTATCCAAAACTTGAGGCCCCGCGGCGTGAGGCCCCGCGGCATGAGGCCCCGCGTCTTGAGACCCCGCGGCTTGAGGCTCAGAAGGAAACAGCCCCTGTTGTTTCAGTGCAGCCTGCATAGCCTTGACGTGACCAGAGGGCTTAGCATCTGAGCGAGGAGGAGCAGCATCACCCCCGCCAGGAGTAGTAGTAGCAGCAGCAGGTTTCTCAAATTTACCCCTCATCGCTTTTACAGTATCGCGAGCGTGACCGGGAGCGGGATCGGGATCGGGAGTGGGAGTGGGAGTGGGAGGCTGACCGGTACCGGTATCCGAGTTTGCTTTAGGATGATGCATCGCATACTCATGTAATCCCCTTATGACACGAGCAAGATTATCGCGTGTTTGTTTGCCTTCCTCTTCTGAAGCTATCGGGCCAAGATCTGCTGAAGAGTGCACTACCATTTGTGCTAATAAGGTGGAATCAACTTGTTCAGCCCCCTCCTGCACCGGTTGCATGCTATCCAAAAATATTTGTGTGAATGCGGTCCTATCGGCTCGCTTCAATGGATCGGGCAGTTCGGGAAGTTCCTCAGAAGTAATCATCTTTGTTATGGTGAATTTTTGGCCAGCATCCATCTCCCCTTTTTTAGTCAAAAGCGAGGTTCTCAGTGCTGGTATCGGGGGGGCTTTTAAGGGGGTTATTCTGGTTATAGTCATATTCATTCTCTTGTTGAGTGTTTTATTTTGTGATCTTAATTCTTCCACATAAAATGGAAGAAGACATGAGAAATAAAAT
>CAMRBZ010000373.1 GCA_947040595.1 uncultured Enterovibrio sp. | reverse complement strand
CCTGAAACATGGGCGATGCCGAGAACGGCTCTAGTTCAAACCCTGAAACATGGGCAATGTCGAGAACGACTCTAGTTCAAACCCTGAAACATGGGCGATGCCAAGAACGGCTCTAGTTCTTGTTAGCTGCATTAAAGCTAGGAATGAACAGTCAAATCCTGAGAGAAATCTCGAAAGTGGCGAACAGGCATTCAGTTGTCGCTGCCTTATTTATTGAGGTTGTATGTTCTTACAAGGAAAGTAAAACATGGAAAATTTTGATGTTAACACTGAACTTTCAGCGTTACGTAAGCAGACAATAGCGATAAGAAAACGGTGTTATAGCCAACGAAAATCGCGGTTAGATAAATTCAAATATGAATTATTATCTTTGCATCAATCAGGCGCTACTATTGCAGAGTTACAACGTTTTCTACGTAAGAATCGTATTAAAGTTGTACATTCAACTGTCTATCGCTGGATAGAAAAACATGGCTAAATTTGCAACCGGTGATCTTAAATCAATTGCAGATAGGCAAGCCGCTAACATTATGATGCGGATACAAGGTTCTATTCTTAAAAGTGTAGGGACAGTTCGTAATTATGAGTCGTCTTTATCTAAAGTCGCACAATACGCAAAGACTAATCTCAACTGTGGTTTAAAAGATCTAACAACAAAACAAGTCTATCAATATCTCGCAGATAGATCCGTTGAGGTTGGGCAAAAAACTTTAGATATGGAACGGCAAGCACTTCAAGCAATGATGCACCATGTTACCCATACCCTACCAAAAAATAACAATTTAACCGTTATAAAATCCGAACATACTCAAAGTCTAAATTCCAGATCTTATACCACAGAGCAAGTTAATTTAATTACCCAAGCTCAGACCGATAAAAATAGTCTTTCAACAGAAATTGCTTATGCCGCAGGACTTCGTGCCCATGAACTGTATACGTTACAGCGTATTGATGAACGCCAAGCTGACTCACGGCCTGCATTAAATGAAAAATTTTCTGGACGAGATGGTGTACGTTACACAGTAGAAGGGAAAGGCGGTTTAATTAGAGAAGTTCAAATCCCTCATCCTTTATCTATTCGTCTTGAAGATAGACGTTTAGAACAACCTCAAAGTATTACAGATAGAGGCATTCATTATTGCCAACATTACAATATAGGTGGTGGTAAGAACTGGAGTAATTCATTTTCTTCCGCTTCAAACCGTACACTAAATTGGAGTGCTGGCGGACATGGGCTTCGACATAGTTACGCCCAAGAGAGAATGAATGAATTACAAAGCGTAATGAGTCGAAGTCATGCCTTAGAAGTCGTATCACAAGAAATGGGACACTTTAGACCAGAAATCACAGAGGTATATCTACGATGATAACTCAAGAAGAATTAGCGATATTGCACGAAAAAACAAGGAAAGCCGCAAAAGAAAGAAAACAAAGATGGATAAAAACCGCACCAGTAGAAGAATTAAGATCTGAACTTGAAAATTTAATAAAAATTCAAGAATCTCTAACTCAACAAAGAGATAACTACGAAATCGCATACAAAGAGGAAGAAAAAGAAAAACTTCGCTTTATGAAACAATGTCATGATCTGAAATATACTTTAGACCATATTGAGCCTATTCAAGAATGTTTTAAATGCGCTGATACACTAAAACAATATAATTTAATAAGAACGGCCTTTGATCGTAAAAAGAATGATCATAAAGCAATTACAATATTCTTAACGAAACATCAAATACAGCTAGAGGGAAAACCGCTTTCCTTAACAAAAATAATAAAATTAGGTAATCACCTTCAAAAAACTAACGAAAGTAAGTAACTTCTCTTGGAAAACTCAGCTCTTAGATCTAACAACGAGAACAGAGTAAACGCTGTTTTCTTAAAGCGACTGCTTTTTTATTTTGTTAACGTTGAACAAAAAGCGAAGATGTTGATTCGGGGTGAGAGAGGGAGATTAGGAATCCCTCGAAAAGCAGCAGCTTTCCTTAGTCCATATAAGAACTAAAGAATGCCGCTTTTCGAGTACGTCTGATTCGGTAATGAGCCGAGTAAAGACCTTTGCACCCCTGAAGCCTACAACCATGCAGCTTCAGTGACCAGAACACCCCTATGGTTTGGAGTCAATCACTCGTCTGGTCGGTCACCATGTCGCCCACAACTGAGATAACCTTCTAGGGTCAGTGCTCTATAAGTTGTTCGCATCAGTGACAGCGTTACTTGAGTTTGGTGTGTTGATTGAGATCCCTTATCGCCAGTGACGGTCGAATCAGGGGCTTCCCTCCTTCTCACCTTCAATCAATTTGCCGAAACATTACCTACGCCTTTAACAGGGTCGCTCACTTCATCGAGTGGCTGTGAAGCTGACTCTCAGTGCTAGCACGAATGATTACAGTCGTAGTGGGTATAAACAAATTGACGAGATGTCGAGGGAATACTTGCAGTTCTAATATGATGTAGCTATCATGATAGGACTTAACGAGCTTCGAAAATCGTTTTAAGTATTCCGAATAAACC
>CAMRBZ010000372.1 GCA_947040595.1 uncultured Enterovibrio sp. | reverse complement strand
AATTCCTCTAAGGTGAAACTTGGCTCAGTGTGTCTATTCGCCTGATCGGCCTCATGTTTTTTAAGTCTTGCTTTTTGATATGTGCGTGTATCTATTAATTTCGTTGTCTCCTTCTCTGGACTTAGTCGATTTGAACCTGGGGGCTCTTGGGCGTTTTCTGGTTTTATTCGGCTTTCAGAATGAGAATACTCAATGATTGACGAGAGAAGACGCTTAGCATTGCTCCAAAAATGCTGATATATTCTACTGCGTGCCGCCTTGAGAGCACTTGTAGTTATATCAGAATATTCAGCTCTACCCAGTATGCATTTTTTTAATGCTCCCAAGGTGCTATTCCATCTATTCAGTGCCTGGACAAGGGGATATATACTAACGAAGTGCCTTAACTCACAATTGTACTGATATCGAGTCGATTCTCTTTTAACGCTCTTCTCGTATTTCCATGTATGCATCATCTCTATCTTTTTCTCTATGTCGTCTGTCATCCTCTCTCGTTTAATTTTAAGTTGACTCACACACAGGCCATTTTTGTTTATAGGAAAAGAACCCTTTGGTATGGGACTCTTTGAGCCTTGAGCCGAAGCACCAGAGCTCGATGCTTGCTGTCCATCATTTGAAGAAAGAGGCCTTCTTTCTGGATTTGAAAACACGATAGAAGCCCGTGGTAGGGGGGGATGAGCTGACGCCGAAGCTGACGCCGTGCCCGAGCCATAATTTATGGGAGAAGAGGGAGGGCAGCGAGGCGGAACAATGCCAGAACTTGAAGCGCTGCAAGGAGGCGGTGCGCTGCCCGAACCAGAGGCTCCCTTAGAAGCAAATTGGATGAGAGGTTGACCTGCGCGTTTTTCGGTTTTTTCTGGATGGTCTAGGTTGATTTTTTTCTTTTTAGGGGCTGGTGGACCCTCGGGGCCCCTCTGTGTGTGAGAAGAGCGGCTTTGTACCGGATGTCCCGACGGACCCGCAGAAGCAGAAGAGGAGGGGCCTGGTTGTTCTTCTCCACTTTGTAATAATGAATTATTTCTATCACCGTTAAAATATCGGATGTAGTCTTCTTTTAGATTTGTAATATTTATTTCTGTCAACTGATCATTGTTATCCTTTACGTAATTGCTAAATATCTGGAGCAATGCTTGGAATTCCTGATCACATAAAGGTGGAACGCTCAGCTTTTTGGCTTTTTTGTTTTCTCCTCCTTCTTTTTCTGTTCTTTTTTTATTTATTTCAATATTTTGATGAGTTCGTGTTTTTTTTAATCTCTTTGTCTTTGCCTCTATGCACGCTAGATTAATAGGCTCGCCTAAGGTAAGCGTTGAGTTCAGAAGGCCTTCAGAACGACAATACGCCTTGAGTACAGCGGCAAGATTCACTGCATTCGAATTAAAACATTTTATCATTCTGTCATTTGATATCTTGTTATCATCGTCATTTGGGGCAGGATTCATTTTATTAGGACATTTGACTATTTTTAATGCCAGTGCGTTGTTGCTCCATTTCTCTCTCTGGATGAGAAGAGTACGTAGAGTGTTAAAATGCGTCAAAGTACAATTTAAGTTATGTATTTTCTCTGATATATCCTCTCTATTGCGTTTCATCCTTTTAATTTCCTTCATTTTCTCTGAAATCTCCTTATTCATCCTCTGTCGTTTATTTTCAAGCTTTTCCTTAGTAAGATCATTTAGGTCTATAGAAAACGAGCCGGGTATGGGACTCCTTGCGTCTTGAGGCGAAGCGCCAGAGGTCGATGCCTTTTGTCCATCATGTGAGGAGAGAGGCGCTCTTGCCCTTGCGCCTTGAGCTGAAGCACCAGAGGTCGATGCCTGTTGTCCATCATGTGAGGAGAGAGGCGCTCTTGCCCTTGCGCCTTGAGCTGAAGCACCAGAGGTCGATGCTTGCTCTCCATCATGTGAGGAGAGAGGCCTTCTTTCTGCATCTCTTGTTGACCGGTGATCTCTTTTTTGTGTTCTTTTCATTCCCGTTGCTGGATTTGCAAGTAGGACAGAAGGCCCTGAAGCGGAGGGAGGTGCCGGAGCTGAAGCCGTGCCCGACCCATCATTGATGGGAGGTAGGAGGTGCTGACGAGGTGGAACAATGCCTGAGCCCGAAAGGCTGGGAGCTGGAAGGCCGCCTGGAGCTGGGAGGTTTTTTTTATGATAACTGATGACAGAAACAGTATTTGGTATAGAAGGAGGCTGCGAGCTTCTGGAGGATCCTTGTGGGGGATCTTCTGTTGGTGGCATTGGATTTTGATCCGCGCGTTTTTCTTTTCTTTCTGGACGACTCGGTTTGATTTTAGCCTTTTTAGATGCAGGTGGATCCTCGGGGCCCCTCTGTGTGTGAGAAGAGCGGCTTTGTACCGGATGTCCTGAGGGGCCCGCAGAAGAGGAGGGCCTTGTTTGTTCTACTGCTCTTTGTAAAGGAGGATAAATATAAGTGGGGTAAGCATAATCTGGGTGAATATAAGGAACTGAAGGAGAATAAGGAGAATAAGGAGAATAAGGAGAATAAGGAGAATAAGGAGAATAAG
>CAMRBZ010000371.1 GCA_947040595.1 uncultured Enterovibrio sp. | reverse complement strand
ATCGTTTTCTTCAAGATCTTCTTGATCTCTATATGATGCGTATTATGGATACCGACAAGGAGGCTCGAAATGCATTCGCTTTTTATAAGCAGCGAATGTCCGAAGAAGTCTCTCAGAACGGTCGGTTCTATACCGATATAAATCTGATCAATTACCAAGAAGAGACCATGAAACCTATGTTTCATAATCCTCAGGGTGGGATGAGTCAAAGAACGGATTTCATGCTAGCAAAAATTTTGCTTTCTCAGCAACACAATCAAGCAATCAATCCCACACAATTAGGCTTAGCTTGGGCTGAACTTGCAACCTATAAAAGCATTTGGACAGCGCAATCAGATGCACAATACCATTCTAGAATCAATGATATCCAAGCAGCTTCAAGCAAACGCAATGGACGAGTTATCGAGAGCATCAATGCTGCAATCGCCCGTTCCACTTCTCACGAAAAATATTCTTTCGACCACACCACATCTAAAATGGCGCCGATGACATTTTCTCTTGTGAAGTCACCCATGGTCGACCTGGTGAATGACGGAGCGCCAATCAGTTCGAGAAATCTCGGGGCCTGTAATTTATTCTCGCTGGCGGCAGCCTATCAGATGTCAGGGACTGACAAAGATGCAGGAAACCATGGCACAAAAAATGTGGATAGCTTCATAAGAATTTTATCGCGAGCCAATGACCTAAGTAATTTTGCGGCAACCGATCCGAGTCTCGCATCTCGCTTATTGGAAGGTTTAACAAGAATAAATGAAAAACTACAAAGAGAAAGCAGTAATCTCCTGAATAAGTACAAGCTAAATACCCAATTCGAGGGATTGGAGGGGATACTGAACAATGCAAAAAAACCGGTGGTACTGACTTTTCGTGATTTTGGAGGAGAGAATCCACACTCAGTATCCATTTCACCCATTTTTACCCCGAAACGAAGTGATCCTTCTCAGTTTGTAACCTCGTATTTAGTGACAGACTCGAATCTCGGATTTATTCCTTGTGCAACAAAAAACGTGGCACTAGACATACTGAAGGTAAGTGCCAATCATTATTTAGGAAAAGAGGTTAACAACTTAGATTTTAAACAACTCAGAATTTCACATCTTGAATTAACCCCTGAAGCAAGCTGGGCCTTGATGATCAAAAGAGATGAGAAAGGCAATATATTTGGTAGCCCCGCAATAGCGAAAATAGGAAAACCTAATGGTGATATCGATATCTGGGCTTACCAACATATCTTCGCTGAAGAAAGCCCATCTTGGCATCTCCTTTCGAACAGTCATACAGCGTCACGCTCTGATACATGGAAAAGTCTTTTGCCTAAAGAGTTTGGCGAAAGGAAAGTCGAAGGCGATTACAGCGTCGGCAGTGATCTTAATCGCGTATCAAAAAGCAGTGCAGAAAGTCATTTAACCTTAAAAGGTCAAGAGTATACACAAGCACTGCGACTATTAAGTGAAAAGGCACAAGGTACAGATTTGAAGCTAACGGAAGGAAACAGCCTTCTTGATATAGAAAAGTTCAAAGAAATCCAACCCGAACCCAAACCCAAACTCCAAAAAAAAGTCCCTCTTTTCAATGAAGAGGATCACTACGCCCCCATTGTTATAGGTAAAAAAAAACACATTGAAATCTCTTCTTCCGAGCCAAAAGAGCACACAATTTATACCACGCTAAGGCATTCCGAAGAAGATGGCGCCGCCAGCGTCGTACCCAAAAGGCATTCACCAGGAGAGCGTCTACCAGCCGAACCCATTCCGCCACAATCAAACACGAAAGAACGAAAACACCCCTGGCATCCATCATCTCGAGAACCAGTGGCGGATCTCACTCATCAACTGCAAAATATGAAGAGCATTGCAGAAAGCGCAATGGAAGTGCAAAACACCGGGAAATCTCACCCTAATACAATGCATCCCTTTTCTGACGCTTTGGTAAAAGAACAAGATAAGCCACCTTCAAGAGAGAGAAGACCTCATCCACTTCCAGGTGAGAGATCCCTAGAAAGGCCCGCACCTCCAGAAAGGAAAAACCGTCCAGCGCCCCTGCCCTCTGCCGATCAAAAACCAAAATTAGCACCCCAAGAAGTGCCTGTTCCTCAAAATGTAGACCCCCTAGCAGCGCTTCCACCTCGCGGTGCAAAGCCAGCACCCGAAGCTTCGCCCCGTCGGAGAAATTCAAATCAAGAAATCCCAAAAGCAGCCCCCCCGCTCCCTAAAAACCCTCCACCTCCAGCAGCTCCTCGCCCAGAAAGGCCTGCTCCTCCAAAAAACCCGCCACCTCCAGCACCTCCTCACCTAGAAATACCTGTTCCTCCAAATGCAGACCCAGACCCCGCAGCTGCGCCCCGTCTGATAAATTCAAATCCAGAAATCCAAAAAGCAGCCCCCCCGCTCCCTGAAGGCCCTCCACCTCCAGTACCTCCTCGCCTAGAAATACCTGTTCCTCCAAATGCAGACCCAGCCCCCGCAGCTGCGCCCCGTCTGAGAAATTCAAATCAAGAAATCCAAAAAGCAGCCCCCCCGCTCCCTAAAAACCCTCCACCTCCAGCAGCT
>CAMRBZ010000370.1 GCA_947040595.1 uncultured Enterovibrio sp. | reverse complement strand
AGGTGGAAATATTACCACCTTAAATGGTGTCCGGGATCATTAGACCACTACATTTAGACTTGAATGCTTAAGTATAAAAAATAATCTTAATCCTTTCGCATTAAGGCGAAAATTGCTCATCAATACTGCAGGCCAGGCATATGAAAACTTGCTGCGATTTCATGGGCCTGCGTAATATCAATCATATAACAAAAAGAATTGAAGAGCTCGCCAGGCGCCAAACCTCTATATTCACTGGAATTATATTAGGGCTTTAGAAGGAAGGATTCAGACTCATGCTTGTTCAAAAATAAGTAGGATCAATCTGTTAAGTGCTTGCAAGGCTTATGCGAATAAGGTATCTAAAGGAGGTAGAGTGTATTAAACTCCTCGTTGTAAAAATCACGATTTTAAAGAAAAAATCTAAAACAGAGATTTTGAATTCAAAGCACATAAAGCATATTTAAGAGAGCTCAAAATGCAAAAATATTATACCTACAATGGCGTTGTGGCGGCTTTTAGCCTCTTAAAACATGCTGCTTTGCAAGGTAAATACTTTACAAATTTGCAGCTACAAAAATTGACCTATGTTTCTCATGGTTTGTCTTTGGCTCATTTTCAAAGACCCTTGATCATTGATGACGTGTACGCTTGGCAATATGGACCGGTTGTTCCTTCAGTTTATTTTCGCTTTAAATCTCATGGCGCAAAATGCATAGAGGAGAGAGATGATCCTTTATTTGATTCTCTACTTGATGCTGAAAGTGAAGGTATCGTCCGAGATGTCGTGAGGCATTTCGGTGATCTTTCAGGGGCTCAATTGGTCGAATTAACGCACCGTGAAGGCAGTCCTTGGCATGAGATTTGGGATGGGACTCATCATAAAATAATCCCAGATGAAGTTATTTGTGCTCATTATTTGAAAATTCAAAAAGCAGGGCATACAAACAGCCTGTGAATAGAAATAAAGAAGTTGTCAATTTTACGATTGACAACGCTCCTTCCAGTCAAGCTGCAAAAAAGGTTCATCAAGATGATATTTCTTTCGATTTTCAAACGCTTTTAAAGCATTCTTCAGATGACCCAATTCAAGAAGATTTTTCATTTAGTAATAAAGCAGTCAAAAAAGCAGGGCGAAGCTTGCGAAAAAAAGAAGGGGATTTAAAGCTGGCGACTGCGATGATTCAAACTTTCCGCGCTGCTCATGAAAAACCGTTAAATGCCGTTTCTGCACTTATTGAGACTTGTTGCCTTGAATTGAATATCGATGTGAGGCCTGTTAAGCGTTTAAAGCGTCTAGAAACCATTATTGATAAGCTACAAAGGAAAACATTGAATGGCAAGGATGCAAATGCAACCTGTGTAAGCAATATGAATGACATTGGTGGATGTAGGGGCATATTCCGCAATATGGACGATTTAAACCTTGTTAAAAAATGCTTAATCGCTAGAAATCCAAACGAAAAAGGAATATGTGTTAAAGACATTGATGATTATATCAATGAAAAAAAACAGAGTGATTGTGGTTATCGCAGTCTTCATATTATTTATCAGTGCTCACATGAAAAAAAAACATTCAAAATAGAAGCTCAATTAAGAACAAAATTGCAGCATTTATGGGCAACGACAGTAGAAATTGTTGATATTCTTGAAGGCACAAAAATAAAAACCCATTCTCACAGTGATGATTCAGAAAAATCGGAGAAGCAAATTTTTTGGGAAGAATTGCTTTCTATTATGAGTGATTTTATTGCTGAAGCTGAGGGGATCATTGAGTTGCCTAATCTCCAAAAAGAGCTTTATGTGTCTCGGCTTAAAAAATTGAATACAGACTTAAACGCTCTTCAGCGATTAACTTCTTTTAAAATGGCCTCAGAAATTATTGATACAAAAGTGACAAGCACTGGTCACGTGTTGCTTATAGTGAACAGCAAAACATTGGATGTTTTAGTTCAAAAAGTATTTCCTCAGCAAGATCACGCCATTTCTGCATACAACGATGTTGAAACATTTGTCGCGAGCATTGATGGCCTGAGTGCTCTTCTTGTATCAACTCAAAATCTTGATCAGCTCTCAGAGGCTTACCCGAATTATATTGGGGATTGCGCCTCTTTTATTGAAATATTGCGTGACAAAATGAGTGGGTTTTCCGCTGTTTAATGTGAGCTTTATCTAAATAATCGTAACTGTTCACCAGGGCTGTTTGACTTTCTGCATCTTTAATGTATTTCAATTGTTTTATAGATAATTAGATCCAGTAAAATTACTCGTTATTATTGAATAATGATAATTAGGCGGAAAAACAATCAAATTAGAACGTTGAACTCCTTGTCAATACCTTCCCGGTGAACAGTTACAAATAATCTAAGCCTCGACTTCTTCAATGCCGTTTATTTTTCACTCGTGCTTTCTTGAATTCACGCCGATTTCAGATGGTGTATTTTAGTGTGACTTACCTTCTTCCATAGCAAAGCCAGTGGCCTAACAAGCTGTCCATCTCTCTCAAATGAACAGTTAAGATCCTACGAGCAGCTCAAGCTGCTCTAAAATTTGGGCCTGATTGACAGCCATG
>CAMRBZ010000369.1 GCA_947040595.1 uncultured Enterovibrio sp. | reverse complement strand
AAAATGTGTTCGAGAGACTGGGCAAATCTGATCAGTTAATTTTACAGAATGGTATTATAAAACGGGTACTTTAACTACCAGCGTAATAGAAGATTTTGCAAAGCAAATGGCTAGTCAGACTTCATTTGGTGACACTCTAAACTCTGAAGAATTCACGATGAAACTGAGATATTTTATGGCAGATGAATTTGATATCGACATTGCCATTACTGATAGTGATTCTTTAGTAAATAGTACAAGTATTTTTGTTGTAAAAGACATTGATATAGATACAGAACCAAAAGAAATCGGCTTACTTGATATAAGGCTTAATCAGCATGTAGTAGTCGACATCTCGGATGAAGATGTTATCAAGCTTAATTCTGCAGGCGTTAATAAAGATAGTAAAATAATTGCCAGAATAACTTCTCTAACCAATCATCAAGGAGTTTCAGCCACGTGGAACCTCGAAAGTTTTTATGTAGCTGATTAAAAATATAATCGGGTAGCCAGAGGTGTCTAGCCTCCAGCCCCCACACCACCCTGCATGCGGCTGTGCACCTGTATCTTAGTCACATCTTTTCGAATCTAATTCTGACTAATTATTGTTCGAAAGGCTTGTTTATTGATCAAAATTTCACTTGTAGCAAAAGAGAACCGTTTAATTGAGGGGATATCAGCGCCTCTTTATTAAATACGCATTTACTAAAGGAATGCATTCCTTGTGAAACGTTCGACTTTGTGAATGAATAGAATGAGATCCAATGATTTTTGGAGTTTTAGTTTGAGATGTGACTAAGAGACAGGGGGTTTGATGGGTTCCAAAAAATCAAACCAATACAGGCTTTAGCACGCGGTCTGCCATAAAACAAATACGGTCCTAGCTTACGTTTTTGGGAAACGAAAAGATGTCTTTTTCAAAACGCTCAAAGAGCATCTTGCCCCTTTTGGTGTAACCCGGTTTTATACTGATAACAGGGGAGATTATAAAGGACATCTCGATTCAAGTGAGCACGAAATAGGAAAACAAAACACCCAGAAAATTGTAACGCGGCGTACAATTTGTTTTTCAAAGAGCGAATTGATGCATAATATTTTTATTGGCCTTTATATTAACGCCGTTGAATTTGGGATTGATATTCATTCTATAATGCAGATTTGAGCCACTACCAAAAAATAATCGATAGTTTTACTTTTTATATAACTGAGTGTAATAAATGAGACCTAGTAAAGCATTCATTAAAATGGATTTATTTAATCTTCCCGTAACTGAAATTATGCAAAAACACGATATTAATGTATCAAATTCTGTAGAGGTAATGCAAACAATATCTTCAAATGAAGTACCTCAAGATGAAAAAAGTGAATTATATTATCGAGATGTAAAGATAATCGATTTAATTTTGAATGATGTTGCAAATAATTTCGATGCATTCAACTCATTAACACTTTTAAATTTATTTATCCATAACGACGATGATGAAGAAAATAAAATAATTCTTAGTGAACGTTATTTTGAAACAAATAAAATAATGAATATAATTAATGATGCTAATCTCCCGTTTTTAGATCGAATTAATGAATGTGCAAAAAAAAAGACAGGCAACTGTGGTGTTAGAGCTAACTTCGCCTTAAAATGTTGCATTGAAATGAAAATAGAAAAAAGTATAAAAGTCGCTATTGTAAAAGATTTTGATCACCAATTTTTAATTTTTGATGGGTTATATAGTAAATGGCTTATAGACCCCTGGATATGTAGATACTACATTTGCAATATTAAAAACATATCTCTTTTTATGCCCGATGTTCCGAAGCCAGATGAAATTCAAATTCCAACTCAAGGCAACGATATAAAGCAGCTATTGATAAAACAATTAAAAAAATACAAGAATAATAAGTCACCCATAGTAAAAGAATAATCACTGCTGGAAAAGAATCAGCTCTGTTATTTCATAACTTTCACAAAACCATAGCCATATCTCAACAATAACCGAAACAGGATAACCTTTTAAAGATTCAAAGGGATTCAGATAATTTCACGTTTTTCTAGGTCTCATATTTATAAAGAATTCAGAAATTCAACGTCTTTTATCCGAAATTCCAGCTATTTTCATTCCTTTTGGAAAGAATCGTCTGAGTAGGCCATTCGTGTTTTCATTTAAGCCTCGTTGCCATGAATGATATGATTTTGCAAAGAATGTATTACATTTTAAATGCTTTTTTATATCTTCATGTCCTGCAAATTCTCCTCCAGTAACTGTTCACCGGGAAGGTATTGACAACGAGTTCAACGTTCTAATTTGATTGTTTTTACGCCTAATTCTCATTATTCAATAATAACGAGTTATTTTACTGGCTCTCATTATCTATAAAACAATTGAAATGCATTAAAGACGTTGAAAGTCAAACAGCCCTTCTGAACAGTTACCCCTAAAGAAATCAATTTTGGCAAAACTATACGAAATGAACTTAAGCGCGTTCACATTGTACGGCAATGAAGAATCACTGATGGAAACGTTAGCATATAAAGAGATCGTCCTACATGACCTTTAATCGGGTAGCCAGAGGTGTCTAGCCTCCAGCCCCCACACCACCCTGCATGCCCCTGCGCACA
>CAMRBZ010000368.1 GCA_947040595.1 uncultured Enterovibrio sp. | reverse complement strand
CTGATTAGTCAGAAAGATGAAAAAAAGGAAAATTGATGACATTAAAAAAAAGGGAAACCATGCTTGTTTGTGCTGGTCGGTCAAAAAAATACTGCCAAGGAAGCGTAAATCCTGTAATTCAACGCGCTTCCTCCATTGTGTTTGAGACAGTGGAACAAAAAAATATCGCAATGCAAAAAAGAGGAGAACGTGAACTTTTTTATGGGCGACGTGGCACTTTAACCCATTTTTCTTTTCAAGATGCGATGGCTGAACTTGAGGGAGGGGCGGGCTGTGTGCTTTATCCCTGTGGTGCAGCGGCAATTTCCAACGCTATTTTATCTTTTGTTAAAACAGGTGATACTGTTTTGATGACGGCCGGCTCTTATGAGCCTACGCAAGCCTTCTCAAATCAGATTTTAAATAATTTTGGTGTTTCGACCTGTTATTTTGATCCCATGATAGGGAATAAAATTATTGATTTGGTAAAAGAAAACACCCGTGTCCTTTTTTTGGAAGCACCTAGTTCGATAACAATGGAGGTTCCAGATATTCCTGCTATTGTAAAAGCCGCTCGGCGAGTAAACAAAGAGATTGTGATCATGTTGGACAATACCTGGAGCGCAGGAGTTCTCTTTAAAGCCCTTGAGCATGATATTGATATTTCGATTCAGTCGGGTACTAAATACATTCTTGGTCATTCTGATGCAATGATTGGAACGGCGGTTGCTAATGCGCGTTGTTGGAAACAGCTTCGAGAGCGATCTTATTTAATGGGACAAATGGTTGATGCGGATACTGCATACATGGCCTCTCGTGGACTCAGGACTTTAGGTGTGAGGTTACTTCAGCATGAAAAAAGCAGTATTAAAATTGCACATTGGCTTGCTGAAAGGTCGGAAGTTTTCAGAGTAAATCATCCTGCGTTACCAGGGACATCGGGTCACGTACATTTTATGCGGGATTTTACAGGTTCAAGTGGATTATTTTCTTTCGTTTTGAAACAAACGCTCAGTCAATCACAATTGGCGCATTATTTGGATCATTTTTCATTGTTTCATATGGCGTATTCTTGGGGGGGGTTTGAGTCTTTAATTTTAGCCAATCAAGCAAACGAGCTGAACGCTATCCGTCCTGTGGGCGCTGTCGATTTTACTGGTACTCTGGTTCGCTTACATATTGGACTAGAAGATGTGGATGATTTAATTGCTGATTTAGAAGCTGGTTTTAAAAGAATCTAAACACCATAACGAATAGAAATTGCAGTCAAACAAACTGTAAAACTCTCCAATTCATTGGACTCGGTCCCCTCATTTCAAGAACGTGAGTCCAATGTGGTTTTTTACATCCTCATACCTACGTTGGCTTTTTTCCCTACAAAATAAAACCAAATTGAAAAAGGGATAAAAAAGAGATTCAGGAGCGTGGTTAAATTCAAACCGAACCCCTCTTGGATCAGAGGCCTTAACGTTTCACTGGAAACATGAACATCAAAGCCCATAAAAATGGCATCAATGCACAATCCCGTGGCCAAAATTGCAATAAACAAAAGTAAAACCATCCACCGAGCAGGGCGTGCCCCGTAATATTTTGAATATACTCGCATCATCGGAATCGTTAATACGTCAGCGAGAATAAAGCCGATAACGCCACCAAAAGAAATTCCACCATGCCAAAGTGCTGCGGCAAGCAAAAGGTTCCCAACGGAGCATACATAAGCAATGACAGCAACCCCAATACCAATCAGTACGTCAAGAAATGAATGTATCAAAGGAGGAAGACCAACATCAGGGCTGATAAAAAGTGCGTGCCATCCTTGAAGAGGAACGATGGCGATTAATATGGAAGAGACCACGACGCCAATCAATATTTCTTTGCCAATCATGCTTAGGTCCATATTAAATAAACTTGCAGCTTGGGTTAATTTGTTATGTTTTTTAAGTGTTTTTTGCTCTTCTGAAGAAGGAATTGAGTCTTTTTCGCTTTCCATTGTTTTCATGTCCATTCCAGAATCGCTTATGGAAGAGAGGGGAGTGGATTCTTCTTCTATTTTTTTTCTTAAGGCTATTTCGAGTTTTTTTGGATAAAAGAAGTGAAAAAGAAAAGCAATAAAAGTAATAAGAAGTAACCCTCCTAAAATTTCTCCCCACAGAAATGTCCAGCCAAGCAATGCGATTAAAACAATAAACATTTCAACAATAAGATTAGTGCTGGACACCAAAAAAGCCATTGCATTGGCGAGTGTGGCTTTTTTTACTAAAAGGGTATGAGAAATAGATGCTGCAGCATAAGAACAAGAAGAGGAGAGCATTCCTAGTAAAGTTGAAAATGAAATACTCTTTAAATTGGTTCTTCCAAGATGTTTGATGACGGTTTCAATGGGAAGTTGACCACGAATAAATGACGAAAGGATCAAACCAAAAGCCAGTGGCCAATATATTTGCCAAATCATATTAAATAAAACATCCAAAATGTGGAGAAGGATAGGAGGGCTATTCATTGTAATATTTCTCAATTTATCTCGAACCAAGATCATTGAGAGTAGTTCTTGTTGATTCAGGCTCTGTTTCAAAAAAGAGTATTCGTGTTAGAAAAACGTTTATATTTTAAATTGTAGTGGTCTAATGATATTG
>CAMRBZ010000367.1 GCA_947040595.1 uncultured Enterovibrio sp. | reverse complement strand
ATAAACAAATTTAAATTCAATAAATTAAAGTCTCACCAAAAGCATTGATAAACGGAAAGTATCCTATTTATCAGGGTGAGATGACTGAGGGTCATTATTTAAAAAACCGAATTTTACACAAATATTTAACAGTCAATCCATCCTCGTAAAATGAAAAAATTTCGCTAAGACAGCGTTCACCTGTCATTTCGCACCTCACCTCGATTTTTAAAATCTAACCTTGAAATCAAAATTGAAATGCTAATTTTTCACGTAGCGTCACGTGCAGATATGGGTTTATGGACAAGTTCTAATCGGAATACCTATAAATTAATATTCATTTCTCATGTGCGAAATGTCGGGTTCGCGCCGCACCCTGCAATATTTATGTTCAAAAAGGTCTATCTAAAGATCAAAGAATGAATGCTGGCTTTCACTAAGACTGAATTTTCTAATATGATCTGTGCTTTTTAACATTTACTGATTAAAAATTACAACCAAGCAATGGATTCGCATTTTTATTTTTAATCAGGGGGGTATTGGAGGACTCTGGGAGAGCCGTTCCCCACCCTATATTAAATAGGGTTCCCCAATTATTAATTTTTATCGTATTCATTGTTCCAGTCTCGGGATAAGATATTGACCATTCATTCAGATTTGCACAAAGATTATGCTGATAAATGTTTTTCCACGGCGCCCATAGTAATCCAGTTGCATACTCTGCTGTTACTTTGGTGTAATAGGCATCAGCCGGTAAAGTAAAGTAAGCACGTTCTGTTGCTATTAGGGAAGAGCTCTGTTCAACATATTTTAGGTGATTTCCTGTGCCATCATCTGCACAATATTCAACTCTATATCTCGCAGTGTATGCACTGTCATTAGCAAGGGCTAGACGTGTTGTTTTTCGATCGGCAGCATTAAGGGTAAATTCATCACTCAATATTTTATCGGCATAAGATCCCAGCGAACTTGCTGAAGTTCTTGAATTTAAATTGTTTTCTCTTATTTCTGGGTCTGCAAACGCCAATGTGTAACCTGAAAGAATTAACAAGGACGAAGCTAAAACATATTTTTTTATCAACATTACTGCTCTTCAATTAATCTAAATAACATGTGCCGGATGACAAGGATTCGGACGTTTTTATCAGTGTTTGAATTTAAAAAAAAACTGAAAAAGGAGTGCTTTATTTAAAATAAACGGGTTATATAAATAAATTCTCATAGGATCTAAAAACGGTCCGAATGCTTGTCATGAAGGACCTAATAAATACTGACAAGGCGACAAGCACAATGACAGCATTTAACTGAATAGGGGGGAATTCTTTCAAACGAAAGTGCCCGATAGTCGGCTATGTAAAATCAGTTAGTATCCTATTTTTCAATGCCTAATAGATTCCGAGGGGCAATATATTGTATTTTTTATAAAGTTTAAAGTGTTTTAAATAAAATTATCAAATAGATATCTACAGATAAAAAAGAGTTCGGTTTTCTATACAAGGTTAGGTGTTACTGTCTTTTAATTTGTACATTTTAAGTGAGGGCGTTTTTTTTTGGCTTTTTAATTAAATGGTCGATTTCTAAAAAGCGAGGTTACCCGCGTTTTTGAATATAAAAAATAACATTATTTTCTGTAAAAATTTATGAAAGATCCCCTATTAATCAACATCTGTACGTGACGCTCCGTAAAATTTTCGCCTTTCAATTCTGAATTCAACCTCATATGTTAAAAAAAGAGAGGTTATCAACACAAAGTAATTGAAGATGCGCGCTTACGCCAAGCGAGAAAAGTCTCTGAGGATAGAGAGACAATCTGATTGGGCCAAATGAGCCTGGTCAACCCACGTAGATGCAAAGGCGAGGGATATATCTGTGGAATGACGGGGATAGCAATTTCATTAAAGATTACATCCATCATAAAGCGATTGATTCAAGACACTTGAAGTTGCGTGTAGGCAGAAAATAAGTGAAGCCCCTGAACACAGATGGACGATGTGATTGGGCTGAACCTGCGTAGCCAACACCCACGCACCTTCAAAGGCGACGGGTATAGATTCAATAATGAAGCGGCTTAATTGAACTCTGGTATTTTGCTTTTGTAGGCTTTGAGTGGATATTTCTTTATGTATCTAGAGATCACTGATTTTCTTGATTGCTTTAGAGTCAATTTAAGACACTGTCTTAAATTTGATACTGTGTTTTATATAAAAAGCATATATATCTATACACAAAGTAATTGAAGTTACGTGTCTGCGCTAAGCGAGTGAAGTCCCTGAGTATCGTTCTACTCTGTGATTGGGCTCCGCGAGCAACACTCACTCAGCTTCAAAGGCGACGGGTATATTTATAAAGGGCTCATGCCTTAGGTTTCATTCAAATGCTTGCGGACGTTATTAATTAGTCAGCTTAAGTATTTTTATATTTTAAATCTAAATGTAATCATAAATGCTTTATTTTTTTCAACCCAAGCATGAATGAAATACAGACCCAAAAGAGTTGAAGATGCATGCAGACGAGGACGGGAGAGCCCTCTGAACATAAATACACTGTGTGAGGGGGCTGAACGAATGCCGCCAAGATGCAGCCACTTTCAACGTCGACGGGGGGCATGATCATAAATGACATATCATGGTGGAATACGAT
>CAMRBZ010000366.1 GCA_947040595.1 uncultured Enterovibrio sp. | reverse complement strand
ATTTATTTTTTGAAGCTCGGCTTCAAGTATTTTCATGTCTTGTGTTATTTGTCTTACAAATTCAGGATCCTCTAGATTCATTTTTTGAGAGATCCCCTCTATTTCCTTCTCTGAGATCGCTATGCTTGGTGTTTTTTGATTGAATTTTGGAAGAGGTTGAACGTTTGGCTCATTGGAGCCAGTTCCGTATTCAACGTCACTATTTTTCAGTTTTGTTAATAATTTTTTGCCTAATGCATTGTGTTTTTCTTTTTCTGTAAGGGCGTTTTTTTCGTTGAGAGGTGCAGCTTCTGCTCCCCTACTTATTTGAGGCTCTTGTATGTCATCAGAGAAAAGAGTGCTTCTCTCTGATGAATCTATTTTTGTGGTAGCTCTAAATGCTTTTTGTCTCTGGATGTTTGGTGTTTCAGGTGTTGTTAATTTTGGATCATACAGGGTGGCTGCTGTCTCTAAGAGCGCGGCATCTTTTGAAAATAGGTCAAGGAATTTCAAGGAACGTTCTATTTGCTGTTTTCTATGACGACGCAGTGTTGTTCTGGCGGTATTCTCATCAGGGAGTGGATCTCTCTCCGGTGCTGGTCGCTTTGGTTTTGTATCTGGATCGGGAGGGATGGGAGGTAGGTTTAATGGTTGCTTGGCATCAGGATTGAAGGAGAAATCGAGATCTTCTTTTGGCAGTGGCAGTTTTACTCTGCCATGGATACTGACAGGGGAGAACTTGTTTAAGTACATATCTGGGTGCTCTTTAGAATGAATATCGTCTCTTATTCTCACTGCCTTCCAATGGGTTGAATCTATAAATTTTATATTTTCAGTTGACTCCGAATGTGGCAAGTCTGCTTTTGGCGGAAGAGGTTGCGGCCAGTCTGCTTTTGGTGGGGTAGCTTGTGCGGGTATACCTTTCCCTGGAGGGTATCTTTTTGAGCTGCGGTCTCTTCTAGGTTCTTTCCCTTGTTCAGATGTCGCTAAGATATAAATTGCCTCTTCTCTTTTATATGGGGGGCCTTGAATCCTAGCTTTCTCATTGAGATGAATTGAGCGGTGTGATTTTTCACTTTTGAAAGTTAGATCTGTTTTTTGTTTCGCTTTATCTTCCGGATTGTTTTTTCTATATTTTTCAAGATCGGTTAAGCTATTTCCTTTTGTATGCGGAGTTTCTTCTGCCTGTATATTTTCGCTTAATAGGAGAAGTGCTTGCGTATAGTGATGATGTTTTGCTGTTAGATACTCCTCTGCCCCGTTTTCGGAAAGGAGATTAAGCTCACTGCCTATATTGGAATTACCTTGGACTTTTCTTTTTCCAAATTCTTTAGGTAAAAGACTTTTCCATGAATCAGAACTTGAAGCGGTATGACTTTTTGACAAAAGAGACCATGAAGGGGAGTTATCACTGAAGATATCAGAGTAAGACCAAATATTACTTTGAGCGAAAGATCGGTTTATAGGCAGAACAGGTATCTGATGGGTTTCCTGACTTTTATTTGTCTTGCGAGAAAAAGTGTCATGTACTTCTTGGGTAAATTCTAGAAGTGAAACTTTTAGACTCTTAAAATTCGAATTATCAACATCGAGAGCGAGATAGCGATTTGCGCAAATCTTTAGTATCTCTAGTGCCACTTCTTTTGTCGGACAAGGAATAAATCCAAGGTTAGTATCTGTAATTAAATAACTTATTAATAAATGAGAAGAATCATTTTGTTTTAGGGTATATATGGGGGATATTGATACTGAGTGAGGATTTTGGTTGTCAGTATCATGAAAACTGAGTACAAGTGGATTCTTGCTTATCTCAAGTGATTGCTCTAGATCTTCGAACTGAATTGTTTTCTTGAATGAATGTAGCGAGCTGGCTTTTTCTTTTTGTGCTTCTTCATTTATTTGCGTCAAGCCTTCTAGTAGGAGGAATGCAAGACTTGGATCTTTTGTCGTGTAGTCAGATAAATCCTTGACTCGCGATAAAATGCTGATGAACTGATCCAGATTTTTTGCGCTACCTTTTGGTGTGTCATCGTCAAGAATTGACATCTGATACGCAGCAGCCACTGAAAGTAAATTACAGGCACCAACACCTTTCGAAGTGGCTGGTGCTCCGTCATTTATGAGCTCAATCATGGGTGATTTTAATGGAGAAAAAGTTAGATATTGCGGTTTAGACGTTTGCGGATCGAGATAGGTTTTTCGGCTAGAGCTAGAATGTACTATTTCAGCATTGATGTTTGCGATATGTTTAGAATACCGTAGGAGTGCATCACTATGGATATTTTCTATTTTCTGATGGTATTGTGTATCCACTTGCGCAGTCCAAAGGGTTTTATAGGTTGCAAGTTCAGCCCAAGCTAAACCTAATTGCTCTGGATTGATTGACAGATTATGCTGCTGAGAAAGTAAAATCTTTGCTAGCATGAAATCCGTACTTTGACTGATCCCTTTTTCTGGGTCATGAAACATACTTGGTAGTATGCCATCTTGGAAATTGAGCAGATTGATATCGACATAGAATCGAGTATTTTGATACACTTCTTCGGACATTCGCTGCTTAAAAAAAGCGAATGCATTTCGAGCAGTCTGATCGGTATCCATAATACGCATCATATAGAGATCAAGAAGATCTTGAAGAAAACGAT
>CAMRBZ010000365.1 GCA_947040595.1 uncultured Enterovibrio sp. | reverse complement strand
TTATTGATTCAAGATCCGCGGTGTTTCTGTCTTTTTTTAAAAGGATTACCTGAACGTTTTTCTTTGAAAGACGGCGTGGAGGGGAAAATAAGAATAAATATGTGCGATTCAAGAGATCGTCCCTTGTGATTTAGGGCTTGAATTGATAAAAAAGAGGCTGTGCGCTTTTATAATGTGAATGTGATGTCAGAACGAGAAAATATTTCGATGAATACGACTTTTGAGTCAAATGAAAACCCTGCGCGCCAGACCTTGGTCGTCAAACTCGGAACCAGTGTCTTAACGGGAGGCTCGGTAAAAATTGACCGAGCGCATGTTGTTGAATTAGTTCGCCAGTGCGCAATGTTAATAAAAGAGGGGCACCGCGTTGTTGTGGTGACCTCCGGCGCCATTGCTGCAGGGCGAGAGCATTTAAATTATCCTCAACTTCCTAATACGATCGCCAATAAACAAATGCTGGCTTCTGTTGGGCAAACTCGCTTAATTCAAGAATGGGAAAATTTATTTGGTATTTATGGTATCAATATTGGTCAAATGTTGCTCACACGAGCGGATTTAAACGATCGTGAACGCTACCTGAATGCGCGGGATATGTTACAAACCCTGCTTGAACATCACATTGTGCCTGTCGTGAATGAAAACGACGCCGTGGCCACGGCTGAAATCAAGGTTGGAGACAATGACAATCTTTCCGCTTTGGTCGCTATTTTGGCTGAAGCCGATAAATTACTTCTTTTAACGGATCAACCCGGTTTGTTTACCGCCGATCCCCGTTCAAATCCAGACGCCCAATTAATTCGAGAAGTCGATACCATTGATGAGAATTTACATCAACTCGCAGGCGGGAGTGTGACCGGTTTGGGGACGGGCGGTATGGCCACCAAACTGCAAGCGGCAGACGTGGCGCGAAGAGCGGGTATTGAAGTTACGATTGCAGCAGGAAGCCGTCCTGGGGTGATATCGGAGGTGCTGAATGGTCAATCTGTTGGCACCCGTTTTCATCCTTTGGCGTCTCCGTTAGAAAGTCGAAAACGTTGGATTTTAGCGGGACCGCCTTCGGGAGGGAATATTTTGATAGATGATGGGGCCGTGAAGGCGGTAATGTCTTCTCACCGCAGCTTGTTGTCAAAAGGGATCTTGTCTGTTGAAGGGCGATTTGAACGAGGGGCTGTGGCACGTATTTGCAATAAAGAGGGAAAAATATTGGCTCGGGGAATTTGCCGTTATTCGAGCAAAGACTTAAGCGCGATTGTAGGAAAACACAGCCAAGAGATCCAAGGTATTTTAGGTTATGCGCATGGGCCTGTTGCGGTACATTGCGACGATTTGGTGGTGATGGACTGACACCTCAAGCTTGTTGTCTTTTTTCTATCCAAAACACGAAGAGTAAAACGAAAATGAAGATACAAAATGTGTCCTTAGAAGAGATGGGACGTGCTGCAAAAGAGGCCGCTTATGTTTTGGCAATGGCCCCAACTGCGCAAAAAAATAAAGCCTTGTCGGTGATCGCTGAAGAATTGGAAATCCATGCTGCGCAGATCCTTGAAGCCAATGAAAAAGATTTAAAGACGGCGAGAGAGCAAGGTTTATCCGCGTCGATGCTCGATCGTTTAATGCTGAATGGGCCACGTTTGGCGGGGATTGTGGCGGATGTGCGCAATGTGATCACCTTGTCAGATCCTGTTGGGGCTGAGACCCACAGCCGGGTATTGGAAAATGGCATGGCCTTGTGTCGTCGTCGTGAGCCCATTGGTGTGATAGGGGTGATTTACGAAGCCCGTCCTAATGTGACCATTGATATTGCGTCTCTTTGCTTAAAAACAGGCAATGCCAGTATTTTACGCGGAGGTAAAGAAACATTTAATTCAAATATGGCCTTGGTCAAAATAATACAAATTGCTTTAGAAAAATCGGGTCTGCCTGCTGCATCTGTGCAATATATAAATAATCCAGACAGAGAATGGGTGACCCATTTGCTTCGTCTTGATGAACATATTGACATGATCATTCCACGTGGTGGTGCGAGCTTGCATAAAATGTGCAAAGAAAACAGTACAATACCTGTTATCATTGGTGGTTTTGGGATCAGTCATATTTATGTGGACAAAACCGCCGATTTAGAGCGTGCTTTGGATCTCATTATGAATGCAAAAGTGCAGCGTCCTTCTGCTTGTAATGCATTGGACACGCTTTTAGTCCATCAAGACATTGCAGAAGCACTTTTAGGCAAATTGGCGCCACGTTTAAATGAAGCCAAGGTCAAGGTGCTGGCAGAAGCCCCTTTGTTGCCGTATTTATCCTGTGTTGACACATTAGAAAAAGCAGAAGAAGGCGATTTTGATACTGAATGGCTGGCTCTTACTTTAGGTATTGCCTGCGTGGCGGATGTGAATGAAGCCCTTGCTCATATGCGATTGCATAACGCAAGCCATTCTGATGCCATATTAACCCATGATTTGCGCGCCGCTGAAACCTTTATTAATGGGGCGGGCTCTGCGGTTGTTTATGTCAATGCCTCCACCCGTTTTACTGACGGCGCTCAATTTGGTTTAGGGGCTGAGGTGGCGGTTTCGACACAAAAATTACATGCTCGAGGTCCTATGGGGCTTGAAGAGCTGACAACCTACAAGTGGGTTGGAAAGGC
>CAMRBZ010000364.1 GCA_947040595.1 uncultured Enterovibrio sp. | reverse complement strand
AGCCAGAACCCGAGCCAGAACCCGAGCCAGAACCCGAGCCAGAACCCGAGCCAGAGCCAGAGCCTGAACCAACACCAGATACAGATATATCAAATCCACCTGGTGCTGTAACAGGTGCGTTATGTAAGGATTTCAATGTTTATCCTGATTGGACTCGTGGGGACCATTCCACTGGGGGAGATGTCATGGTTTACAATAATATCGCGTATTCTGCGGTATATTGGACACAAACTATTCCAGGCAGTGACGGTTCATGGAACCTTCAGGTGAATTGTGATGGTTCTGAACCAGGCTCTGCGCCACTTCTTTCTTTACAAAATCCAATAGACCCCATTTCTTTGGAAATCCCTGGTTGGCCAAATACTTTGGTTGTCGCAAGCCCAGGCTTTGAAGCCCCACCTACATTGGAGATTCAAGCGAGTAGTAGTGAAAACTTAGGTAACGTAGATATTTTGACCAATAATTTTGAATCGGTCATAAAAGATGCTCAAGAGGCGGGTTTTTCAACAGTTTTAATCGTCAGCGATGTGCTTGATAAAGCCAGTTCAGACCTTGATCAATTTGGATCTATCCCAGTTAAAGATGCCTTAATTAAGGCACTTGAAAACAGCAACGCTGAAATTGATTCGGATCTTGTTAATATGCTAGGGAACGATCTAAAAGGATGGGCTCAAGCATATAATCTCATACTTTCAAAGCTTGCTCCGACGGCGAATCATGGGTGGTCATTAAATATTGGTGATTTTGCTTATGATAAATATTCTGGCAGACAGTCCGTATGGGATAAGGCATCGAGCTATACCGCAAATGTACTTGACCAATTCGAATTGTATAAGCCTGATAGTGACACTCGCGCTGATTTTGTTGCTTTCAGAAAATCAAATGAAACAGAAGCCTTATCTGATGATCAATGGCACAACGCATTAGAATACGTGAAGCAGGTAACTGATTTTATAAAAGCTCCTGCAATGTTAGCGACAATTCCAACCAAGCAAGCGACAAACTATTTTATGGGAAACACGACAGGAGATCAGAAAATTCGAAAAGCGGCTTATAGCAATGTATTTGCTATTTTGTTTGACAAAGATTCATCTGATTTAGAGCCGAAAATTGAACATTATCAAACCACGAAAATGCCGTTGTATTCTGTTTCAGATGCTAATAAAGAAGGTGCTTTAACCATCATTCCAGCATTAAATATTGATTTAGCGAATGCCGAAAACGTGATGGACAACGAAGTTTTTCTTTTTGAAACTCCAGAATCACAGTGGATCCCTTCAACTGTTTATAAGTGGGCCGATTTCTTAGAAGGCCTAAATGCAATGCATAATACGGGTGTTGCCGGTAATAAGTACTGGTTACTTGATAAAAATGCAGATGATGCAACCAACATCATGTATGCAAAAGTCGCTATTGCAGCTTTTTTAGCACAAAGTATGCAAGAGACGATTCGTTACAATGCATGTGACGAGAATAACTGGTCTGAAACACGTTTTGGTGCACCTACAGACTATCCTATGGCTGCAAGTTGTGGTCAGTTAGGTCAAAAATACGCCGATTACGGTTATAACGCTGTAACAGGTCAAGATCATCCCTACTCTTGTCCTCGCAATGAGAAAATGGAAGTCAGTGCAATAACGCATGCTAAATGGTATGGAGCACCAGCTCCTGTCTTTGCGGTGCCAGATGCTGTACTTGAAGAAAGAGGTCAACTTATTAATGGTTCAGCGGGTCGTTGGACAAATCAAGGCCATTGTAATGATGTACCTGATAAAGTAGATACATCTAAGCAAGTATGGGAACGTGAAGAGTGTAAAGTGTATGTTGGTCAGAAAGCGGGGAAATTCATCTGGGATGGAAGCAGTCAAGAAAGTGTTCAAGGTTGTGGTTGGTGGGGCCGTGGTGTTATTCAAACAACAGGACGTCAAAACTTCGGTACTCTTAACCATTACTTAGGACGTTCACATGTTAATGCGGATCTTATTGGTAAAACAGTTGAAGGTGTGAAAATTGATACACCGCCTTCGAATCCATTATATCCTGAACTTGATTTCTGTTCAGATCCTGGTCTGATTTGTAGCTCAGAGGAAAATAGGGAAATTAAATGGATTGCTGGTCTTTTCTATTGGGTTACCTCTGTACAAGCATACACAAATGAAGGTGGTCCATATGCTGATTGGAACTATTATGAGGAATTGAAAAAATACGTGGATGGTGGTTTAAAAGGTGCAGAGTTCATTAATGATGTTTCAGGTATTGTTAACCGTGGCTGCCCCGACGTCGCTTGTGAGACAGGTGAAGTCCATAACATAAAAGAACGTCAAGCTAACTTTAAGTTAGTCTTAGAAAAATTAGGCCTTAATCCACAATAACCAAGACAGTGAATTATTTTTCGTTCTGACTTAATGGAACGATTCCATATAAAAAAGCCCTGCTTTAGTAGACAGGGCTTTTTTTAGGACGGAATCATAGACTGGACCGGAATGAATCAACCGTTTTTGTACAATCATCGTTTTATTTAACTTTTTTTTGCTCTTTTCAATGTTGGGAAGTTTACGGCGGTTCCCTGATCTATTTCTCCGTTTTCTGAGATTATTGGATTGTAACCTTCCGCCAAGTTAGCGTGATTTTTCAAAAACAACATGAAAAGCCTG
>CAMRBZ010000363.1 GCA_947040595.1 uncultured Enterovibrio sp. | reverse complement strand
AAAAGGGGGAAAGTGTGGAAAATAAAAATGGGGAGGATAGAGAGGCGGGTGAAGAAACTAGGAGGGGGGGGAGCTCGGGGAGTGACATGGAATTTGAAAAGGAGTTGATGAGAGCACAAAAAAGAGTGTCTCTCAATCAAAAGAAGGTGGGGAATCGAAAGAAAAAGAAATAAGTAATTAATGACGTTTTATGAGTTTGCTGGCTTTTTTTTGTTTTTGGCTTTTTTCTTAAAGTATTTTTGTTTATGGCCTTAGTTATTATTTCTTTAAATGCAAACGGTCTGCGTACTGGATTAAAAAGGCAAGCTGTGCTGGACTTAAATGCGGACATTTTGTGCCTGCAAGAAACAAAATGGGACGATGACATACTCGAAAAGAGTAAAAAATATTTTAAAGGCCAAATGTATGCTTCACACGGGACTCCCAGGGCCAGGGGAGTTGCTTTTTGTTTTAGAGGATCAAAAGTAACAGGGATTAATTTTGTTTATGGGGATTCAGAGGGGAGGATGTTAGTTATAGATTGTTGCTATGAGGGGAGGGAATTGAGATTGATTAATGTGCATGCGCCCAATGTGGAGAAGGAAAGAAAAGCCTTCTTGCTAAGTGTGAATGTGTGGTGCAATGCGAACAGTGTGATCATGGGGGATTTTAATATTATTTTGACTAGCAAAGACGCTTCAAGAAATAATGTATCCCTAGGGGATAGCAGTAGACGCACTTTAAAAGAAATGATGGAAAATAACCAACTAACTGACATCTGGCGAGTCCTGCATCCCTGGGAGAGGACCTTTTCTAGAAGGCAAATGGTTTTAAACAAATTAAAGCAAAGCAGAATAGATCTGGCTCTGGTGTCGAGCAGAAATGTTAAAATTATAAGGGATGTGGAATATGTAAATAATACGTGGAGTGATCATGCGGGGATTAAGTTGGTAGTGGGAGGGAGGGAAGGGAAGTTTAAAAGGGGGTCCTGGTGCTTTAACGCCAGCTCTTTGAGTGATATTGAGTTTAAAAGGAGTATGAGAGTGTTTTTGAAAAGAGTGATGGATGAATGGAATGAGGATGCGAGTATGAATGTGTGGTGGGAGAGCGTAAAAGTAAGAATTAAGAATAAATGCATTAGGTATGGTATAGAGAAAAGAAGGAGAGAGGATAGAGAGGAAGAAAATCTGAGAAAACAACTAAATGAAGAAATTAAAATATTAGATGATGATGGAAATGGATGTACAGAAAAATATGTGGATTTAAAAGAAAAACTAAGCGCTTTAGAAGTGGCAAAATGCAGGGGGGCTGCAATAAGGAGCAGGATACAGTACATGTATGAGGGGGAGAAAAGCACAGCCTTTTTTCTGGGCCTAGAAAAACAAAAACAGAACAAAACAGAGATAAAAGAAATATTAGATCATAATGGTAAAGTAATAAAAGAGAGTGATGAAATATTAAAAGTAGTGAGAAGCTATTATGAAAACTTATTTAAGAAGGATGAGTGTGATGAGTGCTGTGTAGATGAGGCCCTAGCGGCGTTAAAGAAAACCCTGAGTGTGGAAGATAAAGAATGGTGTGATTGTGAGTTTACTGAAAATGAGATAAAATGTGCCATTGAAGGGCTAAATAAAAACAGGAGTCCGGGTAGCGATGGACTGACGGCTGAATTTTATGGGGAATTCAAAGACATACTGGTACCAATTATGGGAAAATTATGTAGATATATTGATAAAACGGGCTGTGTCCCAGAGAGTATGAGCGTAGGGGTGATCACCATCTTCTTTAAAAATAAAGGGGATGTGAGGAATTTGGATAATTATAGGCCCATCAGCCTGTTAAACACAGACTACAAAATAATAGCAAAAATAATAGCAAACCGGATCAGGGAGGTAGTAGGGACACTAATAGACAAAACACAGACTTACAGTATACCGGGGAGGGATATTGGGGATTCAATTCTAACAGTAAAACAAGTGATCAGAGATATGGAAGGGGAGGGGGGATTGTGGCTGGGGATTGATTTGAACAAAGCTTTTGACAGGGTTGACCAGAGTTTTTTGGGGAGGGTCTTAGATAGGTTTGGTTTTGGGACTAAGTTAAGAGGGTGGGTGGGATTGTTATATGAGGGAGCGAGGAGTAAAATAAAATGTAACGGAGAACTAACTGAAACTTTTGAAATAAATAGATCAGTGAGACAGGGTTGCCCGATGTCGGCGCTGCTATATAGTTTGGTGGCAGAGCCGTTGGCGGCACTGATATCAGGAGATAAAAGGGTGTGTGGAATAGGTAAGCAGAACATTAGGTTAACGCAGTACGCGGATGATGTAAATATAATGGTAAAAAAAGAGGAGGATATAGACTTAGTGCTAAAACATATAAAAACATATGAAAGAGCATCTGGGGCAAAGATTAATATGCAAAAGTCTGAAATAATGGGTATGGGCAGAAACAAAAATTTAAACAACAAATGGGGGTTCAGAATAGTGGAGGATAAAAGAAAAGTGCTAGGTGTGTATGTGGGGAGAAATGAGGATGAATGTGATGACACAACTTGGAGTGAAGTTATAAATAAAATTCAAAAGACCCTTGGTATGTGGAGGGCCAGAGGTTTGCTGTTGAGGGGAAGGGTGGCCGTCGCAAACGCTCTAGTGTTGTCACAGGTGAACCATGCTTTGAGCACCTGTGCGCTTCCGGCTTGGGCAGAACAAAGGATA
>CAMRBZ010000362.1 GCA_947040595.1 uncultured Enterovibrio sp. | reverse complement strand
TTACGCCAAGTAAATTCAGAGAAAGCCAAGCAAAGAAAGGGGCGAAGGGCGGGAAGGCGGGATCTTTGGAAGACAAAGTTAAAGCTGGTTCAATTGGTGGTACAGCTTCTAAAGGCGGTGGCCGTCCAGATAAGAAAGCCTTATTGCCACAGGTGTTGGAGATGAAAGCGAAAGGTTATACCCAATTATCCATTTCAAAAGAGTTAAGCGTTTCTATACGAACGATCCGTAATTGGCTTAACGAGATCGGCAAAAACAAGCAAGCCATATCAGATAACAGCCCTTTCTAGATCTTTTAAGAAGGAAGGGGTTTTTGAATGAGAAGGCTATTGAGCAAAGGAACGACTTCATGAACGAGAAGGTCATCGATCAAAGGAACGGCAATGTGAGCACGAACAAGAAACTCTACGAACGAGCAAGTTGACGAGCGATAGTTTGTATCAACGTGACAATTTAAAAAAAGATATTTGTATCAACGTGACAATTTAAATTTTACCTTGTTTAAAATAATGTCATTACAAATGTTTAATTTAAGAAGCCACTTTTGTTTTTTTGGCCCTGCGTTCAGAAATTTCCTTTAGTGCGCTCTCGTGTATCTCTCGATCAAAAATTGATGAATATTCTGCAATGCGCTCAAGATCTTTAATATCTAACTTTTCAAAAGCGTCATATTTTTTTAATTCATCTCTGTAGGACAACAAGAGAGATAGATTTTTACGCATCCACTCACCTTCTTCATGACTTCCTTTCAACACTTTTGGCCGTCGGTATAAACGTGGCCGAATAGGTTTAGCAAAAGTAGCCGCTTCCACAACATAAGAAAATTTAACAGCATGAACAGAGCGACCTTTTTTTACAGGAGTCCAGATAACAGAAATATCTGTTTTTGCATTAATTAAATTAACAGAAGGTTGTATATGTTTTTCAGAAAATTTCGCCCACCTATTATAAAGACCCTCTAAACCAGCTTGTTTTTTCATCCATTCAATATCAAGAACAATGGATATACTCCCACTATCTTTAGCTGAATTTAGATTTTTTGCTTTTATAAGCCACTGATATAAACGAAATGAAAATGGAGTATTTAACCGAGAAGCATATTCAAAATTAATAGATGTAAATCTGTCTTTTAATTCAAAAATATAAGGACCAATATATTTAGAAAACTCAATGCTAACATATGTAGCTATATCAGATTGCCTTTCATATGTCCCTCTCGCCAACCACGGAAATACCTGATTTCGCTTACCATCAGGTATAGTTACCGTTTTTGTCGATAACGATTTAATCGAGTTCACTAAATTACGATGAACATTATGCTTATTTAATCCATATACCTTTGCGAATTCTTCTGGGTAAATTAAAATCTCATCAACTTTTTTACCTCTGCTATCTATTTTTGTAGATGCAAATGCGATCAACCTCATTTCATCAGTCGTTAATGAATATGAAGCCTCAACTAATTCGTTGCTATGCACGACAGTTAGTTGTGTGTCTTTTTCCATAAAAAAACCTGACTTGATAGTTAGTGATTATCTACACACCCAAAAATTATTCATCCTCTATTTAGGGGACTCTTAAATGCTAGGTTGTTTCTTAATAGGTGAAAACCAAAGAAATTCGCTTATCTTTCATCCTTTGCTCACAACGGTCCCCAATTTAATTTTGGGGGGTTATTGTACCCCTAAAGTAAAAGTTATTCATCCTCATTTTTGGGGACTCTTAGCCTCTATTTTGGGGACTCTTAGCCTCTATTTTGGGGACTCTTAGCCTCTATTTTGGGGACTCTTTCTTTCTTAAATCATTGTTTAATAAGTAAAAATGAAGCCCTGAAAGAGAAAGAAGAAAAAGAAAAAAGAACAAAGAACTTCGCTATTCGCTCGTTTATTTTTGTTTTTTCTTAAGATTTAAATCACATTTAAAAATCCTACCAATACATATCTTCACATTGCGTATGGCTCAAAAATTCTTGTTTGTACGCCTGGTACAAATCACATTTCCCCAATGCGTTCTTCAATCGAAGTACAACCCTCTAACTTTTACGGCCACGCACGTAAAACCAGAAATCGACAATTTAGATCGTAATTGCAAACCCCCTTAAAACGCACTGAAATGGCCCTACAAGGCGATAAGAGGATTTTACAAGTCGGGAATGTAAAGCGAATTGAGAAAAGCCGTATACGAGCATGTAGAAACGCTAAACGGTCAATTCATCACGCCGTTGCCTTTATCTGAGGTGAAAGCCATTGCTAAATCTATCGCGAATTGGACCTTTAAACATTTTACGCCAAGTAAATTTAGAGAAAGCCAGGCGAAGAAAGGGGCGAAGGGCGGGAAAGCGGGATCTCTGGAAGACAAAGTTAAAGCAGGGGCAATAGGCGGATCAGTCGGTGGTGCTATATCCAAAGGTGGTGGCCGTCCAGATAAGAAAGCCTTATTGCCACAGGTGTTAGAGATGAAAGCGAAAGGCTGTACTAATCGAAATATTTCAGAAATGTTGGGTATTTCTTCGGGTTCAGTCAGTAATTGGTTGCGTAGCTTAAAATCTTGATCAAAAACAACAAGCCTTATCAGATAACAGCCCTTTTAAGATCCTTTAAGAAGGAAGGGGTTTCTGAATGAGAAGGCTATTGAGTAAAGGAACGACTTCATGAACGAGAAGGTCATCGATCAAAGGAATGGCAATGTGAGCACGAACA
>CAMRBZ010000361.1 GCA_947040595.1 uncultured Enterovibrio sp. | reverse complement strand
TTATTATAATAAAATGGTGACCTGTGGAACGGCAATATCGGCTCTTTCTGGTTTGGCTGGCATCTACGCTGCATCACAAAGTTCTACGACAGGCGCAGTGTTGGGAGCCATGGGTGTCGTGTTCGGTACGGGCTTGGCCATTGTTGGAAATCAAGAACAAGGGCTACAGGGGCGCAAGGTACAAGAATTGAATGATCAGATGAGAGGTGGATTCTTAGGGGCAGCAGTGAGCTTACAGCAGGCAGTGGATAGACCAATAAAACTGCCCGTTCCTCCTCCCGTTACAACAAATGCACCTTCACCGACACCCCCCATTCCCCGTGTTTTCACCTGAATCCATACCCGAACGGGATTTGGAAAATAGCACCGAGACGGCTTAATGCTATGCATTTGGCTTGGCTTATGTTCTTTGGCAATCTTGATCTTATATCCAACCCTGCATTTTCAAATAGAGCTTCACTCAGAGTCATTGAAGATGCGAACCAGCAACAAGCAACTGAATCCCCAGAGCATAGATGGACGATGTGATTGGGCGCAGCGAGCGTACCCAACACCCAGGTAATTTCAATTACTTTGGGTATCGGCTTGCGTTGGACAGAGATAAAAAAAGGCCCACTTAAAGCGGGCCTTTTTTATTTCTTAAACAAAGAGGAAGAGCCCGAATGGAGGCTCTGAACGCAGCCCCAGAGACTCAGTTTAGCGAGACTTTTACACTAAACCTTGACATAGCGGGTCTTGACGCATTTGCGTGCGCTTTAGATTGGTCGCTTTCATGTGGGCGCGTCCAAAGAGGCCATCTGGGTTTCTCTTTTTTTAATATTGAACTGGGTTTACAGTGGAATAAGGAATAGGCATTTTATCATTGTGTGAAAAGGTGCCAACGCCTAAAGAAGGCGGTGCGCTTTCTGGTGCCGAGCCCCATGCTTTGTTGGGTAATGCACCCATAGTGAATTCCAATGCGCCTCCCGCCATGATTTCGTCATACGTCAGATAAGTACGGTTAAAATCTTGTCCGTTTAATCTTGCCGATTGAATAAAGATATTTTGACGATCGACGTTTATGGCGGAGATTTCAAATGTTTTTCCATTTCCTACTTTCATGCGGGCATTTTTAAAGAGCGGCGTGCCGATTTCAAAGATCCCAGAAGCTGCATTTACAGGGTAAAAACCCAGTGCTCGGAAGACAAACCAAGAAGACATGGTGCCAAAATCGTCATTACCACAAATGCCATTGGGGGTGTTGTCATAACAAATGTTGGTTGAAGCGGCCACAGCGGACTGCGTCTTCCAAGCTTGTCCAACATAGTTATAAAGATAAGGCACATGGTGATCGGGTTCATTACCTTGAACATGTTGTCCCACATTCCCTGTATTAAAGACCGGGAATTGGTTGTCCCCTGCGTTTCTGTCCGGGTAGGTTGACCAGTATTCATCTAAACGGGCAGCAAAGAGATCGCCTTGTTTTGCTTGAGGATTGTTGATTTGATCAAAGCCTGTCATGACATCAATCAAGCCATGAATATCATGCTGCACACTGAAAGAATATTGCCAGCCGTTAGACTCAGCAAAGGCGTAATTGAACAATTCAGGACGCCAGTCTTTAACTGTGCCTCCGTTTTGAGGATCAATCCAGTTGCTATCAATGAATTTTCCTTCAAAATCACGGGCTTTAAACCAGCCTTTGTATTTGGCTCCACCCACATCAAATTGGCTCATCCAGTTTTTAGAACGGTCTGCAAATTCTATGTATTCTGGCGCGGTTTCTCCCAAAACCAGTTTAATGGATTGCGCGATGTTCCAGTCGTTAAAGGAATACTCTAACGAGAAAGAGGCCGTCCATGCGCTTTCAAAAGGAGAGTGCGCGCCGTACGGGTCTTCTGGAGGCGTTGGATGCAATCTGGCGGGTTTATAGCCGTCTCTTTCATATTCGGTAATGGACTCTACAGCCGATCCCGCCTTTGCATCTTTGATCATGGCGCGCACAAGGCGTTCTTTTACATCTTGAATGTCAGTGGATGAGAGATGACGTTTTGTGAGGATCCTTTCAAGAGAGCCTTTGTTTAAAACGTCATAAATAACGGGAGTTGAGTGCATTCCCATCATCATGCCGGTTTCATTGCCTTTAAAGGTCCACTCAGGTAAACGCCCTGTTTTCTGAACGCCGTTATCGTCAACCCAGGTTTCTTCTGCATAAGAAAGCATCGAAAGCACCACATCCACTAAACGCTCTTCTTCAATCAAAGAAGACAAAGGTTGCACTGAGCGGTAGGTGTCCCATAAAGAAAAGGTGTCGTAGCGGGTGTAATCAGCCACACCGTCTTTATTGATGTCGGCGAGGCGTACAGGATCTTTCAATGTGTCTATTTGATTTCCGGCGCTGTCAATCCCGTCAGGGTAGGCTGCGCGTCCTTGGTTGACTTGGCGATATCGTCCATCTAAATCAGAATGAAGCGTTTGCCCTAACAAGGAATGATAAAGGGCGCTGTAGAAGGTTTGTTTGTAATCAACATCCCCTTCAACGCGCAATTTACTCAGTTCTTCTTCCCATTTTTGGGTGGCCTCGCGGCGAACGGCATCGAAATTTTTACCGGCCACTTCTGTCATGTTCAAAGAAGCCCCGGTTTCGCCGTTGCTGCCTATTTCGGTATTCGACAGGCCCAATTTAACTTCAACAGTTAAAGGGGCTTTTGAGGTGTCAAATT
>CAMRBZ010000360.1 GCA_947040595.1 uncultured Enterovibrio sp. | reverse complement strand
TTCTCCCTACACCTAACGTCCAGTGTTTTGGGTAAAGCAAAGTGGGAAAACATGAATAACTGACTTAAAAGGATGAAACACTTAATTAACACGCCATTTCAACATCAAGAAAACACAATAACTAATTGATTTTAATTGTTTTTCTTTTTAACCCCCCCCTTTGAACACCTTCCTTAGAATGTTAAAATCTTCAAAGAACTCAATACATTGGTTCTAAATGGGCTGTAGCCCTTTTTTTTCAATTTTTTATAAGAGAAAAAATATGAAATCACGATTAAGAAATCACAAAACATTACTTAAGATTCAAGTGTATATGGAGGAAAAATGGAAGCGGAATACCTTGTCAAACTAAAAGAACGAGCTGATGCTGGTAAAATCCCGATTAAAACTTATCCGCGCAATACATCATTATTCCGCTGGCAAAGTTCACCTCAAGCCACTGGAGTTTATTTTAATACACCACAAAAACGTGAAGAGATGGGAAGATACAATGATCCGGCAGGTAAAGTGGGTGTTTGTTATGTCGCAACCGATCCTATTACGTCAATGGCTGAATCTTATTGCCGACAAAATAGGGCGTTTGTAGAAGCTGACGAGTTAACTCACAATCAGATTTGTGAATTAGAAGCAGCCAATGACATTAATACCCTTGATATTGGAGCTTTAATGCCAAACATTGGGTTAAAACTGGATGAGCTCACATCCAGTGATTACACAAAAACTCAAAATATCTGCGGCTTTTTCGCCAAAAATCCGCAGTATGGCATTCATGGCATGAGTTATCGTTCACGTCATTATGATAATGGTGGTTACTGCGTTGCTCTACTAGAGCAAACGGATGAACCAGTAAAAACTATCCAAATGACGGCCATGAATGATTACCATTATGATGCTCATCAGCTTGAACATTGGCAATATAAAACCATTGATGGCGAAGAAATATTAACCGAGCTACTCAGAATTAAAATTTTATAAATCAAAAAAGCCCTGAAGAAAAGGGCTTTTTTTAACGCGCGGTTTGTGATGCGAAGAGTGATGCGCTTCTTTGTAATCGAAACCAATCATCTGCGTTAATATTTTCATTTTTTAACGCTGACAATGGATTAATCGGTATGCCGCCATCATCAATATCATTGATGAAAAAAGAAATTCTGGAAATATCACCAAGATCTTTAGGTAAAGCCTGATTTAGTTTAATGAAAGAAGCATTCACTGCCCCCTCATGAAATTGAAACACGGGATATAAATAATCCCCACCAGAGCGGATCGCTAATAATTTTTCCGCTTTAAGGTGGTTATTCACCGTCTGGCGAGAAACACCAAGCAAAATTGCAACATCTTGCGCTTTGATTGTCCCACCTAGCCCTTCAATTATTTCAAAAAACTTCGCCTTCGCTTTAGCGCGGCGAGTTAATTTTGCCAATTCTCTTGGCGAAATCTTTGATGATTCAGTGAGGGCTTTTTCATAAACAAAACCGAGAAGGTGTTCATCGGTTAACGATGAGCACTTAACTAATTCATCAGATGTAAAAATAGAGCCTGACATAAGCTCATTAATTCTATGTAAAACAGATTCTTGTAACTCGATATGAGACATCTTGCCTCCTCATTTCGCCACTTGACGATATAGTAAAATAATATACCGTTAAATCGTCAAAGCAAACAAAAAAGGTAACGTTTTTTGGTGTCGCTATAAAAAAATGCTTTTTTTGCTTAAAAAACAATTACATTGAATATCAAAAAAAGAACAAAAAACGATCCGGTATGATGTTTACCCAAGAGATTTAAAGCTCCGTGGGTGTTGCTTGTTCTCACGGAGCCCAATCACAGAGTCAGCCTATGCTTAGAGGCTTTGCTCGCTTTCTCCCTACATCTAACGTCCAGTGTTTTGGGTGTATCTTGTATCAATTCGGTCTTTGAAAAGAAAATTGTATCTCGTGTTAATCGCTTAATTCTTCTTCTAAAAGAGCGTTTTTTTGCTCCGTCTTTTGCGTGTTTTTTTACTTACTTTGTGCTCACTTGAATCGAGATGTCGTTCATCAGCCGCTCACTCATACCAAAAAAGCAAATGTTCTTTAAGTTGACATTTTGCACCGTTCCTTTGATTTTTTCGGATGAAATAGGCGTGTTTTCGTGGGAGTTCAGCGAAAATTTAGTTTTATGGTTCAATGAGAGGGTTATGTAAGAAGATTATTAAAATTTCATCGTTGATCAGCTGAAAATTAAAGAAAGTAACTCAATCGATCATTAATATCCAAAATTCATTATAAACGCCATAACTCTTTGAAAAAGAGATCTTTTCGCTTTCCAGAAACATAAGCAAGAACTGTATTTGTTTATGGCAGAGCGCGTTCTAAAACCTGCGTTGGTATGATTTTTTTCCCACAGATGATCCCTGTTCATCTATCTCAACTTCATTGCAGACCTACACGCATTTTCAATTCCTTTGGGTGTATAAGTCACTGCCCGGTTAAAGTTTGATGATAAACGTGATGGTATTGAAAAGTATTAATTATAAGATGGGCTGGAGCTTAAGGGAGAGAGGGCGGATTTTAAATTTAGAATTTATGAGTTTAAAAAATGATATTAAAATCAAATAGATAAAAATATAAATGTATTACCTTTGTAATACGTTTACTTGCTGTTTCTTATTAAAATAAAATATAAAAAGTATTCTTATCTATTGTGCTCAACAGTGTAAATCT
>CAMRBZ010000359.1 GCA_947040595.1 uncultured Enterovibrio sp. | reverse complement strand
TGAAATTAACTTTATCTTAAATCATAATTGCTCATTAGCAGGTTGACACATAGGGGATCATAGGGAGAAAACCACTTTTTGTTATCCATCTTTAACTGTTCCTATTTAATGCTTGCTGTGATTTTTTCAAAAGCTTTAAAGAGTTCTTCTTCGGGGGTTGTTGATCTTCTTTCTGGTAGTAGTTTTGAAAGTTGTTCAAAAGTTGAATCAAGGATGGCGATTCTTCCATCACCATGATTAATTGCAGACGTTAATAGATTTCGAATATCTTTATTAAACGAACCTGTTTCATTAAATGGGTCTTTTGTGGCAACCATGAGCATAAATTCCGTGTTTGTTCTAAGCGCCATTGTTAATGCATTATTTATATGTTTATCGTTAAACCCGAAACCAAGGCAAAGCACGGCAGTTCTAGGTTGCTTAACCGCTTCTAAGAAAGAAGCCATCATATCTAAATAGGGGGAATCGTATGAAGTTTGGTATTTGTTACTGCTAGGGTAGATAAATACGGGTTCACCTTTTTCGCTATCCGCATTTAACTTTCTGACCCTTCCATTAATTTTTCTCCAGTCTACAGAACCATGCATTTTGTATAACTGAATAACATTAGGAATATATGCGCCTTCACTGTTTTTTGATTGGCCTCTGTTAACGATGTCATAGTTAAACCACATAGGATTAAAATATGAAGGATTTGAAAATTCGAAACCATCGATAATAACAAAGCCTGTGTTTGATGCGGCCTGTTCAAATGCTAAGTCATAATTGGTAGTGAACAGTTTTAAACGTTGTTGTTGAGCGCTTCTTCTTCCTACTGCCCGAATAAACTTATCGTGGCTAATCCAGTCAGCCGCCTTAACGAGGCAATCTGTAAAATCAGTTTTTAAAAGAATTATTTTTTTTGCGCTTTCAAGAAATTTTGATACTTGATTTGTTCTTGTCTGAGAAAGGCAACCAACCGCTAAAGCTGAATCACAAAGAGATAATAACAGTTCAATATCCGGCTTTGTATTACCTCCTTCATCTTTTTCGGTTTGAAGTGTGTTGTACTTAGTTGCCTCTATCGTAAGCCTAAACAGGTTAGAGTCATGCTTTTGACATGCATCCCAAAGATGCCACATGCTTGGTGCTACATAGGGGGAGGGATGAGGTTTATTAAAGGTTAAAGATGTGCCTGAACCTGCGAGTATGACCAAATTATCGATGTCGAGTATTTTATTTGTAAATCTATAAAATGGTGTAAGTTTTTCATCCAAATCATTACTATCTAGGTCTATTTCAATTGGAGACCTTTTTTCTGACTCTTCACTCATTTTAATATCAGAAGAAACAAATTTAATTGTATTTCGAACGTTCATCTTTTTCCTTAATTACTAACGTAGAGAATGATACGTTTGTAATTTTATATAGCTAATGTTGATGCTTAGACATAAAGCATGTTGAATTGCAATACTTTTATCGTCAATCATTTAGTTGCCTAATGTTTTATCTATCACATTAGGGGAAACACTAACTTCAAAAAATGAGACCTAACAAAAAGTATATTCACAACCCCTATTTAAAATCCATTCACAATCCTGCACTTCACTCTTAAACACCTTCGGGTGTTTTTTTGTTTTTGTTGCTAAAAAAATGAAGTGCAGAACATGGCAAGCTTTACCGCGAAAAAACGCGCAATGATTGCCCCCTATTAGTTAGCATTCAGGGGCGAGCATTGTCGCGGCAGGCGTCGTTTGGGCGTCCAATAATCTTGATGCTGCCCAAGACCAAATCGGATAAGGGGGCTTTATGATTTCAGTGATGAAGCTCAACTCGTTTACGGGGATCGGCTGGGGTGAAAAAGCAACATTAATCATCCAAACGGGTGCAACTTATGAAGACATTTTACTCGAAAAAATTGAACACCCGCGCAAATAAAACGCGTTTCTATCACGCTGAATGACGAAGAAATTATCGTGCTTGATGGCGCATTAATGAAAGTGCTTGAAGTTTACAAATGTATGCCAGAAAGCGCGGGCTTTTATCATATCTCGCTTGCTGATACTACAACATCAAATATCAGTGCCGACATTCCTTGTGCAATGTGTTTTTTTTGCGAAAGAAATGCAGGATTTTTTGCTTGAGACGCATAAGGAAGTAGAAGAGTCCGATGGGCGCTAGCCATACAAAAAAGCAAGACGATTGGCCTACCGAGCCATTTTAAATAAGTCTCAAATAGACTGAAGGGTCAAATAGAGTGTCCCGCGCCACCTCCAAAGGAAAAAGGAAAGAAAGGGCGAGTCGCGAAAAGTAAAAGCCGAAATTGATTGGAAAGATTGATTGAGTACGAAACGGATGTGTTGCGGTTCATGGTCAATCCAAACGTTGCTTTTACCCACAATTTGGCCCAAAGAGACATCAGGATGAGCAAAGTACATCAAAAAATATCGGGCTGTTTTCGAAGCGAAAGCCCAGCGGAAATATTTTCTGGTGTTCGAAGCTCTCTCTGTTCGTGCAGAAAAAAAGAAATTTCTGCATCAAGGGCACTTGGCCCCCTTTTCTCGGGGCATTTTCCAGATATTTTTTCAGGCTGAAGCCTTACATTTTTAAAAAAAAGACCAGAATATCACCCTGACAAATAAAGTGATGTAAGCCTGTTTGCAAGTGGGGAATCTTTCATCCATGTCAAAGGTATACAAGGCTCCGTGATCATCCTCAACACGGAGGAATTGA
>CAMRBZ010000358.1 GCA_947040595.1 uncultured Enterovibrio sp. | reverse complement strand
CGAGTATTACAGGCTTGAAAAGTGTTCGTGTATTTGCGCTTAGCTGCACTAGTGACAACTATCTTGAAAAACACCGAGAGTTCGATTGTCTCGATTTACTTATCAAAATGATTTACCGAAAGGAATTGGAATTGCGGGCCTGCGCCAAGCAAAGCGCCTGAACATTGATCTTATGTGATTGGACAAAATGAGCGCAGGCAACACCCACGCAGCTTTAAAGGCGAGGGGGATACAAACAGTTTATGTGCGTGGCACTTATATGTTTAGATAAAATCCACAATATTCTTCTTTGCTCTCTCGATGTCACTTTAAATTCGTTCTGATTTGAAAAAATGTTATAATTCATCAGAATAAGGTTTTTTTTTGGAAATTGAGTTTGATTAAAATGCCAAGTAAGCATATTAGAGATAATCGTATTACGGCAAAAGCTTCAAGACGATTCTATCAGAGACATCGTCGTAGATGTAAAGAGTGTGGGGTGAGCCGAAAACATGCAAGGATCATTAAAAAAAAGAAACCGAATCAAAAATTAATATTTATAAAAGTCATTGCTCCGACTCAAATCTGCATCTACAAAAAACAAAATCAACTTAAAATGATGGAGTTTTTGAATGCGCTCGAATTATCAGTCAAAAAAATAAAGGGCAATAAAAACGGAATTTGTATTTGTTTTCGTAATTCTTCGGCTATTACTTCAGGGGCTTGCTTGTTCTTATTGGCCACCCTAGATCGATTAAAAATAGAGTTTCCGAATGTGGTATATCGGGTTATTTATCCACCTTCTGTTCCTTATATAGGAAGAGGAAATCGCGGCGTTCCAGTTGTGTAGAGTGTGTTAAGTCAAGTAGGTTTTTTTAAACTGATTGGCGTAAGAAGCCCTAAATATCGCTCGTTGAGTCATGTTGATTGCTGGAAAGTCACTTCAGGTGAACTGGTTCAAAGTGAGGTTTTGGGGGAATTATTGTCATCCCTTCCGCCTGAAGTTCAAGCAAGCAGAGATCTTTATCGACCAGCATTGGAGGCGATGTGTAATTGTGTTGAACATGGTTATCATGAGGATTTTTGCGTATTACAGAATAAAAAATATAAAAAATGGTGGTGTTTATCCGCTGTCATTGATGGTTTTTTGGATGTTATAGTGTGTGACTTGGGTGTCGGCATTCCGTATACTTTACCTCGCACTCAATCAAGCTCAATGATTGACCGTTTATCAAAAAAAATCGGGAAAATATTTTCATCTGATTCTGATTATATAAAAGCCTCTTTACTAGTAAAGAAAACGCGAACACAAGAAGAATTTAGAGGTAAAGGGGGACAAGATTTGAAATCGATTGTAGAAAATACACCTTTTTCAACCTTACAAGTGCATTCGAATAAGGGATCCTACACTTATAAAACTTCTACGAAGGCACTGACCCCCAAAGAAACAGCGTATGACAATAAAATAGCGATGGCTGGAACAATTACTGGTTGGAGTTTTAAGGTAAGTAATGGTGTTTCTAATGACTAAAATATTAAATATTAAAGATTTTTCTGTTTTTCCTGGACCACGATTTGTTAAGCTTGGAGAAAACAGCGGTGAAGATTTTAGAGATAACTGGCTTATTCCTGCCCTAGAAAATGAAGATGTAAAGGTCAATCTTGATGGCGTATTTGGTTATGGGTCTTCTTTTCTTGAAGAAGTTTTTGGTGGTTTAGTACGCGCAGGATTACCAAAAGAAAGACTGCTTTTTGTGAGGGATCATTTGAAATCAGATGAAGATCCAACGTTAATATCTGAAATACAAGAATATATGAATGAGGCATTGAAGGCTAATTCATCAAGATGAATGGCTATGAAATCAATTGGACGTCTGTTTTTGTGGCCATTATTAATGTGCTTGTTGCTGTGTCCGGTTGGGTTTATGCGAGTTACACCCAAGACAAAAGAACACAACGTCAAGCGAGAAATACCGAAATCAACCGATTAATTGATAAAATTGAAGATGTTTTTGATGAATTGCTTAGTCATATTACTCTTGACTGGACTTCACAACAAGCTCTTGATGAATCGTCCCAAAAAAGGATTGCGCTAAACGCGAAGTTGCGTTTTTTAATGCAACGTATTTATAAAATTGATCATGCATTGCCTAATATTGACATCGCAACTCTAGCAAAAATGCGTCAGTTATTGACCAGTGATATCCAATTTTCAAAGCAAAAAAAAATGCAAATTCAACGTGAGCTGCTTTCGTACTCTGAAGTGATTTTGAATCGCTATGAAAAGAAATTTAATTAATTTCAAGGAACCCATCAGACGGGGGTAACACTTAATCAAATTCTCCTTTAATTCGAAGTGAAAGCCAAGCTACTGAATTAAAAGATAAATTAAGGATTATCAAGAGCACTTGAATCCGTCGATATGTTACCCTTGCAGCTTTTTATTTGATTTGTCCCAATTTCAAGACTTCTTTTGGCCTTTATTGATTCAGCAGCGCCTTACTCTCTTGATTGTTCAATTTAAAGTGCCCCCCCCTCATTCATTCGGATTTAAATAAATTCTTTCTCAGATTAAGCGCTTAAATTTAGGTTTTTTAGAGATGTTTCTGTGTGTTTATTTTTGTAACTTTTCACCGAGAAGGTATTAACAACTCGTTCAACGTTCTAATTTGATTGTTTTTCCGTCTAATACCATTCTAAGTAAAAATATGATCTAATTGAGGCAAGTTATTGCTGTATAG
>CAMRBZ010000357.1 GCA_947040595.1 uncultured Enterovibrio sp. | reverse complement strand
TAAAAAGATTGGTGCGTCTAGGCAGACTCGAACTGCCGACCCCTACCATGTCAAGGTAGTACTCTAACCAACTGAGCTATAGACGCAAAACCTTCATAATGGATGAGTTCGTCTCAAACATCACTGTGCTTCAAAGCGAGACGAATCTTATCTATTTCAACGTAATGGCGCAAGTAAAATTCACCAATTTTATTCATTTTGATGCGCGTTTGATGCTTTGGTGAACAAGTTGCATTTTAATCGCACAATTTCTCTTTCTGTTCTTTCTTTTTTGTCCGTACTTTTTATTCGTACATTAAGACCCCCCTCTTCTGGCATAAAAGGAGGGATTGAATAATCACGTTCGCGATAAGGCCAATATACAAAAAGAGCATTGAATTAACTTGAGAATTGAGAAGCCAGCCTCCACAATATTGAAGATTAAAGTACGCGCCTAAAGATTCGACTCACGTTTCATCTGGGCTTTCCAGTGAAATTTCCAACGAATTTCAAGACGTATTGACATGTTTAACGGGGTCTTAATGGATTTATTTAATATTCGAAGAGAATACATTCAAGGTGATTTACGTCGAAAAGATTTACCCGACCACCCTCTTCCTCTTTTTGAAAAATGGCTAAAACAAGCGATTGATGCGGGTTTGCCCGACCCTACAGCCATGACAATCGCCACCGTTGATTCAGAAGGTCAACCCTTTCAACGCATCGTATTGCTTAAACATTTTGATCTTGAAGGCTTTATTTTTTATACCAACCTCAGCAGCCGTAAAGCAAAACAGGTGGCAGACAACCCGCGCATTAGCCTCCATTTCCCTTGGCACCCCATTGAAAGACAAGTCCACATTACCGGCGTAGCAGAAAAGCTCAGTAAAATGGAGGTCATGAAATATTTTCTTTCTCGTCCTAAAGAAAGCCAAATTGCCGCTTGGGCCAGCCGCCAAAGTGAACGCCTCAGCACACGCGCTGCGTTAGAAAGTAAATTTATGGAATTAAAACAAAAATTTGATAAAGGTGAAATGCCCGTGCCGACCTTTTGGGGAGGATACAGAGTCAAACCCACTTCTTTTGAATTTTGGCAAGGGGGGAAAAATCGACTTCATGATCGCTTTATTTACGAACAAGATCCGAAAGAAAACTGGTCCATTGAACGCCTTGCTCCTTAATGATTTCATGCTCAATCAATAAAAAAAGCAGCGATCTTTTCGCTGCTTTTTTATGAGAAACCCTGAGCCTCTTAAAGGTTATTCTTCCACTTGCGATATTTGCAAGGGGGCTTTTTCTGGATTGAGTTGCTCAATACTTTGAACTATTTTTTCTGCTTGCGCGGTCATGGTGGCGTCGCGTAAATCTTGCGGCTCAATCGCTTGTGCGATTTGATGCAGTAATTTTTCATGCCCTAAAACCAGCAATTCAAATTTATCTTGATCCGTCTCTTTATAACGTTTTACTTCCAAACCTATCTGCTTTAAGCGTTCAAGGGAAAAGGTCACCTCATTGGTTTCCAAAGCAATCGCTTCTGTGTTCCTCGGATCTTCATTGATCACCCCTTCCATCTGCTCAATACTCGCCAACACTTTGGCATAACTGATGGGGGCCAATTTATTAAATGACTCTTTACGTAAAAGAGCAAGCTTCGTTTCTAAGGGTTTTAAATCACGTTGAATGGCCATTTTCACTTCTAATTTTTTTGCCTCCGTTAAAAAGTGAGTTTGATGTGTTTTGGCCTCTTCTAATTCATTTTCAGCAACATAACCAAACAAACCATGAAATTGTCTTTTGAGCTTATTAAAGTGGGCTGGGAAAACATCCACGGCGTTGATTTTTTGTAAGGTGTCCATTTCAAGCATGGCACTTGAAAGAAGATCATCAGAGACCTCTTTCAACTTCAGCAATTTGTTGTATTGAAGACTCAGTAAATCAATGCGAGCCTGGTACACCTCAAGGTAAGTTCCAGAAGAAAAAAGAGAATATTTTTCATTGGCTTTCAATGGCTTTGAAACAAAGTCATCATAAACATCCTGGGTGTCGGCCCAAGTATCTAGAAGATCATTGACGCCTTCTGGATGATACAAACGCAAGGTATCGACCTCTTTCATTTTATCTAGCCAGTTTTCATACTCTACTTTTGCTTTTTCGTATTGCTGTAATGTTTTATTGGTATCTTGAGCAAGATGATTGTTTTCCGATGACATTTTTTGTGGTGCTGTCGTCGATTGGCAGCCTGCGAGCGAGCCTGCAACCAACAAGATGACACCCGAAAGACGAAAGTGATCCATTTATTCTCTCCTTCATTAAAAATTTCAAAGAAAGGTTTATTTTGGTTTAAACCTGATTGTTTCCAATGTGATATAGCCTTTTAGAAAGACCCTCTCCCTTTCGTTATATGCTGTATTCTTGCCCATCTCTTTTTATTTAAAAAAGTTCATTGGGTGGTTCAATGAAAGGGATCCTGCCCTAAAAAGAAGAAACAAAACCCTTTCTTTAGGGGCATTTTCAGCTTTGCAGATCCATGAATGTACAGATCCAATTTAGCCTATCTCGTAAATTATCAATTCAAGAATACGCGATTTTGATCACTGAAATTTTGTTGCAAATTCATGAAAAGTGATTTTTAAAATAAATAAATCAACAAAAACAAAGGAAAATTGAATCTTCCGTTTCTTAAAAACAAGAAAGATTTCCATAGATCTTTTCGCTATATAGCCAACAAAATTTGAATGATTTACAACC
>CAMRBZ010000356.1 GCA_947040595.1 uncultured Enterovibrio sp. | reverse complement strand
TCATAGCCGGTGACTGGAGTTCAGACGTGTGCTCTTCCGATCTCACCAATCCTGCAGCCGTAAAACACCATCGACCCACCTACCATAAGGTGAGGACGGGGAATAAACTGCAGGACTGGACACTCACAGGACACACACCCACACTTATCATCGGTGACTCCAACCTCAACAGAATCCCCCCACACACACACGCACATATACAAATAGATAGTTATCCCGGAGCCACCATAGGACACCTTTTACACATTCTCCAAAAAACACCCACACATACCCACACCCAAACAGTGATCCTCTCAATCGGACTCAACAACATGGACCACAACCCCCAACTGACATCCATTAAACAACTATCAGCACTTTACAAACAGGCACTCACTACATTCCCCAACGCCACCATCCACTTCCCTGTCATCAACCACTCACCCAACCTCACACCCAAACAACAGAAGAACCTCCGCACACTCAACAGTTATATAGTCACTCACCTCAGCCCCTTACTAGAAATTCCCCACGACACCTTCATCACTCAACCCGATAACATACACTGGACACCAAACACTGCACAACTCATCCTGGCCAACTGGTGTTCACAACTAAATTTCCAATAACACATAACCTCACCCAGGACACTCCCACTACAACACCTTCCACCACACATAGACAGGACACATCCACTCCCCCTACCCCTCAACCCCCCACAGAAGATAGGATCAGACACATCCAACACATACACACGGCCCCCTCCAATATCCTCAATCTATCCACCTCCCTCATCCTCACACCGGCACAAACATCACTTTTAGAAAAAGGCCTCACTTTCATTCCCCGCCCCACAACACTAGACCGTGAGGAACTCCAAAGGGATCTATTCAAATACCACCGACGTCTTACACTACTGGACCACTTTCAATACACACCCTACACCCAGTTCACCCCATTCACACAACCCTCCCATTGGCAACCTCCATCCTCACAACGTCACCCACACATCACCAGACTTATCAAAACAGACCTGGACTCACTCCGTCACCTACAGCCCACCTCAGACACACCGGACAACATCACTACACAACAAAGACTGGCCATCGAACAACTCAAATCACACCCACACATCATCATCAAACCAGCAGACAAAGGTTCCAAGATCGTCATTCTAGACACCCACCAATATCTTTTTGAAGCCAATAGACAACTAACCAACACATCACACTACCGACCCATCCCCACCAACATTCAACCCACAACACAAATTAAACTCAGAAACATAGTCTCTTCACTATACACCCATAAATTCATATCCGCAAAACAACGCAACCACCTCTATGGACCTGACAACCCCAGACCCCGTAAATTCTACCTCCTCCCCAAAATACATAAGGACCCAACTGCCTGGACGGTCCCCTATGAGGTCCCTCCAGGCAGACCAATAGTCTCCGACTGTAACAGCACCACCTATCACATCGCACACTACATTGAACATCACCTCAACCCACTCTCCACCACCCACCCCAGCTATCTCAGAGACACCACCCATTTCCTCAACAAAATCAACTCCATACAGGTTCCCCCTCATACACACCTCTTCACCATAGACATAGACAGCCTCTACACAAACATAGACATCTCATTAGGCCTAGAAGCAATACAGAAAACCTTCAACAATAACCCGGACCCACACAGACCTGACACCCACCTCCTCCAACTCCTACACATCTGCCTCACCACCAATAATTTCACCTTTGACAATAAAGAATATCTACAAATACAGGGAACAGCCATGGGCCAGAGATTCGCACCATCATACGCCAACATTTACATGAGCGAGTGGGAGCGGGGAGCACTACACAAATGCACACACAAACCACTTTTTTATTACAGATTTTTAGATGACATCATAGGGGCATGGGCACACGACACCGCACTCTTTCCACAATTCATCCACACACTCAATACTCACCACGACACAATCAAGGTCAAATACACACTAGATAACACACAAGTCAACTTTTTGGACACCACAGTCACACTAGAATCCCACCCAGACCTCACACATAAAACACTCACCACCAGAGTATATTTCAAACCCACAGACACACACTCACTCCTCCACAAACATAGCTACCACCCCAAACACACATTTAGAGGTATAATCAAATCACAAATCATCCGTTACCACAGAATCTGCACCCACCACAAGGACCTTCATCACGCTATAAGCACACTCTTCACAGCACTTAGGACACGGGGCTACAGTAAAAGATTCCTTAGATCAATCAAAACAAGCACACTATCACAACTCGCTCCTACTCGCTCCCCACCCCCATCACACATCACTCCATACACTACACCCGACTCCACACCAGCTACCCCACCATCATCCACTATCCTACACCCCACACAACATAAACACACACTCACCACCAACCAACCTCAGGGTCACTACCTCAACCTGATCCATCCCCCTCTCCCCTCCCACCATTCCTACCCTAGCCCCAACCCTAACCCTAACCCCTTCCCCACACCTAACCCCAACCCCTCCCCTAACCCTAACCTCAACCCTAACCCCAACCCTAACCCCTCCCCCTCTCCTGACCCTAACCTCTACCCCCTCCTCTCCCCTAACCCCTCCCCCTCCCCTAATCTCTATCCCTTCCCCACACCCAACCCCAACCCCTCCCCCATCCCTAACTCCAACCCCACCCCCTTTCCTAACCCTAACCTTCGTCCCTTCCCCAC
>CAMRBZ010000355.1 GCA_947040595.1 uncultured Enterovibrio sp. | reverse complement strand
CAAGACGCAGGGAGAGTCGACGACCGCCGAGGTGGTCCGCACCGGTGGGATGACCAGAGGAGGACGACGCGGCCTGGTCACAGGTAGGTGTTCCACATTGTTAATGATGTGTATCTTTTCTTTTTGCAGGGAAGGCTCCTCTGTCTGGCCAGGTGGTGGAGAGGACAGCGTCGGCGAGGAGGACGGCGGGCAGGGTCGTGTCCGGGTCGGGTCCTCTGTAGAGGGGAGACGGCTGGGTCCAGGGGCTGGGGAGGCGGGAGTGGAGACCGGAGGCCCAGGACCCGGGGCAGGGGATCCAAGGCTCGTCTCCAAGACGCAGGGAGAGTCGACGACCGCCGAGGTGGTCCGCACCGGTGGGATGACCGGAGGAGGACGACGCGGCCTGGTCACAGGTAGGCGCTGTTGCAGCGGGGGGCGGCTCGATCGTGGTGGTTGGGGGGCAGGTGTTATTACAGGTGTGGGAGGAAAACGTCGGGTTAAGTTAAAACATAGAGGTGGAAGGGAAAGAAGGGAAGGGATAGGTAGCGGCCTGGACGGTAGGATTAATGTGTTTCTATGTTTAAAGGGTGTTATGGTGGGCCGAGGTCGTGTGGGGAGCGGTGGAAAGGCCCCTGGGTCCGAGAGGAGCAGTGGAGTGGCAGGTGGTGGTGGATCCGGGGCCAGCAGCAGCCGTCGCAGTGTGGAGGTGGAGGACGGAGTAAGGCGTCTGCCATAACGCTGGTGGGCCCACCGGAGGGCTCTGTCTAGGGCCTCATTATTAAAGGGTCCAAGGTTAGTGTGGATCTTTTCTATTGTGTGTGTGTAGTGTTGGATTAAAATCTTTAGATTTTTAATCATCCACTCCATGGTGTTTTCTTTAATTTTGTTTAGGACCAAATCATCAGGTGCCGCCGGTTTAATAAATGCTGTTAGATGGGCTACTTTTCTAGCCATCCCTAATGGTGGGATACCTGATGTAATGGCTTCTTCTAATATTTCTATGTGGTGGATGGATTGTAATAGTTGGAAGTATTGTTTGATTAGCTTTGGGTCTAGATCGGTTGATGGAACCGTCCCGACCGGAGCCGAATTCAAAGGTGAGTGTTTCTGTGAATCTAGAGGGTGAATGGGCCTACCCAATAGGCTAAATCTATTTCTAAAGGCATTAGCCATTTTATTGGTATAGGAATAAAAAGGTTAAAAAAGGGAAAAAAAGGTCAAGGCCTTGTTTAAAGGAGAACAGGAGGGGGGCTTGGGAGTTGGGGTTAAAAAGGACCAACTTTGTAAAAAGATAAAAGGATAAAGATAAAAGATAAAAAGATAAAAGAGAGATGTAAAAACAGTTAGATTAAGATAAGGTTAAAACCATAATCTGCAAAAAATGGAGATTAAAACAATGGATGCAGTTAAAACCAGACAAAGGCATGTAAAAAAATGTTAATGGTAAAAATAGAGAAGTCTGCTAGTCAAAGCTGGTGTAATAGCTTGTTAGTACAGAAGCATGGTTAGCTTAGCATGTGAGGTAGGATAACATAACAACAACAATTGTTCCTCCAATAGGTTTCAGATGAGTGGCTGTCAGCTGGGAGGCCGTCCACGCCTGGGCCAGGCGAAAGGGTGTCACCGGTCCACCCAGTGGGGTGGTCAACCCAGAAGCACGGTTAGCTCAGCCAGGAAGGTAGGGTGACATCAATTCTTCCAATTGTTTTAGATGGATTAGCTTAGAAGCATGGTTAGCTTAGCATGAGAGTGTCAATTCCTTCAGTTGGTTAGATGAGTGGCTTTTAGCTAGGGAGGTAGGCCGTGCTTAAGGCAGGGAGACAGGACGTTGTTGATCCACCCGATGGGGTTGTAGGGTATCCCAATACAGTAATAGTCCAAAAAAGTTAAAAAGGTACTGATCACGTAGATTTTGTCACTGTACTCACCAGATTAAAAAGAGGAGCCATTTGAAGGAGGTTTTGATTAAAACCAAAAGGAATAAGGTAATTTCCATGGATGGTAAAACAAATCCAGTTTATTCACTCCAACAGGTCAACTTAACTTAAAACAAACTTTGTTTAAAAGAAAAGTTGATAAAAACAAGGTAAAAAATACATCCAAATAAAAACTCCAAAGTTGCTAAAAAACAGTTCACCAGAATAACTGAGATTACATCAATAGATAAAAGAAAAGCGTTCCTGACGTTTCACCTGTGCGGCTTCATCAGAGGATAAGGAAAGGTGAGGACAAAACAACATTTATAAAGGCTAAGAAATGGTAAGTAGATTGAAGGGTGTCAATCAGTAATGTTGTCAGCCAATGGGTATGGTTTGTGTCATCAACAGGGCGGGACGAGGGGGAGGGGCCGTCGGCAGGAGTGGGTGTAAACTAAAAGGTGACTGGGTAAAAAGGTAAGAACAACAAAGGATACACAAAAACATGGACAAGCATAAAGTTAAAAACGTTTTAGCTAGGCTCTGGCAAGGTTAGGTTTTAGGGTTAGGGCGCTCCCTCCTGGCCATGCAGTAGTGCATGGGAATAACATGTAGTCTCCCATGCACTACTACAATGTCACAGTGAGGAGAGGAGGGCACGGGCACAAGCAATTAAAATACGTTTCATCTTTTGCTGTCATAAAAGAAATGAAAGGAATAGAATAAAATCAATAAAAGCAATAAAATCAATAAAGGCAATAAAAGCAATAAAATAAATAAAATAAATAAAATAAATAAAATAAATAAAATAAATAAAATAAATAAAATATGGGGGGAATGGTTATGGT
>CAMRBZ010000354.1 GCA_947040595.1 uncultured Enterovibrio sp. | reverse complement strand
GTCATCCATATACTTGCACTTCCTGGTGTTGCGTCTTCCAGGGCTGACATCGGGCGGCTCATTTTAACTGGGTTGTCATCAGTTGGTAGGAATACAACACCTCGTGAACATTTTTTCAGTTTGATTCCACATGCTCTTGCGACCGCTTCTTGGGCTGATATCTCTCTCTTTTTGGAATAAGCCTGCATCACCTCTCTCATTTCATCGCATTCGTTGACATGTTCCTTGTTGGAGTTCTCAATGACTGTTTTCAGATAGTCTGACATTTTGGATTCTTGCTTTGTTATGTAGCTGGTCAGATACATGATGCAGGAATAAGCATTTAGGATATAAGACACGTCAATATTCGCATTCCACGCTTTGAGAAGGTACGGATTATACCCATTTACCCAGCAGTCTTTGGGGTCACGTTTCAAGGTCACTGAGCAGGATGTGGCAATTAAGCTCATGCATTTCTCATATTCACTGACTGTCAGTTTATAGCGAGCCAGGAGCTGCTCTAAACTCAGGTGTTCTGCAATCTCAGGTTCGTTCAGGAGTGCATTCAGTGGTTTGAGTTTGTCTTTGGCCTTTTCCACTGCTTCGGAAATGTCAGTGTCACTTTCAAATGGTCTGGTGATCATTGTCTCTTTGCAGGGTTGTTTAGGAAATCCAAATCTGCAGGCAGAGCCAAAGCTTCTGAAACATGTGCGAGAGTGGTTTCTGCTGTGCATCTGTAACTCCTTCACTTTTCTGTGCAGTTCAGGTTGTTTGCGTGGGTCAGGGAGCTGAGCTGTGATGTACTTTGAAACAAAGTCACACACCGTTTTGTCACTATCGGTCTCGAACACCGGTGCACCTTCTATCCATAACAGGCAATGAATGTGCGGGCTTCCTCTGTGCTGAAACTCTACTCTGTAGAAAAAATCCAGCACTTTCCCAAGGGGTTCTGCTTGTGAGGAAATCAGGTCTCTGAATAAAGCCTCTACTCGTTTATCAAACATTCGCATGGCTGTCACAGGATTGCTCCTCAGTATGTCACACTTTGCGGACCAGTCAAGCTCGTCAAAATTAACATCCTCACCTTGTTGTCTTTTTATTGCCTCGATGACCTCAGGCCAACGCATTTCAGCCGCTGAGAATGTACAGAAGAATGTCGGAACTCCCAACTGTCTGATCATGGCAAAGAGATCTCTGGTTGTTTTTTGCCAGTAGGCTGGAGTTCCTCTGAGTGGCTGCATGAATCTTACTGCATCTTTATTCCTCACAAGTCTTTCCACCTCACGTTTATTCAGTAACATATCAGATGTTATTCTGCGTCCGTCTCTGGTCATAGGCTTTGCTTTCCTTAACTGAATGCTCATGCTGTTTGTGGCCAAGTGGATTTCTGTCACAAACTGGGCAAAGAACAAGTAGTTTGTGTCTCTGGCAAAACGATTATCAACACAGAAAAGCCGAGCTTTGAAATAACCGCTGGGCGACAGCTTAACAAGTCTATTATCATCCAGTGTGTTCTGACCTGTAGGGAACTGCATAGGAAAGGATATGGCCTCCAGTCTGGGGGTTTTGAAGAAACCAACTGGACTGTTTCTTTCAGCAGGCGCCACAGAGTAGATACCCTCACTAAAACTTAATATCTCCTCGGACACATCAGTTGGCTGAAGGCACGAGTCAAGCGCAAATCCGCCATTGGGCATATTTTCTTCCTGTTCCTCATCGTCACGTGTCTGCTCAGTTGGCTGCTGCTCAGCATTGTCATCATTCTGCCCGTCATCAGGTTCATTCTCTGTCTCCTGAAATGCTTCATTCTCAAACACATCAATTTCCAACAGATCACCTTCATCATAATCATCATCATTCATTGTTTCACCTTCCTCCTCATCATCAGGAAGTGTGGGATCACACAGTTCAGCATCATCTCTAATAGTTACATCTTTGTATTGTGGGTGAATCTCTTTCAGTTTATGTAGCGCGTGAACCAGTTTAGACCAGGTTACAGTCTGAAACAGCTGATGACCTCTGTAACACAGTCTTCTCTTCAGTTTCACTCTCAGAACCTGAGACTCACTTCTCACTCTGGGCAATGCTTGTACAGTTTCTTGAACTTCAGAGGGGACACACACTACATTACCTCGTATTGAATTTTGTCTGCCTTTGGGAAGAGGAATAATCTTGGCAAATGGGATGCATTTGGCGATGAGATGTCTCTCCAAAATGTTGAGGTCACACAGTTCAGGTGGAATGTCAACGAGCTCCATGTTGTTGGCTACAGCAAGAGACGGCATGGCTCCACGTTTAAGGTGATCATGACAGGTGTGACAGATCCATTCTTTTCTCCTCTCATCTAGAATCGTACACTGTTGTTCATTTCTGCAGACTTCATCACAAACATGAACATATTTACCTGTTAGGCATGATGCAACTAGATGTGGGTTTTTCACATAGGTTGACCTCTTGCACTGTTTCACTTGATTTGGGAATGATGCCTTATGACACACGGTGCAAGGGTACGTTGGACCAGACTTTATGTGGGATCTGAATATAGATATGGCCTCTGCGATCACACTGTTGTCACTCTCCTGTGCTTGTCCATCGAGACGTCTGTATTTCCTTTTTATTTTCGTAGCACATCTCATGTTGTGCATAGTTTTAAAAGCAAGATTGTTGTGATATTTCTCTCGCATCCTTTGCTTCATCAGCTCTCTGTGTCGTGCTCTGTAATTCTGGTCTTTACTGTAACGCCTTGTAATGTAAGACCGCTGCCGTTC
>CAMRBZ010000353.1 GCA_947040595.1 uncultured Enterovibrio sp. | reverse complement strand
AATCAAGGCGCTTTTGTCGGTGTCGAAGTTAATTTCTAAATATTTTTTATATATAAAAAAGCCACGCATTTTGCGTGGCTTTTTTGTTTTTAGGTTTCTAATGGAAATCAGCGCTTTTTCTTTTTCAGTCCGTCATTTTATTTGAATATCGCAGTTCATTATTTAAAATGAAAGTCGGTTATACAAGAATGCATCCCCTTTGCGCGATCCCCACACAAGATAACAATGCTTGTATTAGCGAGAATTTTAGAAGCGATGCAAGAGGTTCACTTGCATCACACCGTGCCTAAAATAATCGCTAAGAAAAGGGTTCTATTGTTCAATCGTCAAACTCATCGTCATCGTAAAAGTCATCTTGACTTTCAGGTGCCTCTGTCCCTTCAGTTCCCTCTGTCCCTTCCTCTGTCCCTTCAGCTGCCTCTGTCCCTTCAGGTGCCTCTGCAGGTGTCTCTGCAGGTGCCTCTTCAGCCGCTGCAGCCGCTGCGGCCGCATCTGCAGCCTCTGCTGCTTGTACGTTCTCTTCCCTATAAGCGACCAGAACTGCACTGACTGATCCTTGTGTCAAATTAAACACGACACCCCAGGGATCACCAGACTCATCCTCACTCGACATTATATAGAAACACTCATCCCCTTCACAACTGGCCTGCTCAGCGCTCTGGACTTCTGCGAGAGCAGAGCTGCCAAGAACATCCTCAAGAGGGGCGCAGGCAGCATGCCTAGTTGGGTTATGCTGCTCTGGGTTGAGTAACGAATATCTTTCTTCAAGATCAGGATTTGTGGTAAAGATCATGCTCGAACGTAAGTGAGTTGGGGAATTTACCTCAAAAGTCCCGCTTGGCATTCTAGAGATCTTAAAATCATGCTCTATTACTCTTGAGTCCACCCATAACGGGTCAATCCTTCCTTCTGTGGCATATATTATCTGTTGTCTTAGGGTCGTATTGCTCGTAGCATATTTTTGAGTGTTAAGATCACTCCCCTCTGCCTCACACTCACTTGCATATGCAAGGAGTGCTGGATGCTGCTGGGAGTAAGCTTTAAGGCTATTGTTGACAGCATTACCCACAGAAGTTTGGGGGGGGGCGATACCTGATTCAGATCTTAGAGGCGATCCCTGTGGGCTGCCAGGCCTACTGCTTGAAGGGGATCCAGAAGAGGTGTTAGATGGCATTTCTTGAGACTGCATCGAAACGCTGCTAGATCTACGTCTTGCGCTCGATTCCTCTTGGTTGATAGAGTGCTTCTCATCTTTTTCAGATTTCGAACGAGATCCCGCTTGCTCTTTGAGCTTACTGAATTTGATTGTTGCCTTGGTTTTTAGTTCTTTAAGAGGGCTTCCATCGAGGCCCTTTTTGCACTTCTTAAATGCATCTCCAGTGTGAACTTTTAATGCTGCTCCTTTCGTTTCGGTGAAATCTTTTATTGCCGATCCAGCGCGCGCTGCCGCTTGTGTGCCCTCTTTAAATGCCGTTTCTGTACGCATTTTGAAAGCTTTGAACTTGCCCTTACTGAGCGAGGGCGGGACCACAGATGAAACTGAGTCCTTTCTTTTTCTTCGAGAGGAGTCTGATGTTTCAGATTTTTTAGAAGGATTTCCAGCTTCTTCAGACGCAGTTGTATCCTCTTTGGGTTCATTACTTATCGCGTTGAGAACTTGAGCTTGCAACTCTGTTGGGGGTGGCAGTGGTGGAGGGGGTGGCGGACTTGTGCTTGGAGTTTCGTGGGTATTAGTAACACCAGTAACAGAAGTAGCAGAACGGCCACTGTCGTTTGAATGGGTAGAGTCAATCGAGGAACTTCTCGACGATCTTCCTGAAGGACTTGTTGGTATAGCCATGGGTGAATATATTCCATCGTTAATAATTTTAAATACTATTACGACCGATCAGAGGTGAAATTAAAAATGATATAATGTGAATTTTCACATCAAAAAAATATCTATTTGAATACATTATTTATCCATCATTCCGCATATGAAAAAAATAACATTGTTTTCTAGGCAGTGCTTTAAATATCCGCCCATTAATCCGTACTTTAATGTAACGCGGCCTGAAAAATTTGTCTTTCAATTTTAATTTCACCATCAGATTTTAAAATATCAAGCTTAGGTGCGGAATGACGGATTTATCTTGTATTTCATTTTGTCTGTTTTATTTTTGCCCCAGGCTCAGAGCGAGATCGTAAGTTATCAATATGATAAAATAACAGATAGGTTCATTTTAAAAATGATTTATATTTTAAATGATTTGTCTTTAATTTCTCTTGTTAAGCATGGGGTGAAGTGTTTATTTATCGCTTAATTAACATTCTTAAATAAATCCTCTTTCATTATCTCACTCAGAGCCTCACGGTAACCAGGGCAAGCGCATTACAAAAAATGAACAGTTTTTGGTCGGAAAACAGACAGCCAGATACTCGTGGCTCATAAATCAAGTAGCATTGGCCTTGATTGCCAATAGGTAAATCTCAATAACAAACAAAACACATTCAATAAATTTACATGAGCTTTATTTTTGTACAAAAAGTGATGTCAAGATGATCTTGCCGTGTCACGGTAACGCTTTAAGGTAATGGCTCAAATTTGCATTTTCGTACTAAATTTTTTTTTATAATGTCTGTATTGCCACATTTAAGGCAATGATTTTTTTGATAACATCTCATACAGAAAAAACACAAATCATATATGTGAGCCATTACCTGAATTTTAAGGTCGGTTATCGAATTCAAGATTACAATTTTGATTATTTTAAAAC
>CAMRBZ010000352.1 GCA_947040595.1 uncultured Enterovibrio sp. | reverse complement strand
TTCTTTTTCTTCTTTTGCTGGTTTTTTCTTGAGTGGGAATTTGGTGTGTGCCGTGTATTTTAAGGCCATGATGTTACTGATGATCACGGCCAATACAATAAAGATGATCACATAAGGATGGGTAAGAAAATCCATTTTTAGCCTTTAGAGACATTCGCAATATACCGATCATATATCCAATCCATCTTATTAAGGATCCATTTTTGTCCTTGTACCTCGCAGGAGATGACTTTTCTCAGGGTTTCTGGGGTGAGTTGCTTAAGCAAAGGCGCTGTGGCGTTTTTATGGCTGATATGCCAAGGCTCAAAGGCCACGCCGCCGAGGTCTTTTTCATAGGGAAAATAAAAACCATTCGCGGGGGAATTCTTTTTAAGCCATTGAAAAAAAGTGGCTTGATGCCCTGTTAGGTATTCCCATGGCTCAAGTTGTAACTCTGTTTTTGGGGGGAGGTGGTTGATGGCGTACACATCTAAATCGGTGCCCCAATGATGGCGACTTGCCCCTGGTAACGCGGACCAACGTAATATGGCCTTGATTTTTTCCTCTTCATTTAAGAGGTGGGGATTTAAGGTGTTTCCTTGGTCGTCTAAAAGCGGGCGTAACCCTAAAAATTTGTTGTTCCATATCATTTTTTGGCGTTCAAAAGATCGGAATCCGCTTGCAATACCCAAGGTGAAGCCCGCTTGCTTTGCTGCGTTTTTGAGGGCAATAAAATCAGTTTTGATCTCAGGGTGCAATTTGAGCCCTTCGAAAGAAATAAGGTGTGTTTCGGTTTGGCCGGTGAGGGCTTCAAGGGTCCATGTCATAGGGGAGCACTGCCTTTAATATGTTGTGATACATGTCTGTCAAGATTGTAAGATCGTTGATCTTGACGCATTCATTGGCTTTGTGGATGGTATTGTTCACGGGGCCAAGCTCTATAATTTGCGCGCCCATTTGCGCAATAAAACGCCCATCAGAGGTGCCGCCTGTGGTTAATAATGCAGGCGGCATTCCACGAATTTCTTCAATGACCTTGACTGCCGCATCCAATAAAGGGCCGTTTGGGGTTAAAAAAGGCTGGCCGCTTAATGTCCATTTTATGGTGTGCTCAAGGGCGTGTTTATCCAAAAGGGCTTCGATTTTGGCTTGAATCTCTTGATGGGTTAATTCGCTGCTAAAGCGCAAATTAAATTGCACATTTAATTCACTCGGGATCACATTGGACGCGCCAACCCCCGCGTTTACATTGACGATTTGAAAAGAGGTAGGGGGGAAAAAGGCATTGCCGTTATCCCATTTTATTGCGTTTAATTCAAGCAAGGCGGGCAAGGCCTCGTGTATTGGATTGCGTGCCAGATGGGGGTAAGCCACATGCCCCAGGATCCCTTTTACAGTGAGATCCCCGGTCAAGGAGCCGCGCCGACCATTTTTTACAACGTCTCCCACTTCTTCTGAGCTTGAAGGCTCTCCAACAAGACACATGTCAATGCGTTCATCACGGGCCATTAAGGTTTCTACCACGCGAGGGGTGCCATTGATAAAAGGCCCTTCTTCATCGGAGGTGATCAAAAAGGCAAGGGAGCCTGGATGATTTGGATACGCATGCACAAAGCGCTCGACGGCCACCACCATAGCAGCAAGGCTGCCTTTCATGTCTGCTGCGCCTCGGCCAAAAAGAAAACCATCACGCTCGCTGGGTTCAAAAGGAGGGGTATCCCATTGATCTATTGGGCCAGAGGGGACAACATCCGTGTGGCCTGCAAATGCAAACAAAGGGGCACTTGTACCCCGGCGCGCCCACAAGTTGGTGGTGTCTTCAAACACCATCGATTCAATGGAAAAGCCCAAAGCCTCAAGACGTGAAATCAGCACGGCTTGACAACCCGCATCGTTTGGGGTGACAGATTGGCGCGCCATGAGATCTTTTGCCAAAGACAACACGGTATTCTCGGTATTTTCTGCCATCTTTTTTGTCCTTATTCAGTGTGGGGCATGTCCATTTAGGCTCATTTATCGCACGCGTTCATCCTGTTGCTTTTGACACAGCAAGGGAGCTGGGCTTGTTCAACTTCGTTACAGAAAGCGTATGTTTCAGTGCGAAGCTTATGCTCAAGGGCTTTTTGTCCTTGGACCCTGAGCGCATCTTCACCTTGTTTTGGGTATCGCGCTTAAGGCTTAAAAAATACCCTGATATTGCTCGGGTTTAAAACCAAGGTGAAACGCGCCATCAACGCATAAAAGTGGGCGCTTTATGATGGCCGGATTTTCTAACATGAGTTTGATGGCATTGTGTTCATTCAGATTGTTTTTTTGCTCTTCGCTCAAATTTCGAAAGGTGGTGCCCCGTTTATTTAAAAGGGCCTCCCAACCGAGCGCACAAACAAAAGACATGAGCAGGGCTTCATCCAGCCCGTCTGTTCGGTAATCATGAAAAAGATAGGATTTTTCCTGCCCTTGTAACCAAGTAAGGGCTTTTTTCATGGTATCGCAATTTTTAATGCCGTAAATGTGAATCGTCATCGTCTTTATAAAGCCAGAAAAAGTCAGAGAACAGTTATATCTGTTTCTCGATATTCAGGCAAGATGCAGCCCATAAGTTTCAGCCCGGGAGCCTCTTTTAACCTCCATTTGATACAGGGTGCGCCGCTAAATCGAAAGGGAATTTATTATAGAGGATTTGCTCAATCCCTAATGGACGCGGGTCGAGTGTGGGTGAAAACCTGCGATCTTAAGAGCTTAAGGTCTCTGCCCAAGCAAATTGATCATGGGTGTCCAG
>CAMRBZ010000351.1 GCA_947040595.1 uncultured Enterovibrio sp. | reverse complement strand
CTAAAACCCGTTTTTAAGATGTCCGTATTGGCGCATGCTGGGCATTGAATTTTTTGATAGATTGTCATATCGGCATGATACAGTAAAAAACGTAAATCACATATATGAGCCACTCCCTAAAACAGGTTGATTCATTCCGGCGATCTCTTTTTTTTAATTCATCATAGAACCCATTCTAGAGTGGGTAACTCTTTAATTGCATAGGCATTCTTACCACTGGCTTTGGCTTCATACATGGCTCTGTCTGCATTTTTAATCACAACACTGAGGCTCGTCGTGTCATAAGCTGGCCAAGGGCAAACGCCAATACTCGCACTGATTTTGGGTACCAAACCATTAATATGAATTGTTTCATTTAATTTTGCCAAAAGACGCTGAACAATGACCTCTGGATCCTGAGAATTTTTTAAAGCCAATAAAAATTCATCGCCCGATAAACGCGCAACAAAATCATTGCTTGAGACATTTGAAGATAAACGGCGGGCAACGACTTTCAATAATTCATCACCAACATGATGACCATATTTATCATTGATACTTTTAAAACAGTCTAAATCCACAAAAAGCACATGCATATTACAACCAATCTCATGATCTCGCACCAAGCGATCAAAAGCATGAGTACGATTGGCCAACCCAGTTAAAGGATCATGGTATGCAATGTGATTCAAACGCTCTAATTCTAATGCCACGGTTTGATCATTTATCGAAATAATGATGGCTTCTGTTTTTCCTTTTCTGCTAGCTACTTTTTGAGCCGTTATACGACAAGGCATCGGCGTTCCCCCTATAGAAAGCACAGAGGTGTACCACTGAAAGTTACCGTTTAGAATTAATGATTTCATATCGCTAAAACGTATCACTAAAGCATTCATAAATGAAATATCGCGCCAGAAGTGAACTGTTCCAAAGGTGCTGATACTGACCGCATTTTGCGCTTGAATTTCAAATTTACGTGATAATACAAATAAGGCATTTTGATTCTGATCAAAAATCAGCTCAGCAAGCATACGTCTGTGTTCAGAAATGTAATGCAAGGTAATATCTTCAAATTGCACTAAAGAGTGGCGCTCTGTTAGCATGGGTACAGTTCGAGCGCGAAACATTCGACCTGATTGCTTATGGCCAATTTCAATGCCATTTAGTGGAATATGTGCATCAATGGCTTCAGACAATTTATTCATCAAAATGGAAGGCTCAAGCATTTGTATCATTTGCTGCAAATTAGTAGGATCACATCCTAGCGAGGACAAGAGTTTTTTTGCTGTCGGATTGTAATAAGTCACCTCGTCATCAGGAGCAATAACTATTAACCCTTGATCCATGGTATCCAGAACCTGATAAATATAACGGCTTTTTTGTTCAAGCTGCTCCATCGTTGCATTCAATTTATCCTCACGATCCGCCAAACGTATTATCATGTCATTAAAGCATTGTGTTAATTGCCCAATTTCATCATTGTGCTTGACAGGAAGAGGTTCTGGCGAGGAAGACTGCTGAACAATATGAGACATAGATAGATATAAAGAGCTGAGTGGCTCAGTCACAAAATGATAAATACGCAATGCAAAAAACCACGTAAGGAATGAGAAAAAGAGGCTTTCTATCAACAAAATACCCAGTAATCGACGAAATTCATTCCTAACACTCTCTAATGAAATATAAAGAGCAATATCACCTATCACCTCGTCTCCAAGTTCTATCGTCTTCTGTATTTTTGTCAGTGAAGTGGCGCTACAATGAATATCATTCAATTTAAAATGGCAGCTGTCAGGCAAACCTTTTAATTGCATGATTTGTTGTCCGTTCGTTTTTGTCAATATAACAGCAACTACATCAAGATCATGTGTAAAATCTGAAAGTTGCTCTTGTATGTTTTTTTTGTTTTCGTAAGCTAATGCAGGAGTAATGTTACTTGCTGCACTGTTTGCGAGGACGTCTGCTCTGGATAAAAGGCTCCGCTCTAATTCATTCACAACAACGTGAATAATTGAGACCCCACCACAAATAAGACCAAATGTCATCAGTAGCCAAGTAGGCAAAATGAGCTTAATACGCAACGGTAAACTGTTCGCCCAATGTTTATATATTTTAAACAAAGCCGTTCCTCAACAAAAAATGCATATATGAATCAAAAAAAGAAAATGTATAAAAACAAAAAGCATACCAAGCCTAAAAGTGTCTAGAAAAACAACAATGAATTTAGTTTCTTCCATTTAATAAAAGAGGGAGTGCTTTGTCCTTGCTCAGGATTACTCGTTTACTTGTTGATTTTAAGTGATTTTTCATTTTATTCTAAGTTATTTATTGTAAAACTCGAAGCGTTTTTTTTATTTTAATGAGTTGATTAATATTTATGCAACACAAGAGACGTTTTATTAAACAATCTTCTCTTGATTTCTCTTCAATAATGAAAGCGATTTAGGATATAAACAATTTAACTCGATTATTTTATATACCAATAAATTTATTATTCCACTTACTATCAAGGCCAACTCATCAAATAAAATGCATTTTATTCTTATGTCATTAATTACCAGAAGATATGTAAACATTTTTTTAACAAAATGGATTCTCTCTAAATTAAACACCTTAATTTTCAATTTCCGATAGGTTTCCTGATTTCAAATTAGATTAAGCAGTATATTTCAAATGTAAAACAGAAAATTCATTGCGAGATCTTAACAATAAGCCACACAGGCCGTAATGAATCAACCTGTTTTGAACAATTATTGTTGTAATGAAACTCGTTTTGCTCT
>CAMRBZ010000350.1 GCA_947040595.1 uncultured Enterovibrio sp. | reverse complement strand
ATCAGTTAGAGCGTATTCGTTTTTTTGTTGCTTTTTTAATTGAATGGCTCCTTTAATTAAATGACGGCCATTCTCCTTATTTTTATTCACATTCGACTATTTCGGTCGCCTGCCTTTATTAAAAATCACCTCGATACACATCATCAAGTGTTCGCCACAAAGTGGACAAAGACGGGTAACCTCCTGTTTTGCCGGCAATTCAACAGGCAGTATTTTATGTGACATTTGGAGCGCTATTTAATACAAGAGATGAGTTGAATGCAATGGCGTTTTTTCTTTGCATTTCCGTGTAGTAGGCCCCTCTTTATAAAAAGCAAAGCTCGAACCTCCTGTAACCCTTTAGGCAAAACGTCTTGAAGAATGATGAACCAAAACACCCATAATAAGTTTGTTTATTTATCACTCTAACATTTAATGAGTCGTGATTGATAAAAGATTATCGTTGCTTTTTTAATTTAGATTGTCGCGAAAAAATATAAAAATTAATCATGAGTGTTTGGTTGAATTTTTATTCAGCATTATTTTGTTTCGAACCAAATCATGCGAATTTATTCTTGTGAACAATGAACAAAAACTTTAAAATAAATTAGTTAGAGATGTATATTCTTACAAAATGCGCAGGCGCACTATACAAATGTTATATTTTTCTAATGGTCAGCGTAATGTCCACCCATAGCGAATATATAAACATACTCGTCATCGAACTTGTAAATGACTCTGTCTTTTTGAGAAATTCGCTTCGACCATAAACCAGACAAATTATGTTTCAGTGGCTCGGGTTTTCCTAATCCGCTGCTAGGATCTGAACGAAGCATTTCTTTTAATATTTTGCATAACGCTTTATGTAGTTTTTTATCTTTTTCTCTTAACTGCTCATAAATGAGCCACGTCTTACCTTCAAAGATTAATGATCTCATCTAATTGCTCTTGTGTTGGTTTGTGGCCTTCATTACTGCTATGCGTATTCATTGATTCGGCTATCTGTTGCATCAAGCTATTATTTTGTAATACGTGTAATGTTTCTTGTTCTCTTTCCCAGTCATCGGCACTCATTACAACAAAATCATCACCAGCACGTCGAGTTACTTTTATCGGTCTGTGCTCGCTAACCACTTGTTCTACATATGTTTTCAAGTTATCTCTAAACTGATTTACACTTATGCTATCCATAGTAAACTCCAATTTATGTACGGTAATGTCGTACATTTTAGTTTGAAAAATATAACAAGTCACTCAAAAGAACAATTTGTTTTTATTCTTTAGTAATGAATCGAGACACCCATAATTAACGCCTTCATTTACAAAGCTCACTTTGAATACCAACTCCCAATTGAAAGTGCTGCTGACGGCACTTTTCTTGATGACATCATCATGATGATCCTGATGTAAATGGATTCAAATATGAACGAAAACTCATCGCTGTCTGCTTAGTGAAGCCGTTTGATTTCGAAAGGATTTAATATGGGTGTTTGGTTAAACTCGCTTAAATCAATGTCCAAAAATTTGGGACCATTTTCGCAAAAAAACTGTGTATCCGCACAGTATTATTTGATTTCAAGGTAAATTGTGCGCGTTTACTCTTAAAATAAATTAACAACAACTTTAAAATCAATCAGTCATTTACAGCAATTTTTATACTTAAAATTAGAACCACAGTAACAAGGCTCATTTCTACCTAACTTTGCTCCATATGTGTTAGATAAGAACTTCTTAATAAGAGCTTGCTCTTGATCTAGTTTCTCACTTTGCTTGACTAGATATTCCTTCTTTCTTTTTTCATATTCATCAAAATATACATCAAACATTGTTGAACATAATGTGTAACTTACAAGTTCTTGGTATGTCCACCTTGTCTCTTTTGTCTCTTTTAACGCTTTTTTAAACAATTGGAGGTAGTGTATAAATTTATCATTAGACAAACTCATTCTGTGAGTTTGTAGGAAATTATTTATCCGGATTGATACATCAACAAACTTATCTGTGTCACCTTGTTTAACCACGAGTTCAGCATAGGCAATTTCAATATCGCTATTGTGCTCCATCGTGTCTCTCTCACCATCCCGCTTGTCAATCATCAAGTAATGTTGGAAAGCTTCTACACGGTCTTCATAACTGATGTCGTTGTTTCTTATTAGCATGGAAAGAGCAGGCTTATAACCACTTTTAGCACTAAGTAAAATCAGCTCATTCGCTTTATCTATTTCTCCACTCTTAAAGCACACGTCTGCATACTGATACTGCGCAATACGTTCACCATTCTCCGCAGCACGTATTAGATATTTTCCTGCTTTATCAGGATCTGTTTCAACGAGATATCCATCAGTGTATAAGCGAAATAACAACATTTGATATTTACGGTGTTCGAATGCCGCTTCTTTGATATAACACAATGCCAGCTTTTTTTCATCGAAAGACGCCTTACTGTTGTATTCGCCATTGCCGCTGACTATTGTTCGATACCCCCAAAACCGTTTGGAACTCTCATGCCCGAGCTTTGCCGCTTTAAGCATCACTTTTGACCAATCGAGTGAGTCTCTATTATCTATGAAACGATGATTAATGAGGAAAGCCAGGTAGTACATTCCTTCAAGATCATTATCTTCAAACGCGGCGCTGTATAAAAATTCATAAGCCAATTTTCTCTGGTACTCTCCGAATTTAAGTCCATTGTTATTTATGAGTGTTTTCTTTTTCAGAGCATTATTTTCACTTTCGAGTAACCAACACTCCGAGAGTATTTTTCCCGCTTTAACCTTAGCTAG
>CAMRBZ010000349.1 GCA_947040595.1 uncultured Enterovibrio sp. | reverse complement strand
AGAAACAGGCGTGAATTTTCCTACATTAAAAAGAGCGAAACGAGTTTAATTAAACAGATTATTGTTTAAAACAGGTTGATTCATTCCGAAACAGCTTATATTTAAGAGAAAGGGATGTTAATAGTATGATGTAAATTAAGCATAAAGGTCTAGAAGCATGAATCGATTATGGCTCGTTATCTTTGCTCTTTTTTCTTGTTCTAGCTTTACTGCCGGAGGGTATTATACTGCATTTTTCAGTAATAACGCCGTCAGTGGTTATGATACAGTCTCCTTTTTTGACGGTATACCGCTAAAAGGAAAATCAGATTTCAGTGCTCATTATGAAGGCGCAGTATGGCTATTTCATACCCAAGAAAATCTCGATAAATTCACCCAATCTCCCTCTCAGTATGCTCCACAATACGGTGGCTATTGCGCTTGGGCTATCGCGAAAAATGATAATTTAGCCCCTGGAAATCCGCTATATTGGAAAACTGTGAACAATAAATTATATCTAAATTACGACCAAACAATCCAAGAGCTGTGGGAAAAAAACATGACTTTATTCATCGAGTCTGGCGATAAAAACTGGTCTAACCGTTGAAAAAATGAAGACAAAGAATCCATCATCTCATCGTCTAAATGCTTAAAAAGGAACAGAGCATGAGAAACAGCCCCTTTCAATTGCCAAGAAGAACCCCTTTTGGACTTATAGAAAAAACCCTTGAATCAATTACTGGCTTAAAAAAACTCAATACATTCTATCAAGATCGCCCAAGCGGCATTAATACCGATCATTTTCTCAATTACACCATCAATGTTTTAAATATTGATTATTCAATTTCAGATGAAGGTAGTAAATATATCCCAACCACAAGATCTACTGTTGTCGTTGCAAACCATCCTTTGGGTGGTGTTGAAGGGGTTATTTTGGCCAAAATATTAAGAAGCGTTCGAGAAGATGTAAAGATTTTGGCTAACGCTTATTTAAAAAAAATACCTGAACTGAGTGATATATTTATCGGTGTAGATGTCTTTGAAGGAAAAAATGCACGTAAACGAAATATAAAGGCATTAAGAGAAGCCCATCAACACCTCCAAAACGGTGGATTGTTGCTGATTTTTCCAGCCGGTGAAGTTTCCTCATTTGATGAAAATGGACAACTCAATGACAAAAAATGGAGCCGTTCAGTCGCAAGCTTGGTCCGAAAACACAAGGCCTCTGTTTTGCCCATTTTTATCGGAGGAAGAAACAGCCGAAAATTTTATCAAGCAGGTGAAATTCATCCTTTATTACGAACTATTTTACTCGCCCGTGAACTTTTAAATAAACGAGATAAATCAGTTAACATCACGATAGGTGAACCCATTTTATGGAAAGAATATCGACTTTTCGAATCTGATGATGCCTTAGTTAATTATCTACGCCTTAATACCTATCTCCTCAACCCTAAAATGAGCAATGAATGCAAGAAAGACGCTTGTTTTACATCAAATATTGCTTCTTCTGGCGATCCTGTTCTCTTTATCGAAGAAATCGCAAAATTACCTAAAAAGTGTAAATTAATCTCTTCCGAATCTTTTGACGTTTTCTGTGTAAACTCTTCACAAATTCCTCTTATAATCAAAGAAATAGGACGCATTCGAGAAGTGAATTTTCGCGCTGTAGGCGAAGGAACAGGATTAGAAAGGGATTTAGACCAATACGATCAATATTATTTACATTTATTCATTTGGGACCGAGAAAATCATACATTAGTCGGGGCCTACCGAATCGGGCATGTACAAAATATTATTCTAAAAAAAGGCATTGAAGGACTCTATTCACGTCGATTGTTTAAATATGACCAACGTTTTATAAATAGCCTAAATATTTCTTTAGAAATGGGCCGCTCTGTTATAGACAAAAAGTATCAACGCAGTCTCTCAGCCCTTTTGCTTCTTTGGAAAGGAATTGCAGAATACGTTTGGCAACACCCTGAAATAACAACCTTATTTGGCCCCGTCAGCATGAGTAGTGATTACCCAAAACAAGCCCGAAGGTTATTAGCTGAGTGTTTAAGTATTCACCATTATGATGACCAGATTGCCCAACTTGTTAAACCAAAAACACCTTTAGAGCTCTCCGAACCCGTCCCCTGGCACACCTCCATGCTTTCTGCATTAGGTGACATACAATTACTCTCTAAAGTTATTGCGCGTATTAGTCAGGGGTCAGGAATCCCTATTCTTCTGCGTCAATATTTAGGGCTGAATGGAAAATTGGTTTGTTTTAATGTAGACCCCGACTTTAATAATGCATTGGATGGTTTGATAGTGGTGGATTTACGACATATTCCAGCGAAAACCTTGGGCCGCTATATGGGAAAAGACAAAGCTGAAGAATATTTATCATTTCATTTAAATGAAAAGATAAAATAATTGTAACTGTTCACTGAGAAGGTATTGGTGGTGGCTCAAATCTGCATTTTCGCATGAATCCGACATTCCGCACCACTTTCAGGAATAAAGCTGTTCATAATGTTTTCCGAGTAATTTCAATAATTCAATTTGGTAGGGCTTGAGCCCAACAACTCTTTTTTCTCCGTGCCAATGATGCAAATGTATTGCGCCATATTTCAAAAATACCCAGCGTGCGGTGGGTTTAATTGTTGGTTTATTCGTCATGCTTGGGAAAAATGCTGGCACTGTCTTTAAACTTTCTCTTATCTTGTGTTCAAGTGCTGCATACACCATCAAACAGCAGGTGATTATCATTAATAACTGATGTTACGCAAGAGCCTGAAATCGTTTTAGTTCCTCATATGCACT
>CAMRBZ010000348.1 GCA_947040595.1 uncultured Enterovibrio sp. | reverse complement strand
ACCGAACATAGAAAGAAGATTTGCATAAAAAAACACTCTTTTTTCTCTTTCATTAGATTCAACCTGCTTATAAGATTTTTTATCATAATCCTCATGCTTGGGGGCAAATGAACGCAATAGGGCCAAACATCAGGCATCCGCATCCGCTTCATCAATCACTCAGAGCCGCGCTTTATACCCGTCGCCTTTGAAGCTGCGTGCCTGTTGGCTGAGCTCGTTCAGGCCAATCACATACTCTCTCTATGCTCAGGGGCTTCACTCGCTTGCCGCCGAGGCATCTTTGGGTATAAGGGTGGGTCATCTTTGTTTGTCTACCGCGATATGTCGTTTCCTGCATCATCGCCTTTATGTTCCGCTGTATCGGTGTTTTTAACACTCTGAGCATCAAGAATATTAACGGTTATTTTGTCTTTTCTAGAATTTTCCCTGCTGATTTCGCAGACTTTTTTTTAAAACTTGTTCCAAAATACTGGGCCCATTTTTTTGGGAAAACGCCAGATTTGAAAATAGGAATAAACAGTTCGCCATTTGGGAAAATCATGTGGGATCATTCACCATTGGCAAGCACTGTTAAGCAGATACAAAAGTGCACAGAACACCTCATAAAGATCAATAATTCGAGCTTTCGTTGTCTTTGTAGTTCATCAAGAAAATGCATCCTTTGCTCCATAGCTGGCTTTTGTTTTTTAGTAAGTAAATGAATTCAAAGTAATTAGCTGACATTTAACACTGTTTGTTTGATTTTATATCAAAAGAAATAAACATATTTTTGGTGGGCGTTAACTGAAATTCCAGTATTACAATTAAAAGAAAGAGGCATCAAGTCAGTTTATAAAAATACATCTCTGATCAAATAAAAATAACCTCACAAATTATTGACATCAAAATTCATTGTAAATTCTGCTAATCGACCCATTTTACTCAATTTGCCTGATACGAATCACTCTAATTGATTCATTTATTAGGTTCTGATAACGGATTAAATGTTAATTTAATAAAAAATGCGCGCTTTAGAGCTGTCTCTTAGTCACATCTTTTCGAATCTAACTCTGGCTAATTATCGCTCGAATCGCTTATTTATTAATCTAAATTTCAGTTATAGAAAAAGGGATCCGTTTAATTGAAGGGATATCAGGACCACTTAATTAAACAGATATCAATTAAATTAGATGCATTTCAATATAAACGCTCTGTTATATGAATGAGTAGAATGAGATCCAATGATTTTTGGCGTTTTAGTTTGAGATGTGACTAAGAGACAGCTTTAGAGACACCCTTTAGAGGAACCCGGTAAGCACTTGAAATAAAAAGAAAATAAAATCATAACTCTCGCGATTTTTATTCTTTTTCCCTCATCAGTTACTAAGATCATTTTATTTCTACTTTTTTAGTGCATTTCATGTTAAATCATATAATCTACGCAAATCAAGTTAAACCAAAGAATTCGCAAGAGCGATTCTTTAATTGTTGAGTTAAATCAAAGATGCCTTTATTTTTATTTTTATTGTTTTTTTTTACTTTTTTGTCCGCGTCTCCTTGTTCTCCTGAAAAAATAAAAGAGGAATTAATCAAGATGAAAATAGATCCAGACATAGAGACAAATAAAGAATTAGTAAACCATATGGGGTACATTTATGGCCATGAATTTGAAAATGAAATCCTTAAAATGCATCCTTTTTTTATAGAAAACCCACTGGCTCTCGTCGATCAAAAAACAATCATGTGGTTAAATGAGGTTATCTGGAATCCAAAAAACCCTCGCTTTAGATATATTTATATTCCTGGTGATTTTTCTTCTCAAGTTCAAGTTGATTTACTTGTAACCAACATGATGGGGGCTTTAATATCAAAACGAAGAGTAATCCCCATTTTTGAAAATGAATCGGGACGATCCATTTACCTCTCATTGTTAGAATCAAAAAATTTATATCTTGTTGAGGAGATCATGAGTCGAAAATATTTCCATGTTATTGATGAGGAATTAAAAAAAGTTGCCATAGAATTTCAAAATCATTATAAAAAATACAATGATTCAAAGATTGGTTTTGATTTTTCCTTAAACGAAAAAGCCGTTATAATGTTAAACGGCCACGGGAGTGCGGGAAACTATACATATTTCTATGGCGATACAGTGATATCAGGATCAGAAATCGTAAAAAAATTAGTTGATATGAAATTACCAAAAAATTCAATCATTAAATTAACGGGATGTTTTACTGCTTGTACATTAAATATCTCTACATTATCTATCGAACAAATAAAAAAATCGTTTTTGAATGGTGATCTTTATCAGATTTATTACGATGATAAAAATGAAAGTTTTTTACAACAATTTTATTATGAGTTAAAGAAACAAATGCCAGGATTCTGTGGAAGAGTAGACGGTTATGTCGGCGCTATTTCAGATCAATTAGTCAGCAATGTATTAACAAAAAAAGGTCAATTAACCACCGCTTTTGCTGCAAAGGTTCAAGGCTCTGATGGAACATTGCTACTTAAACGCGAAGATGCTCGTTTTTCTTTTTATCCGTTAGATGCTTGTTTTGAGTCCGCATCATAATCTATTTCATTGCGGCAGAATGAAAAAAGGACATGGAAGGCCTGCAGTTGAGATCTTTCACCTTGAAAGATTTGGATGTCCACCTAAACGGAAAAAATAAAAAGCCCCGGAAATGGGGCTTTGAGAACGCAATTAGACGGAAATTGTGTCAAATCAAGCCTTCTGGCTTCACAATAATTTTCCTGAAACATTCTGAAGGATGGACAGCAAAAATGATTGCAGAAGCTTTAAGGATTCATGAAGCGA
>CAMRBZ010000347.1 GCA_947040595.1 uncultured Enterovibrio sp. | reverse complement strand
TTGCACTTATTGCTTAAATCGAGCTTCAGTTTTGATACAAGAGAAGGTGAAAATAGAATATGTTTAACCAATGAATGAGCTGATTGATATTGACCAAGGCGGAAGTAAGCGATGTAAAATCAATGATTACCTAGTTAAACATGGCGGGTTTAATGTTGTGTTATTTCATTAATCTTCACTATGTTTTTAGTCTTATTAGTTGGATAATAGAGGTGTTAGATTTTTGTTTTTTTATGTGGAAATTAAATGATGTAATTTTAATATCAATCCTTGACTTTAAAAAGACAAATCCTTATTTCTTAAAAACAGGAGGAACGTAAAAAAACAAGAGAAAACATATAAATTGTTGATGTATATTATAAATATGGAGAGTTTTAATACAGGGAATATAGTGTATTTTAGGGAATATAATTTTGGGTCTTATATATGCAAGTAAGTAAACAAAGGGACATAGACGTAAAAGATGTGGAGAATGCTTCTGCTCCTTCAGTAGATCCCTCTTCTTGTGCGGTGCTAGCTGTGAAGGCTGCTCCTCATGCAATTATTCAAACAAATGCTCCGAGCACTCTGCCTGATACAAAACAGAAAGGAAGTCGAATACCAAGAGGCAAAGCGGGCACAAGGGTTGAAAAACAATGTAGTGACTCGCTTAAACAGTCTCTTTTAGGAGAACAATAAATATCTTATAGATAAGACGTTCAATTTTACAATCTCAATCATATACTGATTCATATTAAATTGTGATGTGAGGCATTTAATTTATTTCAGGAATAAAAGAGTCTGAATCGTATCATGCATTTAAGAGAGGCGTTGAAATTTATTCTTGTTGATTAATCTGTTTCATGAAATCACTGATTTTGCAAGCGTTAATGCATTTGAAAGGAGGTAAAGATAACCATGTACCTTATAAAACTGAAATGTAAATAGAAGAGTTTCATTAAAATAATAAAAAAAGTGAAATATCAGTATATTTCATTTGTTGATACTAAATGCATAACTTATATTGGAGTTATTCGTTTTGTTATTGATAAAAGAGAATGAAGAAAAGTGAATCGTATACTTTTTCTTCATGACACGTACTCCACAAGGTGCAGTGAGCATGATTTTCTATTTGGATTTCCTTTTTCATGCTTAGAAAGGCTGGGCGATATGAGAAAATCTCATTGAGGCTTCTCTTTACGTTATCCTACATAAGAAAGATAAGCACCTAATTATAATAAAAGATTCTCTGGTCCCGCTTGCCGATATTTATTGGAAGTATATTTTATATTGCCATTAGCTTCTTAATGTTTATATTTCTGGAGTTATTGGTTTCTGAGGTGATGATATGAGCAATGAAAATCATATAAAAATCGTTAAAGGAAATGGAGAAGTTATTCTAATCAGTGATAATTTTAGAAAGGTGACGGTTAAAGGAAGTGTAAAGAGGATAAGACATAAAGAGTCAATGGTACTGAGGATGTTGATTGAAAGTTATCCAAATCAAGTCAGTAGAAAAGGGCTTTCAGATTCGATTTGGGGAACAACGTATGTTTTTGATGAAACAATTAATCAAACAGTTAAAAATTTGAGAATTGCTTTAGAAGATAAAACAAAAGAGATAATCAGTACGATTCCTCGTTTTGGGTATTGTCTTGGTGCAAAACCGTATCATAATAGGGAAGTGAAAAAAATATCTCATGCAAGATTAAAAATGGAAATCAGGAATTTGAGAGCTGTATAGGTATATAAATGAATTATGTCTATGTGTTAGAAGGCCAATTAAAATATGAAAAAATAGAATATTACGATCATTTAACATTTGAACTATACAATAAATACGGACCAGTTGAAGACAATAATGATACAAATGTAAATTTGGTATACTATTTAAAAAGTGAAATAGATATGTCTATTTCACTAGATGGAAATAGCAAACAAATCAACGTGTCAATGCCTGAAAATGCTTCTTTTGTTTTGTTTGATCATAATGGGATGGTAAAAGAAAATGAATCTAGAACAAACATTGAAATAACCGATGATTTGTTCAAAGTGAGTTTTCCTGAGTTAGAGTTTTCATTTTTATTAAATTCAACAAATGATTTTAAGATTGATCCAACAAATGAAAAAAATGAGCACAACAATGCTAACAAAATATTGCCAAAGGTGCAGCAAAAATTAAAATTTATTGTTCCTGCTTTTTTTGTTGCAATTCTTATAATATTCTTTTTGATGCAGGCCGATGTCCCAGGCGAAAAAGTCATATTTTTTGATGATCAGTCAGATTTAATGAAGGCAGATTTATATTCATTGAATGCAAAGAATGTGTTTGTTAAAAGTGAATTAAAAAAACAGATTCAGAAACTTTTAGAAGAAAACGGTGTGAAATACGTTAGATTTGAATTGATTGAAAGTCGTGATAAAGTTAATCTTTTAATGTATATTTTTGAGAAAAACAATGTTGATCTTGAAAAAACATTAGAACTTTCAAATATTTCTTGGTTAAATGAAGTGATTTTTCATGCATTAGACCCTAAAAATATGTATGAGGATTTTAATGCAATCGCTGATAAATATACATTGGAACAAGTAAATATATTTACTCGGGATTTGAGTCATCGGCTTGTTGCAGTTGACCTAACCAATACAAATTTGAGATATAACTCTATTCAGCGAGATACTAAAACATTCACAGAGCGCTGGGGAAAAAATTATATTGAATTTAATGTTAATTTAGTGCAAAAAGAAAAACTACCCTTTGATTTTATGATGAGTAACGGAAACGAACGAGTGGTTAAATCGGGGCAAGGTTATTATTTTAATTGATTTTTAATTGATTTTT
>CAMRBZ010000346.1 GCA_947040595.1 uncultured Enterovibrio sp. | reverse complement strand
GACAGTGCCTTATCAAAATGCCTATAAATCAATCCCATCTTTCCATGTGCGAAATGTCTGTGAAAGAACATAAAAAAGAAAATTAATTTTCTATACCAAACAGATTAACCCGTACAATGAAAGCTCAAATCCACCTTAGAAAACGAGACGAAATTGAAAATTGTAGAACTTCGTGAGTACCAAATTAAATCGGGTAAAAAGCAAGAGTGGCTTCAGTGGCTTCGCAATGAATTACTACCCTATCAAAGATCTAAAGGGATGATCATTATTGATACCTATATTCGTACTGATGATGATGGTATTGATTATTTTGTTTGGCTTAGAGAGTTTAAAAGTGAAAAGTCGAGGCAGGAAATTTACAAAAATACATATGACGAAAAATGGATCAAGGAAATAAGACCGAAAGTATTCACATTCATCGATGAAAATTCGATTTGCGTTAAAATACTCGAACCCATTAAGATGTGATCTTCTCGTCGTTCCGTACCCTATCGATTTATTACCATTTACCTTGAAAATCAAAATGAAAACACTCTTTTTCTGCGAGTATCACCTGTTGGGCTGTTGTTTTTAGGCGTTAAAACAAGTGAGTGACTGGAAATCAACATTATTTTTTATAGGTGCGGATGTCGGATATACCCTGCCGCGTCAAAAGCGAAGGGTATATTATACCCGTCGTCTTTGAAGCTGCGTGGGTGTTGGCTTGCACTCGTTCAGCCCAATCACATCGTCACTCTATGCTCAGGGGCTTCACTCGCTTGCCACCTACACGCAACTTCAATTCCTTTGGGTATAGAGTAAAAAATAACCCGTCATTAGGATTCAGACTCGCTCTCGAAGCAAAAGAAGGCTTCTGAGCACTCTAAAATACTCACTTAACGTCGAGTATCAGGTCATTTTATAGATTTAGCGGGGGTTTTATTATTTTGGATCTCTTATTTTTATAGATTGAATCATATCATTGAATGTATCATCAAACATAATTGAATGATTTCTTGTATAAAAAGTACCCGTAAAATCTTTACCTTCATAAAATACCACCTCCCAGCCTGAAGGAATTTTAAAAGAAGACATGATTTTATTAAATCGACCTAAATCACGCATACTTTCTGCGATGGCCATTGATTCACCTTTATAATCTGCATCAGCAAATATTTTTAATGTGTCATTTTTATCGTATATTCCTAATCTAAATTTCGATCCTGGATGTATCGTAAATAAACTTATAGCATGTTCCCATTCTTTTAAACCACTAGAAACAAATCGAGGATGTATCATGTTATTATTATGCCATGACATTAATGTTTTTCCGTGCTCCGTTTTTATTATCACCTTTTTATCTTCTTTCTCTGATAAGAAAAAATTCCACCGACTGCTTGGATCATCGTAATAACACACGGTATCTGAAGCGAAGGCTTCAACGATATCCTCCGGATTGGACGTTTCATTTGTCTTGTTCGACATGATACATTGCCCTTGATGATCGATGATTTTTTTCGTGCTTTTATTGTAATATACGTAAGTAAGCTCTCGTGATGAGGTTGCCAATGAATGAAAGAATTTTGGATACCACCAATAAGATTTAAAATTATATTTCAAATCAATATAAACAAGATCCTGAAATGGCGCAGTTCCTTTGAAATAATCTTTAATATCATGATTTTGTATTTTAAAACTATCACCAGCATACCCTGGTACACTGATAATAAGCCATCCATTATACAATGAAACCCGGTAATTATAGAGGTCCGGTAAGGATAAGCTCCCCTCATTGTTTTCATCTACATCGATTTTAAATTGTTGCTTATGCTTGAATCCATCACAGTTTTTAACTATCAAATAATCCCAATTATGTTTTTCTGCCATCATTCCTTCTGTGGGTTCCAAGCACAAAGGGATTTGAGGTATTTCTTTATTTTCAAACTGAAACAAACCCTCTTTTGTCAATCTTACGTTGGGTGCGGAAGCGCAATCCATTGTTCCAACAAATCGATCATATAGCCCAATACAGGTTGTTTCATTATTAGATAGCTTTATTTTTAAGGGTTTATTAATGGGAGGATTTTTCTGATTTAGGATCTCTTTCATTTTTTTCATTTCTTCACGTGCGAATGAAGAAAGATGAGAACTGCATGTATCAGACTTCAGTTTCCTTTTATTACCACACCCCGGTAAGTCTAGATTCATCCAAGGGTCTTCTCTCCAAGCATCATGATTTGCGGGAAATCCCGCAAGCCGCTGCGCAGCCTCTGGAGGTGCAACCGTCATTTGGGAGTAAATATCTGGTCGATATGCAGGATTTTCAATAAGAGGGCCTAGCACATTTGGGCTTACAACACGCTGCCATCCCCTAATTTGTTCTAGCGGAATGCCATTCATCGCAACATATTCATGTTCTTGAGGAAGTGGATAAAAACGCCCTAAAGCGTCTCCGACGCGATACAAATTGGCTGCTGGATGTATGTGGTAAACATAATCACCTTGAAAAGCAAACAAATCCAATATCACTGGAATGTCACTTGATGTTGAAACATACGCTGTTGGTCCATTATTAAAGTCCGTATGAAAATATATGGCAACATTTTCCAGATCTCCCCTCGAAAAAAAACCCCCGGCGGCAATGATGGCTTCAGGTGGACGAGCGTCTCCTCGATAAAGCCACTCAACAGAGAGGGCGTTAAATGAACAGAGAAAAAACAAAAAAAAGAATGATCTTTTTAACATAATTTAATGCCTCATTTTAATGATGCGATTAATCGAATTAATCGCCTTTTTTAGTTATATTGCATTCACAGGGACTGTATTTAATTAATCACATTTATTCAATGTATTTTA
>CAMRBZ010000345.1 GCA_947040595.1 uncultured Enterovibrio sp. | reverse complement strand
CATAAATAACATCCATTTTTATTTTTTCAGCCAATGACATTGCTAAATTGTTGTCGTAGTAAGCGGCTTCGTTTACAAAATGCGGGAAGGCCTCATAATCGCCTTCCCAGAATAACTCTGTTCCATCAAATAAAGTAAAAAGTACGTCTCCATTTTTTATGGGTTGAAAATCGGAATCTTGTCGATTTTTATGCACCATACCAATGCGTTCACCTGCAGTGTTTAATGGAAGTGTGAGTGTTTCTACATATCGAAATGCTGAAATAGAGGAGGGGAGAGAAGGGATTTTATTTGTATTGAAAAGCTGAACAAAATCCAATACATGTTGAGTTATTTCTTCCATTGACTCGAAAATATCTTGTCGTAAAACAGAGTGTGGCTGTGAACCCACTTCAATAATAATACCTTGGTTTGAAATGGAACATAAAAACGGTTGTTCTAATACACCCTGTTTGTCTTCAAATAGAATGACGGCGTTCTTCATTTTGAGTGAAATATAGGCGGCCAGTTGAGTGTTAAATGCGTCTGTTTTTAATAAAATCAGTGTCGGCCCCATATTACTGGTTGTATTATGAAGATCAATGATTAAATCAGTTTTTGCATTTCCTTTTGGACCAAGTTGCTGATTAATTTCTTTCGCTTTGGTTTGCTCATGATTTATAAGCGTTTTGTTTCTAAGATCAGAAACAAGAAACTGTCGATTGAGATCCATATCGATGTAACGTTTATTTTCAATGAATGCGGTTTCGTTCGCGAAAAGAGTGCAAGTTTTAAAGCTAGGACGCTCTACGAGTGATGGGATTTTAGTCCATTTTTTTAAAAGATAAATGCCTGAGTATTCGTTACCGTGTGTGCCCCCAACAATGGTAACTCTTTTTATTTCGTTCATATTTATAAGGCCCTGATATATTATTTTCGAATAAAAAATAATATATCAGTAAGTTAATTAATACCCCAACGATTTATTCGAATACTTCACAGCGTGCGAAGTAAGAATATACCCTGGAGATTGTAAGCGAGGCTCGTTTTCAATAAAAGCGAGACAGGGTTAGCGCTTAAACCGAGATTCCGCACATGAGAAAATAACATTTCTCCGAAAGTGGCTCATATATGTGATTTACATTTTTTCCTGTATCATGCCGATATGACAATGTATCAAAAAATGCATTGCCCAAAATGTGGCAACAGACATCTTAAAAGCGGGTTTTATACTGATAACTGGGGTGTTTATGAATGACATCTCGATTCAAGTGATCCCGAAATAGCGAAACAAAACACCCAAAAGAGAGAGCGAAAAAACGTCAATTTCAGAAAAAGAATTAAGCGATTAACGCGACGTACAATTTGTTTTTCAAAGAGCGAAATTGATGCATGACATTGTTCTTTGACTGCATATGAAACCCGTTAAGTATGGGGGTTGATATTCATCCGAAAATACAGAATTGAGCCACTGCCCGAAAGATGAACGGAGATCGGATCAAAAGACAGGCCTAAAGCCCAGCGCCTTCAGCGCGAGGGCGCTGGCGAAAATAAAAATAGACGTACAGGCGGGTTTGAGGGCTGAGAGGTTTATAAGCACTTTACGGGTTTTGGGAGGCCGGCTAATTTGGTGGCTTGCTTGGCTGGGCCTTTTGGAAAAAGCTTAAAAAGAGTGCGGCTGTTTCCTTTTTCGGGTCCAAATTTTTGTTCCATCGATTTTACCAGTAAACGCACGGCTGGCGAGGTGTTGAATTCTTTGTAGAAATCTTGCACAAAAAAGATCACCTCCCAATGGGCGTCTGTCAATTGGATCCCTTCTTGCTCTGCCAGTAAAGGCACAAGAGGTTCACTCCAGGTTGAAAAATCTTTCAAATAACCGAGTGCGTCTGTTTCAACCTTTTCACCGTTTAAAATCAACATATTATCTCTTTTTTATTCAATCTAGTGTGTTATTCATCGGGGAATCGGCTCTCTCAGTAACTCTCGAATTGTCTCTTCGAATCTCTTTGGAAAAAGCAAAATCCGGCCTGGAAAAGGTCTGTATTTTATACTGAAGCGTCATTAATAGACAGGCTTTAAGTGAGTCGAAGAGGATTCAAAAATAACGAGAGCAGTAAAGGGGCTCAATGGGAGGCCCAATGTTTTTTTATTTCCTATTAAACTAATAGGTTTATTCTATTTAACAAAAGGAGAAAGAAAGGCGATATTGGTTCATCGCTTTTATTGTGTTATTTGTTAATTAAAGGTTGGGTTAAATGAATAGATATGTTTTTAGTTTTTTGCTGAGTGCCATCTCTTTAAATGCGGTGGCCAATGAATTGAAAGTGAATATGACGGATTTGAATACAGGAAAGTCCGTAGGGCAGATCACGGTATCAAAAAATAAATACGGCACTCTTTTTGTTCCTGCACTTTCTGGCATTTCTGGGGGATTACATGGTTTTCATATTCATGAAAATGCCTCTTGTGAGCCAAGTATGAAAGGGGATGTCAAAGTAGTGGGGGGCGGTGCGGGTGGCCATTTTGACCCGAGTAAAACAGGAAAACATGGTTTTCCTTGGACCACGACCAACCACCTTGGCGATTTACCTGCGCTCTACATCGATGCGGATGGAAAAGGGGAATATCCCGTGCTGGCACCTCGCGTCAAATTGAAGCATCTTAAAGGCCGTTCTTTGATGATCCACGTGGGTGGCGATAATCATTCTGATCATCCTAATGCATTAGGCGGTGGGGGGGCGCGTCTTATCTGTGGTGTTGTTGAGTCGAAAAGCCCTAAAAAATAAACGCTATCCCCGTCGTTTTTAAAGGTAAGGGGTTTTGGCTTGGCCTTGCTCCTTCAATTCCCCTCATCTTGTGCATCTCTCATACTGT
>CAMRBZ010000344.1 GCA_947040595.1 uncultured Enterovibrio sp. | reverse complement strand
TCCCGTAAAATTCCATCCCGATGCACACGACAGCATGCATCATGTATTGGGGGTGCCGGACTCTGAGGCCCCCCATGCTGATATGTCTTCTATGTGCGAGCTGGACCAAATGCTTAACAACCGACAAATGATGGTGAGTATGCTTCAAGACACAATGAAAAGCATTGAGGATCTCATTAAAGCTGGGAAAATGACTAAAGAGCAAGACAAGCTTTTTCGCTACCGCTTCCTAAACCAAATAAGAGAAAAAATAAAGACGGACGAACCCAATGCTTGGGCTGATTTTCTTTTAGGTTTAAGTACCGGAGCCTCAGAAGGGCCATCTGGAGGAATATTGCTCGATATCTCTGTACGTGACATCGAAGACGGTCGAATATTCAGCAGCTTAAGTGCCCAAGAAATACAGGGCTACATCATGGGTTCAAAAGCCTGGCGAGCGCTTACGGGTCTTTTTACTGAAGTGATGTATTTTTCAGCACTGACTGAATTGGCTAATACTATTGCACATAATCGAGCGGATTTATGTACTTACATTCGCACTTTGACTCTCATTAGCATGGCAAGCACACCTGGTGAAGAAGGAATACTTGAAAAAGAAGATATTCCTGATCTTACAGAGCAAAAAAGTGATTTTGTTCTAAAAGATTTAGAAGAAGCAAAACGAAAGCTGGCTGAAGATATACCGACTGAAAACAAAAAAAAAGCAATAGAAGTATCCAGTCATATCATGAAATCGAGATTGGAGGCACTTGCAAAAAACAAAGAAAAAATGGACTCTTCTGATTCATTTTTTAAATCTAAAGAAAATACACCAACGATAAGTATATCGTTGAGGCCTGAATTTAATGTAAACAATGAACGACTGTCTTCACATCAACATAATATTCTTGAAGCCATTCGAAGAGGAGATGAAGAAAAATCAGGAAAACGTTATCAAGATTGTTTTGATTTAGGTTTAACACCAGAGGAGACACTTTTGGTTTTAATGGAACATTCCAACATGTCGGATTCGATAAAACACACGCAACTTGAAATGAACCCATTTAAATATAAGTCCTTATATGAAAAGATAAGAAGAGAAAACCCAGTTCTACTTAAAAATAAATACCGGAAAATCATCTCTCACCTCGATGCTTTTCTGATCTCGACTAAATTGATGGATATGAAAAAATTCGACATGCATGTCGAATTAATTGAGCAGACAATGTATTTATGCAATACATCGCATTTAGGGAAAACACAATCAGAAGTCTATTTAGCACACGTGCTTGAATTTAATTCAAAAGAACGAACAAAGTTAACGGGCTTGAGTGACAGCCAATTCGCGATCAAACTGAAGAAGCTACAAGAACAGCATCCCATATTATTTAAAAAAGAGCATCTCTATAATCTTCGATGTAAACGTACTCTCGGTAGTTGCTTGACGAATAAGGATGCAGACCAAGAGCAAGATTCAAATGATCCTTCAGGTTCAGTCCCAGAAAAGAACGTTCATCCTGTAGAACCAGAAATAAAGCAAGAAGAAGCCTCTCCCCCTAGCCCTGCACGAATCGCAAAAACAGCGCTTATTCAACACGTTACAAGTAGATTTGAAAGATTGAGCATTGGCATTCCTATAGAGCACGCAATAAAAATGCAAGAAGTTGCTTGGACAACAAACAGTGTGTTTGGTGTTCGTCCAGTAGATTCTGGCGTTAAAACACTCATTCAAGAAGGGTACCCGACGAAAGACATTCGCGTAAAAGGAAAGAGCGCAAATTGGGGGCCACAAAATGGTTTTATTTGTGTAGAACAAGGATTTTCAAAAAAAGAAGGGAATGCAGCGACAGTCGAAACACAAAATGCAGCCATTCAAACGGGTTTGTCTCAAGGTCATTTCACTCAAACACCACTCAAAATCAGTATCACTAGAATTCTAGAATTAGAAGAGTCCGGTTCTATCGAAATTTTAAATACAGATACAGAGAGAAAAATGACCTTAAAAGCAAAAGCAAATCATTCAGGGCAAAGTGGCGAGACTTACACGTTTATAGCAAAACCAGATTCTGAGCATTCAGATCAACATATTATTTATCACCAATATACAAACACTGATGGCGAAACAATACAAAACCCTCTTCACGTTCTTGCAGATATAAAGTCAGGCGAGCCTTTAACAGCGGATTATGATCTCTTCTTTGTCGCCGGCAGTATAACAAATTTTGGCACGAGAGATCAGCGTACGCTCAGCCAAACTAGATTGAATTTTCCCGAAGTTGGCGATACAGCGAGCAATCAAAGAAAAGAAGTTAATTCAGCCCCAAAGAAAGAAAGTTCTTTATCTCTAACAAAAAGAAGATCTTATTCTGTTGATATGATAAGCCGATTTAATAGCAATCAAGGAAAACCATTGGGGGTCATTTCGACAAGAGTAAAAGGGCTAATAGCGCAAATAAACCTCGCACTAGACCGAGGCCGTTACAAAGAAATGGTTCACCATGGTGAAGATGCCGGTAACCCCTATTCTGATATTGCCGACAATTTTCCTGCTACCTTCTATTTACCTCGAAAGATGGAAGGGACTTATAAAGGTAAGCGCGTTACTTTAGAGTCGATTGCAGTCGTAAAAGATGTTCTTGAATACCAACAGATGGTGAGTGTTATTAAAGAAAATAACTTCCACTTTACGGACAACCCGAACTGGCCAAAAGCAAGGCGTCCTGCATTTCTCGCGGCAAGAGACGCGTTCAAGAACTAACCTCCCTCATTTAAGAACCTACCCATCGCCTTTAAAGCTGCGTGGGTGTTGACTACGCTCGCAGCGCCCAAGTACAGAGTCCATCAATGCTCAGGGGCTTCACTCGGTTGTCGCAGGC
>CAMRBZ010000343.1 GCA_947040595.1 uncultured Enterovibrio sp. | reverse complement strand
TAACGCCCGAAGAATATGAACATCAGCAAGCGCACCACAGAGAAAAGCGCCGAGCTGGCAGCGACGCGGATCCAAAGGTTTATTTTAATTTAGATATTGAACGTGTTTTTGGCTCTAGGTCTTTTAATAATAACGATTTTAAGGAATTAAAAAAATTAATTAAAGAACCCCTTCCTAAATCCGCAGATGATCAATTAACGCATGTATTTGAAGTCAGTAAGGCGATAAATCAGCAGCGGTCATTACACAAAGACAAAAACATATTTTTTCAAGATTTACTTGATCTCTATATGATGCGCATTATGGATACAGACGAAATAGCTCGATATTCATTTTCTTTTTATAAGCAAAAAATGTCAGAAGAAATTTCTCAAAATGGCCGATTTTATCTCGACCCAAATCTGCGTTATTACCAAGGTGATTCGCTACAGAGTATGTTTCATGATCCGGTGAACGGTCTCAGCCAAAGAACGGATTACATGCTTGCAAAGATTTTACTTTCTCAGTCGCATGGTGAAAGAATTAACCCTGAACACTTAGGTTTAGCTTGGGCAGAACTTACAACCTATAAGACACTTTGGAGCGAGAAAACTGATTCCATTTACCACGACGAAATAGATTCGACCTATTTCTATGCAGGTCTTCAGAAATCGAACAAAATTGATATCTTGAATGCAGCAATAGCAGGATCATCCTCTGACAATGCTAAATTTACAGGTTTTAATCCTGTAAGATCTCCGATAATTGATCTCATGAATGATGGAGCACCGATGAATTCAAAAGGTCTCGGTGCCTGTCATTTGTTTTCATTGGCTACAGCCTACAAAATGGCAACCCCAGACAAGGAGCCAATGAGCAGAAGCAGAAGCAGAAAAAATATTAAGCAGTTAGCGCAAGTTTTAGAGCGAATACAAGAATTAAGCGAGGTCACAGAAAAAAATCCAGCTCAAGCATCACAGATGCTGCAAGGCTTAACAAGAATCAATGAACAAATGCAGGAAGAATTCGGAGAGACACTGAAAAAATACAAAAAAAACATCGCATTCGAAGATATGGCGCAGCTAGGAAAACTCGCAACAGTCCCGATTGTACTGAGCTTAAGTGACCCAAAAGGTCAAAATCCTCATTCAATATCAATCTCCCCCATTTATAGCCCAATGCGAGGTGACCCAAATCAGCTCATACTCAGTTTTTTAGTGACAGATGCAAACCTGGGATTTTTTCCTTGCGTTACATTTGATGGGGTCATGGAGGTCATAATGACTTGTGTGAATAAATATAAAGGTGCAATCCCTAAGGACAGTTATTTTGGAAATGTTAAAATTTCGTATTTCGAATTAAATGAGGAGGTATATACACTTTTAAGCAAACCAAATACAGCTCACCATACCCACGTCGGAAGCAACATGAAACAGGGACAAAAAACGACTTGGTCTTACAAGGACATGTTCAATGAGGATTCCCTTCCATGGGAACGGCTTTCTAAAAATCATGAGGCTTCCAATTCAAAGGCATGGGAGCACCTTTTGCCTAAAGAGTTTGCTAGAAAGAAAGTTGGGGATTTTAGTTCTCATCATGAAACGCCAGCAGAGCAATATTTAACCTTAAAGAACAATGAATACAGGAAAGCCTTTCTTGCATTAAGTGCCGCGGCCTTGGATGATGAAAATAAACAAAAAAAGGCCCCAGATACAATTGATACTCAAAACAATAAAAAACCAGAAACAAAAACGCAATCGGAAGGGGGTGCTGGAGCATCTAGAAAGCAAAAAATGAGCATAATAGATGAAATCCTATCCCGCGAAAGCACAATAAAAGAAAGGAGACGCAAACCTCCCCCTCTTCCACAAAGAAATCCAAATGCGATTGATCGCACGGAAAAACTCAATCAAGGAGATATTGAAGAAATACCGGAGTTAACCCCAGTAAAAAGGTACCCGGTAGGAGAAAGAATCCCCGCGCAACGCCCTCCTCTAAAGCGAAGCGAACAAATAAGAGACCCCCCCCCAAGAGCCTCTTCAGATCCACTCACTGAAGTAACGCATCAATTACAAGATATGCAAATAGGCGCTGAAGCTGCAATGGAATCGCAAAGTAAATCGAGGCCTAAACATGATTCAAAAATGCAATATGTCGATCTATTCCCAGAAAGAAAAAGACATCGAAGAATTCATCACACAACTTTAAACGATCGCTACATTGATCCATTTTCAGAAGAGAATCTTCGCTTAAATTCAGGAAGACATTATGTAAATTCATTAAAAAAAGAGAGCTATCCCTCCGATAACGCAGAAAAAAAGCCAGAAGAAGGCCCTTCTGAAAGAGAAAAATTCAAGCATGACCGAAAGCATCAAAACTCTCCTCATCTTGATGAAGCATCAGGCACAACACATCGATTTTTTCCAAGAACATCTGAAATAGAAAATTCACTGGAGGCTCATGAGGCATTTGGGAAAAGCGGAGCACTTTTAGAAAGTGCGGCGATGCTGCATGATCCTCAATCCCGATCAAGCACAAAATCCTGCTCACGAAAAAGGCCAATGCTAAGACGTACCAAAGGAGTACATTCACTCGAAAGTGCCCATCTTTTACCTGAACATCAAGAAGATATTCAACTCAATAGAAACCAAGAAGACCCCTCTTTTGGTCAATCAAAAATTGAAAAGCCAACAGTTAGAGCAAAATCTAAAACTTTAGGTCAAGGGCTTTTAAGAAAATTACAGCAAAAAAGTACGGAATACGGCCCCAATGAAAATGAGCCAAAAGTTCAACCTTTTCCTGATCTTGATGTAAAAAAAACCAACATGGACATCACAGAGACAGAAATAAAAGAGATCACTCAAAAAATAAATTTCGAC
>CAMRBZ010000342.1 GCA_947040595.1 uncultured Enterovibrio sp. | reverse complement strand
AAAATGCGTAATCGTGGCATGGATGCCGCGATAAGGTTTAGCGCATCGAGAACGCATTAAGCCTGTTATCCCCGTCACCTTTGAAGTTGCCTGAGTGTTGGCTTCGCGCCTTCAACCCAATCATATAGTCCCTCTATGCTCAGGGGTTTCACTCACTTGCCGCCTACATGCAAGCTCAAACGTTTTGGGGATCCGCAAATTTTTCGTTTATTTTGAAGGAAACAATCTTGTTGGTCGCGGCTGGGAGATGCAAGAGGGGCTAGCTGTTGAGCCCCTTTTGCTCGGGTGTGGGCTGAAAGCCCGCGATCTTAAGAGGTTAAGATACCAGCCCAAGCAAATTAATCCTGGGTGTCCCAATTAATCAAGACACCTCTGGCTACCCGATTAGTTTTTTATTATGCAGCCAAATTACCGTGATAAATTTTTATACCTGCATTTGATTTAAACTTTTTATAAGAATCCAAATTCTTCAACTTCGAAGCTACAGTAGATGCGCCTGAAGAATACATATATGTGCCCTCATGAATTTCATGAAATTTATGTGCTTCTAAAACTAATTTTGCCTCTTTGTTAAAATCTGTAAGCTTTTTGCATTCGATAACTATAAAACTAGGCATATCAACTTCCTTTAAGGATTGAGATTTACACATTTAATGCTTTAAAAACTAACGCCTAAATCAGCTGCGCCATAGGCGTCAGCTGGATTTATTTGTTATGTTTTTTTTGTGCGCATTAGCCCAATACGTATTTTCTTTTGAAATTAAACTTTCAACTTTAGTCACCAACTTCGAAAATTTATCATCTGAGTTATACGGTTCGACACCTGTGACATATAGATATTTCACATTCTTTAATTGCTCTGTTATATTTCGATATTTAATCCAGTTTTCATGTGAATTAAATAAAGAGCTGGCAGCTGCTGAAATAGCAATTAAAACACCTAAAATAGCAACTCCCCATTCAAAATAAGGAACTTTATCGCTGAATCCTGATAAAAAAGGTATTATTACCGCTGAAAAAATCTCAACTAGCCTTGATGATATATAAAATGATTTATTACGTCGACTCTTTCGACTATACCACTTTATTTGCCCTTCTAACCTCTCAGATAAATATTCAACATCTTTCATATTTAAAGATTATTTAGACAGTCGGCTATACTTCTAGCACTCCATTCTGCTTCTCTACAATTTAACCGATTCAGTCTTTCTGGCTGACCACCATTTGTATATGGCAGTTGAGTCCTAACGATTTTGATACCATATGAAATTGCTAGCTCTGCTTCACGATTAATCCACGGGCTATTGTGACTGTTATTTCCAATAACAAATAATGCAGCATCGCAATCGTTCATTATTTTTTTAATTTCAGCATCAATAGCACTAGGTCCATCTCTAGATACATTATTTTCAACAAACACAAATTTACCTTGAACACAGCCACCTACATTTTGTGTCATGCTTTTTACAGTCTTTGTTACTTCACGGTCATTGAAGTTATATGAAACAAATATTCTCTTAGCCATATGAATAAATACTCCTAGATTGATGATTATTTTGGAAACATAACGCCTTGCACAGAAGTGCAGCTCGCTGATGCATATCGTTATGATTTAGTTAATTTTAATTTTTAAATTACCGCGAGATAATAGCTGAAAATGCAACAAAAAACAGTCATTTCGAAAAAGCAGCAACTCAACGAAATTAAAGGATTGGGACAGCGCGTAAAATAACCAATTCGGGAGGGAATGCACCAGCGTCAAATAAAACAATTCGAAACTGACTATTTAACAGGCGGTGATCCACTTAAATCAAATACCGAAAAAGCACACATTAATAAATATATTTTGATGCTTCATAACATTTGTATAGTGCGCATGCGCGTTTATCTCATTAGACCAGTGAAAACGCGCACAGTTAAACTTTTGAAGTAAAACGAAAATAGAGCATTTTCTTGAATTATCTTCCCGTGTAAACGCGCATGCGCGTTTTGCAAAAACACATACACTTAACTTATTGATTTTAAAATAATTGTTAATTTGTTGCAAGAGTAAACGCGCAAAAATTGGCTTGAAATCTGATGAAATTAAATAACACTGTATGGATACACAGGTTTTGTGTGGTGTGAATATGCTGAATAAAAGTCCATGCCGGATTAACACAATAAGAAATACGGATACGTGCTTTTGCTTTTCGAAAAGAGCGATACGAACTGAAAAAACGTATCTGTATTAGATAAAAGCATTCATTAATTTTCATAATAAATACCATCCAGATAATATGGAAAAAGAAGAAGTGTCGAAGTTTTTAACTTTTTTTGAAAATAAGCATCATTTTGCCATATGGCTTTTTTATAAAATATAAATCCAACCAAACAACCACGATTGATTTACATATTTCTTTCACAAAAACAGAAATAAAAAATGAAACAATAACTTTTTATAAAACACAATTTATTCAATATTAGAGTAATCATTAAACAAAATTATTATGAGTGTATTGTTATTTCCCTTCTTTTAATCTTGATCTTATTCCGAGCTTCGCAAAATTGCTGAAAAATAAACGTCAAATGCCTCATCGTGGCATGGATGCCGCGATAAGGTTTAGCGCATCGGGAACGCGCTAGCCGCCTACATGCAACGTCAACGGTTTTGGGTATTTTGCTTTTGATCTTGTTCTTATCCCGACCTTCACAAGATTGCTGAAAAATAAACGACAAATGCGTAATCGTGGCATGGATGCCGCCATAAGGTTTTCCGCGTCGGGAACGCGCTAGCCGCCTACATGCAACGTCAACGGTTTTGGGTATTTTGCTTTTGATCTTGTTCTTATCCCGACCTTCACAAGATTGCTGAAAAATAAACGACAAATGCGTAATCGTG
>CAMRBZ010000341.1 GCA_947040595.1 uncultured Enterovibrio sp. | reverse complement strand
AAAAAGGAAGTTATAAGTGTTCTATTCGGTATCAAGGACGATGTAATTTCCTTTTAAAGGACGATAAAATGCTGTGGTGTTTTCTTGAAAATGACGATATTCCTCTGACAAATAATGCGGCAGAGCGGGTAATAAGAGGCTACGTTTTATGGCGAAAATGTTGCTATGGCGTACGTTCTCATCGAGGAGAACTCTTTCGTCAACGATTATTATCCTTGCTTGAAACGGCCAAGTTACTTTCGATTAATCCTTATCAATGGCTAAAGTCAGTGATCCAAGCTTGCATAAATAGAACTGATTATCCAATGCCAGAACAATTGCTCGACAATGTGTCAATCCCATGCGGGTGAATAGTTACATTTAAATTAGCGTGACCAAATTGAGCTTGCGCCCATTCATTAACATCTTTCATAAAATAATCAAATCACTCTCATGGTTATATGAAAGATCTGATCCTATAAAGCGAAATTAGTTCATAAAAAATTGACTCTTATTTATTGAAAGTTGTGTATAAGAGACAGCAGCTAAGGGGACCAGACAAGCGCCACTCTTTATAGCTTGGTGATGACGTGCAGCGCCAATGATATCAATCCCTACTATGACTTCCAGCACTTGTTCACCGAGCAGCCCAAACGAAAACCCGAAGATGATCTGACAGATTTAATGCCCTGGAACCTTGATCTCGGTGAACCTGAATAAGCCCCTATTGCTTAATTACGCGCTTAGGTTATTTCAAACAAAACAAAATAAAATCATGAATTTACAATCTTATTTGACAATGTTCACATCAGGAAAGTGAGCTTTCACACATTTTGAAAAATCACCCGGTTTAAAAGCAGAATATGGCGTTTGATACGAAACCAATGAACAAGAATAAGCTTGACCATCCGGAGTATCTGCCCATCCCCACTCTTTTTCCCAATAAATGTCCACCGCTCCAGCGCCATCTTCATCAAAAGACTTCATTCCCTTACAACCTAAAATCTCTTCTTCAGGAACGTCTAAACCGAGATACTCAGAGAAGTTTTTGTAATAATCAATCCTGTTTAAGGATTGAGCTATCTCGACACTGCCTCCGCATTCAACTCCACCATTAATGATTTGAGTTGTAACGCCAAATCCAGTTTCTAAACCATTCGATTTATCTCGCGCGTTGGGTTGCCAAGTTCCATCAATAACATGGAGCATGGAAGGTTTTGGGGGTTGTGGGTAAGTGAAGAAGAAAACAGCAGACGCAAGGTTTAGCCAGGTATCTGCAACCATTTCTGGTTTATCAAGCAAAGTCCGTACACTACCAAACATAGCATCAGAGAAAGGCCCATAGTTATAGTTGTAACTTAGCTGCTTCGCCCCGCGCCCGAAATACGATTTAAAATCTCCATTTTCAAACTTACCACAAGGCCAGGTTTGTCCCTGCCAAACAACAGGATTACATTCTCCGTTGTATCCATTTCGCATCTCTTCATCCCATGCCATTTCACGCACATGCACTAAACCTTGTCGCCATTCAGGAACTTCCCAATAAGCAGTATGCCCTCCAGTTTCTTGTGTGAAATGAGCAAACATGGTTGCCAATGCTTTTTTGCATATGGCATCTGAATCCCGTTCATCAGTATAAGTGCCACAAAATGCGGGGAATTTCCCAGTGGCCTGAAGAAAATTCCTATACGTGTATTCAGGTGCGCGTTTAGGAAACAAAAACTCCCAATCTTCAGAAGAAATAATCCCTTCAATACGTTTTACGTTCTCTGGGTTCATTTCTCCATTGGGAACAATAAGCTCAACAGCTTCATTATCAAGGGTTTGAATCGCCTCTTTTACCTTTATCATTGCGGGGAAATCAGTGATCGCCGCTTCTTTTTCTTCCAGCTCTTTTTCCGTTATGGTATAGCCGCCACCTCCAGTACTTGGTTGTTCTGGATCGGGAAGAACAGTAGGAGGCTCTGGTTTATCAGGCACTGGTTCAGGTACTATTGGAGGCGGCAAGGGGTTATCTGGAGTCGGTTCAGGCTCTGGCGGCGGAATCGGCTTATCCGGTGTAGGATCAGGAACAATAGGAGGAAGAACGGGTTTTTCCGGCTCTGGTTGCTCTATTTCTGGTTTTTCAATATCCGGTTTTTCTGGCGTTGGGATCTCCGGCTCCGGTTTATTTGCCTCAGATTCAGATATTTTTTCCCACGCATCAACCCAGGCCGTTCCAGAGCCCGGTCCATAGGCCCAAGCGGCACCTGAACACCAAGGCTCAGTTACACCGGAACGACAACGATAAAGTTGACCATTCACTTGAACAACATCACCAGCTTTGTATGTGTCCCCCTCTCGGTATTCTGAATAATCTCCATCCAATGGCGGCGAAGGTTCAATCTCTGGTGGAGAAACGATGGGAGGGAGTTCTGGAGTTGGAACGACGGGAGGTGTGGTATTGTCTGCATCTGAAATAAGGATCCAAGGAGACTCCCAAGAATTTCCTGTAACCGAGGCTGGTGAGTCTTGAGGATTAGCCCACCACTGAGCTTCATAAGTTTTATCATTAAAGTGCACTTGAGCCCCGGTTGAATAGCTTTTCGTCGGATCGTAACTTTCCGTAGCAAAAGCATTGCCACTTATTACCATTAGAATTGAAACCGCCACTTTCTTCAGCATTGTAAAATCTCCACCAAAAGTCAGAATGACATAAGCATGATAAACATCACAGTTATAATTAAACATCTAAATTCTAATGAACAAAGCTGCATATCGCTAACGTCATTTTTAAATCAATCCACTCATTTGAATTCATTAATATTTTATTTTTACGTAACAATTCCGCCACCCTTAATCAGAATTCTATATTGATAGCAACTCTCACTTTTAGTAGTGGCTCATATATGTGATTTACGTTTTTT
>CAMRBZ010000340.1 GCA_947040595.1 uncultured Enterovibrio sp. | reverse complement strand
GGGGCTTAGCATGCGCACCCGCCCCCTTTTCCTTCAAAGCCCAGGGGGACAATAAAATCCCCACACCGTCACTTCATCATCCTCAAAAAAAGCGGACCGTCCTCGTTTTTTTTCATTCCAAGATGCCCAATCCATTAAAGAAGCAGAACTCCTACAAGAGCCAATGTCAAAAACGCCTTATTCAAAAAGAAATGCGCTTCAAAATATTTTGAATTTATTCATAATCAATTTTTTGAACTCGCATCAAAAAAACATTTAAACATCATCAAGCCAAATTCGCATAAAAAACAATCAATTAAAGCATTGAGTAAATCAATGCATTCACGACCACATTCCCCGTCAAAGGCGTTTTATATTGCTTGACCTTTTTTTCAATGGCATTAAATCAGACAGATACCCAAAGTAATTGAAGATACCCGCTTGTGACAAGCGAATGAAGCCCCTGAGCATAGATGGATGAACTCTGTGATTGGGCGGAATGAACATAGCCAACACCCACGCAGCGTAAAAGGCGCCAGGTATAAGGCCTCGCACAAAGCGAATGCTTAATGAAGCTCGCAAAATTAATTGAAAAAACCAATTGCCTTCACGCCTTGTGCAATTAACTGCGCACTGCAAGACGCTTTGCATATGAAAAAAATTTAATTTCAGAGGGCAAGCTGACAAGATCTTGCCTGTTACGCAAGAAGCCCAACGCCCCTTGCGGTGGAAAGCCCGATAAATGAAACAGAGAGATTATGGGATCTTTAAAAAAAAACACCTTTGATAAAAAAAAGAAAAATAAATGCGCTCTTGCCCTTGGGAATAGAGCCGCTTAACCCCACATCATGAAGAGGCTAAGGAAGCGTCTTCTTTTATGTGCTGCTTCTTTTATTATATTTTATCTGGACAACCACATTAAATTCAGGAAACGACCAATGAATATTCGTCCACTACACGATCGCGTTATCGTTGAGCGCCAAGAAGTTGAATCTAAATCTGCAGGAGGCATCGTTTTAACAGGCTCCGCTGCTGAGAAATCAACTCGCGGTAAAGTCCTTGCTGTAGGAAATGGCCGTATTCTTGAAAACGGCAATGTACAAGCACTGGATGTAAAAGTTGGCGACACCGTTATCTTTTCAGAAGGTTACAGCACTAAAACAGAAAAAATTGACGGGAAAGAAGTCTTGATTCTGTCTGAAAACGACATCATGGCTATCGTTGAGTAATTACTATTTCACTAAAATAACAACATTTATATAGGAAGAAAGAAATGGCGGCTAAAGACGTAAAGTTTGGTAATGATGCGCGTGTAAAAATGTTAGAAGGTGTCAATATTCTTGCAAATGCAGTGAGAGTGACCCTAGGCCCTAAAGGGCGTAACGTTGTTTTAGACAAATCATTTGGCGCACCCGTTATCACAAAAGACGGCGTTTCTGTCGCCCGTGAAATTGAACTGGAAGACAAATTCCAGAACATGGGCGCACAAATGGTAAAAGAAGTGGCATCTAAAGCAAATGATGCTGCAGGCGATGGCACAACAACAGCCACCGTTTTAGCACAAGCGATTGTATGTGAAGGTCTAAAAGCCGTTGCTGCGGGCATGAACCCAATGGATCTTAAGCGTGGTATTGATAAAGCAGTCATTGCCGCCGTTGAAGAACTAAAAAATCTGTCTGTTCCTTGCGCTGACACCAAAGCCATTGCACAAGTGGCCACGATTTCTGCTAACTCTGACGAAACCGTTGGAAACATCATTGCAGAAGCAATGGAAAAAGTAGGGCGTGACGGTGTTATCACTGTTGAAGAAGGTCAATCTTTACAAGATGAGTTGGATGTTGTTGAAGGCATGCAATTTGACCGTGGCTACTTATCTCCTTATTTCATCAATAACCAAGAATCAGGATCTGTTGAATTAGACAGCCCTTTCATCTTGTTGATTGATAAAAAAATCTCAAATGTACGTGAATTGCTTCCTGTTCTTGAAGCGGTTGCAAAATCTTCACGTCCATTGCTTATCATCGCGGAAGATGTTGAAGGCGAAGCCTTGGCAACCTTGGTTGTAAACAACATGCGCGGCATCGTGAAAACAGCGGCAGTGAAAGCACCTGGTTTTGGTGATCGTCGTAAAGCGATGTTACAAGACATTGCGACTTTGACTGCAGGCACTGTAATTTCAGAAGAAATTGGTCTGGAATTAGAAAAAGTAACGCTAGAAGATTTAGGTCAAGCTAAGCGCGTTTCTATCACGAAAGACAACACAACCGTGATTGATGGCGCAGGCAATGAAGCTGATATTCAAGCGCGTGTACTGCAAATTCGTCAACAAATCGAAGATGCAAGCTCAGATTACGACAAAGAAAAACTGCAAGAGCGCGTCGCTAAATTAGCAGGCGGTGTTGCAGTCATTAAAGTGGGCGCGGCCACTGAAATGGAAATGAAAGAGAAAAAAGATCGCGTTGAAGATGCATTGGCTGCAACGCGCGCAGCAGTAGAAGAAGGCGTTGTTGCTGGCGGCGGTGTTGCCCTTATCCGCGCAGCCCATAAAGTGGCTTCTCTTACTGGCGACAATGAAGAACAAAACGTGGGTATTCGTGTTGCACTTCGCGCCATGGAAGCCCCACTTCGTCAAATCGCGCTCAACGCAGGTGATGAAGATTCTGTTGTTGCAAATAACGTAAAATTAGGCGAAGGCAGCTACGGCTATAACGCTGCAACGGGCGAATATGGCGACATGATCGCGATGGGCATTTTGGATCCAACCAAAGTGACACGTTCAGCGCTTCAATTTGCAGCCTCTGTTGCGGGTCTTATGATCACAACCGAAGCCATGATCACCGACCAACCTAAATCTGATGCAGGCTCTTCAATGCCTGATATGGGTGGAATGGGCGGCATGGGTGGCATGGGCGGCATGATGTAACCC
>CAMRBZ010000339.1 GCA_947040595.1 uncultured Enterovibrio sp. | reverse complement strand
TCGGGTGTGGGGTGAAACCCCACGATCTTAAGAGGTTAGAACATCAACCCAAGCAAATTATTCATGGGTGTCCAGTTAATCCCCTTTAAATTAAGTCGAGCATCCCCTAAGCTTCTCGCTCTCAAGCTTTGCGCACTTAAGGCGTTTTACTGTCAATGTAAGTTGATGATATCCTTGAAAATCAACTTGTAAGATTAACTAATGATGCTTAAGCTGGATTCAGAAGCTCAATTTAAATACAACAAAATTCAACGAGGAATTTAATGCCAAAATACAATGCATTCATTCTTGGGGGCAGCCTGATTATTGGACTTTCTCTTTTTGGTTTGATCCTTGGAAACAATGCCATTCGATATAAAGAATATGAACGAACGGTTACGGTAAAAGGGCTTTCTGAACGCGATTACAAAGCCGATATCGTAATTTGGCCCATTCAATTCAGCCTCGCCAGCAATTCTCTTGACGATATTTATAAATCAATGGATGACACCACCAAAATCATTACGTCATTCTTGAAAGATTCTGGTATTGAAGAAAAAGAGATCTCTTATTCTTCTCTTGGGATCACGGACAAATTCGCTCAACAATATGGCGATCAAAATAAGACTGAATTCAGATACACAACCTCTCAAACCGTCATTGTATATTCAAAAAATATCGATACTGTGCGGAATTTAATGGAGAAAATATCTGATTTAGGCAAACAGGGCATTGTCTTTACGAACCAAAATTATGACTCCAAAATTGAATACATTTTTGACCGTTTAAATCAAGTCAAACCTGCAATGATAGAAGAAGCCACAAAAGATGCGCGTGGCGTCGCTGAAAAATTCGCTTCTGATTCTAAAAGTCAATTAGGAAAAATAAAATCAGCAAGCCAAGGTCAATTTAGCATCACTGACAGAGACAAAAACAATCCCCATATAAAGAAAGTGAGGGTCGTCTCGACCGTGGCTTATTATCTTTTAGATTGATTTTTAAATAAATCAACGACTCAAAAACCTTTTCTCTTTGTTTGAATATCAAGAAGATCAGGCAAATCGTTTCTCCTCCTTTCCTTTATCCAGAAAGAGAAAGGAGATCCCTCAAATTACCTTCAAAATTACACCTATACCCAAGACACTTAAAGTTGCGTGTAGGCAGCAAGTGCGTGAAGCCCCTGAACATAGTTGGACTCTATGATTGGCCTGAACGAGCGCGGCCAACATCCAGGCAGCTTCAAAGGCGACGGGTATATCCGTTATCAAGACTTAACTCGGCTTTGTGAAATAAAAAAATAAAATGGCATAAATAGGTTTCATACTGAAACGCATCAATTAAAAAACATGACTTCATTTTTAAAAGAAGACAAAACAATGTTTTCAAAGGAATATTTATGACTCAGTTCTATGTTGGATCGGAAATAGGTCAATTACGGCGGGTATTATTACACCGCCCACGAAGAGCCCTCACCCATTTAACGCCTTCTAATTGCCATGATTTATTGTTTGATGACGTCTTATCAATAAAAGAGGCAGAAAAAGAACACGATGCGTTTGCAAATATACTTCGCGAACAAGGTGTCGATGTTCTTCTTTTAACAGAGCTTTTATCTGAAACCCTCGACAATAAAGAAGCAAAGAACTGGTTACTCAACACCCAAATTTCTTCATTTCGCCTAGGAGAAACCTTGGCTAACGAGGTGAAATCTTATTTAAAAACCTTACCTAACATAGCGTTAGCTAAAATTCTTACAGGGGGATTTTCCTTTTCTGAAATGCCAGGTCACACTTCTCTTTTACAATTTTTAAAGAAAAAGACGGATTTCATTATTGACCCTTTACCCAATCACCTTTTTACACGCGATACATCTTGCTGGATCTACGGTGGGGTCTCCATCAATCCGATGGCGAAAGCCGCGCGTCAACGAGAAACAAACCATCTTCGTGCAATTTACCGCTGGCATCCCCTCTTTGCTAATCAAGATTTTATTACCTATTTCGGAGCCAAAGATCAAAACTATGACGCTTCCACCATTGAAGGAGGAGATGTTTTAGTCATTGGAAAAGGGGCTGTTTTAGTTGGGGTTTCTGAACGAACCACCCCCCAAGGCGTTGAGTATTTAGCGAAAAATTTATTTCTACACCATCAAGCCAAGCAAGTGATTGTTCTCGACCTTGCCAAAGCACGTTCTTGCATGCACCTTGATACCGTCATGACCCATATTAAAGAAGACACTTTCACTGTTTATCCTGAGGTGATCCCCAATAACATGGCATGCTGGTGCTTAACACCAAAAGACGCAAACAAAGGCGACATCAAGATCACCGAAAAAAAATCCTACATTCAGACACTCGAAAAAGTTTTACACCTCGACAGTTTAAAGCTCATCACCACGGGAGGGGATACCTTTGAAGCCCAAAGAGAACAATGGAATGACGCCAATAATGTATTAACCATTCGTCCTGGGGTTATCATTAGCTATAAACACAATACATATACAAATGAAAAATATGATAAAGCAGGGATCACCGTCTTAGAAATACAAGGCACAGAACTTGGCCGAGGCCGAGGAGGCGCACGCTGCATGAGCTGCCCTATTGAACGCGACGCCATTTAATCTCTTTCATTAAAAGCCAAGCAATAAAAAAGACGGAGTGAAATAATTATTCATTCGCTTGGATCTGACTCTTATACCCAACCTAATTGAAGATGCACGCCGGCATCAAGCGAGTGACGCCCCTGAACATAGATGGACTATGTAAGTGGGCGCAGCGAGCCTAGCCAACACCCACGCAGCTTCAAAGGCGAGGGGATAAAGCATTTTTCTCATACCAATCTTGCCGATATTCCTCATCTCCATCCTCTCATCCGTCTCACCCAGAAAATTGATTAACGAATGATTAACGTGGACACCCAAGATTAACG
>CAMRBZ010000338.1 GCA_947040595.1 uncultured Enterovibrio sp. | reverse complement strand
ATGTATTGGGGGTGGAGGACTCTGAGCACCCCCATGCTGACATGTCTTCTTTGTGCGGCCTGGACCAAATGCTTAACAACCGACAAATGATGATGAGTGCGCTTCAAGACACAATGACAAGCATTGAGAATCTCATTAAAGCCGGAAAAATGACTAAAGAGCAAGACAGGCTTTTTCGCTACCGCTTCCTCAACCAAATGAGAGCCAGGATAAAAACGGAAAAACCCGATGCTTGGGCTGATTTCCTTTTAGGTTTTAGTACCGGAGCCTCAGAAGGACCGGCTGGAGGAATATTGCTCGATATAACGGTTCGAGACATCGAAGAAGGCCGAATATTCAGCAGCTTAAGCGCCCAAGAAATACAGGCCTACGTTGTGGGTTCAAAAGCTTGGCGAGCTATTACGGCTCTTTTTACTGAAGTGATGTATTTTTCAGCACTGACAGAATTAGCCAATGCTGTTGCGCATAATCGCGCAGATTTATGCACTTACCTTCGCACTTTCGCACTCCTTGCCATCGCGGGTATAAGCGGTGAAGAAAAACGACTTGAAAAAATAGAGCTTTCAGAAGAAACAAGTGACCTTGTTCTAAAAGATTTAGAAGAAGCAAAGGCGAGAAAAGAAACCGAAATAACACCTGAAAACGAAAAAAAAGCAACAGATTTATCCACTCAGATCATGAAAAGCAGATTGGAAAGAGTTTCAGAAAAAGAACAAACAGAACCCTTGTCTGATCCCTTTTTTCAATCTGGACAAGATATCCTGACTTCAGAAAGCGCCTTAAGAGCTGAATTTAATGTAGAAAATGACGAACTTTCAGAGCATCAACACAAGATCCTTGAAGCCATTCGAAGAGGAGATGAAGAGAAATCCATCCACATTTATGAAAAATGTTTTGATTCGGACTTAACGCCAGAAGAAACACTTTTGGTTTTAATGGAACATTCCAATATGTCCGATTTTGTAAAACACGCGCAACTTAAAATAAACACGCCGCAGTATAAAGAGCTACGTAGAAAAATAAAAAGACAACATCCGGCTCTATTTGAAAATAACTACAAAAAATCCCTTTCTCTCCTGGATTCAGTTCAAATCGGGATTAAATTGACAAATATGAATGTATTTGACAGGCATGCTGAACTTATTCAAAAGACAATGGAAGCCTGCGTCACCTCTAAATTAAGTAAAAGACAAAGTGAAATTTATTTCGCACACGTTCTTGGATTGAATATATTTGAACAAAGTAAGTTTACCGGTCTGAATTCGGATCATTTCAAGAGCAAGCTAAATACACTGCAACGACACCATCCCGCATTATTTAAAGAAGAGCATCTTAATACACTTCGATGTCGCCGAACCCTGGAAACTTGTGTGGCAAATAAAGATGCAACCCAAGAGCAAGATTCAAATGTTCCACCCGCTCTTGCCCCCGAAAATAACCTTCATCCAGCTGATTTAGAGATGGAGCAAGAAGAGCTCAATCCTGAAATAGACGCCCTTAATCCAGAAGAAACCATTAAAGCGGAACGTATTCAATATGTTGAAGCTCAATTTGAGGCCTCGAGCATTGGCATTCCTGTTGAACACGCAATAAAAATGCAAGAAGTTGCCTGGACAACAAACAAGGTGTTTGGTATTCGTCCTGTCGATACTGGCGTTAAAAGGCTCATTGACGAAGGCTACCCAACAAAAGACATTCGCGTGAAAGGAAAGAGCGCAAATTGGGGGCCGCAAAATGGCTTTATTTGTGTAAACCAAAATTTTTCAAAAAAAGAAGGAAATGCAGCGACAATCGAAACACAAAATGCAGCCATTCAAACGGGTTTATCTAAAGGGTATTTCACCCAAACCGCACTCACAATCAGCAGCAACAGAATTCTAGAATTAGAAGAGTTAGATTCTCTTAGAATGAAAGACACAGATGCAGAAGGAGGAATGACCTTAGAAGCAAAAGCAGATCGTTCAGGGCAAAGTGGTGAAACCTACACTTTTATAACAAAACCCGATGAAAACCATGCAAGCAAACATATTGTTTATCACCAATATACAAATCCTGATGGCGAAACAGTACAAGAGCCCCTTCTTGTTCTTGCGGATACAAAATCAGGCGAACCTTTAACCGCGGACTATGATCTTTTCTTTGTTGCAGGCAGTATGGGAGATTTTGGCACGAGAGATCAGCGTTCACTCTCTCAAGGAAGATTACCTCAAGGAGCATTAAATTTTGCAGACGTTGGCATTCAAGAAAACAGTCAAAAACAAGGTGAAAATTCAGCACAAAAAGAAGACGGGGCTTTATCTGCGTCCAGAAGAAGCTCTAACCCTCTTGACACGATGGGCAGATTTAATGCCAATCAAGGAAAACCATTAGGGGTCATTTCGACAAGAGTAAAGGGGTTAATAAAGCAAATAAACGTCGCTCTCAACCGAGGACGTTACAAAGAAATGGTGCACCATGGTGAAGATGCAGGTAATCCCTACTCTGATATCGCCGACAATTTTCCAGCCACCTTCTATTTACCTCGACAAATGGAAGGGACCTATAAAGGTAACCACGTTACTTTAGAGTCGATTACAGTCGTAAAAGATGTTCTTGAATACCAACAGATGGTGAGTGTTATTAAAGAAAATAACTTCCATTTTACGGACAACCCGAACTGGCCAAAAGCAAGGCGTCCTTCATTTCTCGCGGCAAGAGACGCGTTCAACAACTAACCTCCCTCATTTAGGAAGCAGCCCATCGCCTTTGAAGCTGCGTGGGTGTTGGCTTCGCTCGCAGCGCCCAATCACAGAGTGTCTAGTTGAGGGGCTTCGCTTGCCACAGGCGCGCAACTTCAAGTGTCTTGGGTATCCACAAATTTGTCGTTTATTTTTAAGCTAGAAATCTTGTTGGTCGCGGCTGGGAGACTCAAGAGAGGCTCGCTGTTG
>CAMRBZ010000337.1 GCA_947040595.1 uncultured Enterovibrio sp. | reverse complement strand
TTTTAACAAGCAAGAATGATCCCAATTTTAATGGGATTGATTTTTAATGGGATTGGTATCCTACATTCTGACGATAAATTCACGGCCAAACTATTTTCCCCTGATCCTCTGAACATTGAAAGATCATGGACAGCAAAATAAAAATAAGCAGCAGCTCAGGTTTTACGTTTACTCTAAATAAAAATTAAATCAATCCGTCCTTTAATTGCATTAAACAAAATACACATGAAAATTTATAAGAAAGAGGATTGTAATGAATCGCATTTTTCGTTTATTATTCAATGAATCCAGTCTGTTCCATTTTAAAGTTTTAAAATATTCATTGCACATGCGCGGCACAAATTCTGCCTGCATTCAGTTTCATTTAAAATAAAAAGAGGTCTTAATGAAAATGGTAATGACCTTCCTTTTTTTTATTTTCTTTCGCATCTGTGGCTCAGAAAAACGACCGTTTTTTCGTCAATGCAGAGGCTACGTCCTCTTCCTTAATTGTAAAATTAGAACAAGAGGACAGCATCGATATTGAGGATAAAACACGCTTTGTTAAAGTAAATTCATTTAATATTTTTCGATTTAATGCCAAATATTTTCGGTTATACCCAAGACACTTGAAGATGCGTGTAGGCGGCAAGCGAGTGAAGCCCCTGAGCATAGAGGTACTATGTGATTGGGCTGAGAGCGCGCAGCCAACAAGCACGCAACTTCAAAGGCGACGGGTATACAGCGAATGAGTGAAGCCCTTAAGCACAGGCGCACGACACATTTCATCTTCTTATTGAAGATCAGATATACCCAAGCTATTTGAAGTTGCAGGTCGGCGGCAAAAACGAAAAAGCCCCTGAGCCTAGATGGACTCTGTAAGTGAGCTTTGAGGGCGCAGCCAACAAGCCTTCACTTTCAAAGGCAAGGGGTGTAAACAATGGAGAACAAAATGAAGTACAGCTTAATTAAAATAATACCGATAGCAGGGCTCTTCTTTTTGGCCGCCTGCAGCACGACTCAATATCATTTTACCCCTCCCCCTTCGGAATCGGGTCTCGCTTGCGTCAGCCAATGTCAAATCAATCAAGAAAACTGCAGAAATATAGAAAAGTTCGCAAGCTCTCACAAACAACAAGAGTGTGAAAAAACATCTAAAAGTGAATTGAAAAGCTGCGAAGTAAAAGCGGAATATGACTATAAGCAATGCGAATTGAATACAGATAAAGAATACAAACTTTGTATAAATGAACCGTCAAAGACGTCTATTTGCTACAAACCAATTTGTCCGAAAAAATCATGCTACGCCAATAAATGCAATCACACTGTGAATGAGGATCTTTGTCCAAGTAATTTCAGATCTTGCTTTAAACAATGCGGTGGGAAAATTGAACTCATAAAATAATAAACAGAAAAATACAGGTGTTGGGAAACCAACACTTTTTTTCTTTACAACAAAAATATATCCAAAAAATGCGACTGTATTATATTCAAAACCCCAGATCTCCCACTTCATTTTCAAAAATATAACCCGTTCGCTTTAAAACGGTTTGGCTGTCATCCCCATCCCATTGCGTCGTGAAGCACATATTGCAAAGAAAAATGGCACAGAGCAAGCCGTTAATTTCTAGATACCCAAAATAATTGAAGTTGCGCGATTTTTGCAAGCGAGAGACGGAGTATAGAATGGCTCTGTGATGGAGCGCAACAAGCTTAGGCAACCCCCACGCAGTTTCAAAGGGAACGAATATAAGGTCAAATCTTTTGCCGATGAAAGGCGCTGAGAGACTAAAAAATGCCATTTTATGATTTTGAAGAATCGTGTTTTTTAGAGGATGGGTGACATAGGAAAAATGAAAAGGTCGTAAAATACGACCTATTAAATGAAAGCGCATTCAATATGAATGACGTTTTTTAAAATGCGATTACCACGTTAGTCCACAGGATTTTAATTTCGCATTTGATAATTTCAAATATTTACGTTTTATTTGGTACATACCATCGTTTTTCAATCCTTCAACTCTAAGCCATTTACTCTTACCAAAAGAAGCCCTCACTGGCACGCCGACGGCAAATCTTTTTCCTGAAATATACTTTGCTGCATAATAAAAATCGCCAACCTGGAAGATATAGCCATTCTTACCACAAATTCGTGCACTTTCAACGCGCCCTTTCTTTTTAACGCCCCACTCTCCCCACGGATTCGCTTCAGCAGCGATAGAAGTTAAAAGACTGACACTCAGTAAGAGACCTAAAATACCTTTTTTCATTAAAATACCTTTATTTATTAAATTATTAAAATAAACGTCAGCATCATCATTTAATGATGGCGTTTAAGATTTATTATTTGTACAATGAAAAACAGGGTCTTTGATTACATCAAATGAAAAGTGTGTTATTTATGGATGTAAAAGCCCCAATGAAAACACTGAATTTCTATCAAATCAATCTAACATAATAAAATCAAAAAAACATTCAATAAATGTGAAATAAAATCAAATCAAAAAATAGGGTATCCAAAAAAAATCTTTGCCTTTATTTTCTTGTAATAATCATGTTAAGTTTTAATTAAAAATTAAACACTTAACATCCAGATAAAAAGAGATAACATATCCTTATATTAGAGACGCATTCTCATTTAACCCGCTAATTTCAAAATAACCCTGGTTTTTTTATTCTCTTTAACCTTAGAAATGTGAAGAAGCGAAGGTCGGCGCTAAGCGAGTGAAGCGCATCACATAGAGATACCCAAAGTAATACCAATCCCATTAAAGATTTGATCCTTCTTGTTTATTAAAATCACCGATAACATCGTTATGAATTTCTCAATTAGAATAACGCGTTATCGTCAATTCACGCCTTGTATTCAGTGATTTTTCCGGCGCAATTTCTGACTATACCCAAGAGACTTGAAGATGCGCGCCAGCACCAAGCGAATGAACCCCCTGA
>CAMRBZ010000336.1 GCA_947040595.1 uncultured Enterovibrio sp. | reverse complement strand
GAAAAAAGTAATGACAAAAATTAAATCTCAAGGTTTATATTCAAGGTATTTTAAAGTACAAGCAGGCGGCAAGAACGAAAAAATCTGAGCATCGATGGGTGATGTGATAGGGCTTTGAAGCGATTCTCTAACAACCTCGCAAGGTTACAAGCAACAGGGAGACAGGCAAGCACAGTGCATCGTCATAAGGCAGGGGTATATGAAGCTCAAAATGAAGGGGCATTTAAGGAAGAGCTTATTGAAAAATAGCGAATTTTAGTTTACATACACATTAGCAATATGGATGTTACTTTAATTTTGCATCAACACCACTTATGCGGTAGGGTAAAAACGCTCAGCACGCTGCTCTTTAAGAAGGCGAATAAGATCCTTTGCTGACATGGCTGGATAATAAAAATGCCCTTGAGCAAAATTACAACCAATATTTCGTAATAACTCTTGTTGGTCAACCGTTTCAACGCCTTCAGCTACCACTTTTAATTGCAGTAAATTAGCCATACTGACCACCGCTTGACAGATCACAAGATCATCTTTTGATTGCGGCAAATCTTTTACAAAACAACGATCAATTTTTAAAGTGTTCACAGGAAAATGCTTTAAGTAAGCTAAAGAAGAATACCCCGTGCCAAAATCATCAATCGCAAGGCTTATTCCTGTTGTTGTAAGTCGATTTAAGGTTTTTTGATTGTGTTCAAGGTTTTCAATAAAGACTTGTTCTGTCAGTTCAATTTGAACTCGTGAAGGCGGAATATCATAACGAGTCACTGAACGAATCACATAATCGGCCAAATACCCATCTTGAAATTCATGCCCAGACACATTAATAGCAATACATTTCGGGGCACAGCGTTCATCTAACATGTATGAAAATTGCTTTAAGGCCGTATCAACAACCCATTGACCCAAACGCTGCATCAACCCCGTTTCTTCCGCCGTTTTAATAATGACCTCAGGACTCACGATAGCCCCCGTGTCTGTTTCCCAACGAACTAAAGCTTCAACACCGACAATTTGCCGTGTCCGCAAATCAACTTGAGGCTGAAAGTGTAATTGAAGTTCATCATTATTAATGGCTTTTCTGATGGCCGATTCGAGTTCTTTTTTACTGTTTAATTGCTCTTGCATCGATTGGTTATAGGCCACCACTTTTCGTGTTCCGACACTTTTGGCTTTTCGGGCTGCGGTATCCGCATGACGCAACATGTCTTCAGCGCGGATCTCTTTATCATATCGATAAGCAATCCCAATAGAATACGCAGTTAGAATTTCACTTTCTTCAATGATGAATTCATCTTCCAAGCACATACACAATTGATTGGCTTGCATCTCTGCTTCAAGCTGAGACATTCCAGCGCAGGCCACCATAAATTGATCTCGGTTCACCCGCGCCAAAATTGAATTATGAGGCAATACCGATTTCAAACGTTTGGCCGCTTCGATTAAAAGTAAATCAGCCACAAGATGGCCGTACATGTCATTAATTTCTCGCAACGAATCTAAAGCCACACAAAGTAAAACGATGTCTTGCTCTGATTTAATGGATCGTTCTAAATATTGTTCCATTGCAAATAGATTAGGAAGATGGGTTTGAGGATCGTGTTTTGCAATGAATTGAAGTTGTGACTCAGCTTCTCTGCGTTGGATGATTTCTTTTTTTAATTTGAAAACGGTTCTCGATTCACCGAGGCGCCGCATGACATTGACTTCAAGTAAATAAAGGGAAATGCCGACCAATACCGTCACAATAATGCCCGCAACAAAAATCAGCATAGGAAAAGAGAAATAGACACCTTCACGGGTGAAAGACTGCCAAACCGTCATATTCCATTGATCATTGATAGAGGATAAATGAACTGTTTTACTCAAGAATTCTTTGTTCGTTGGAATGCGACCAATAAAGGGATCTGAACCATGACTTATCACTAAATGTTGTTCTTTTGTTAAAAATTCAGATTGAATATTGTTGACCATCTCATCAATATAAAAACTGATCCCTATCTTCCCTTTCATTTTATTATCCACAAGAACGGGGTATTGCATTTCAATTGTCAGTCTTCCGTCTTTTTGTGTTAAAACATCAGAAGAAGCAATTTTTGGCATCTTATTGATGGCATTAGAAGGGATTAAAGGGGATATTTTCCAATGCGTTGTCATTTCTTTATTAGGTTTGAACTGACTTGGCGTCGTCCACAGCACCTTTAAGTCAGGATTTAACCAATAAACGCCGTTTAAAGAAGGGAGCACGTTTTTTATCTTTCCGGTTAAGGCCACCCAACGCTTTAATGTGAACTCACCTTCATTTTGAAAACGGGTCGCAAGCCAAACAAGAAAATACGCTTCTTTTTGTATATTCACTTCTATCGCACGTTGAACTTGATTTATTTTTAATTCTAACATTTGATTTTGTAAATCAATTTGACGAGATTGTGCGTTTTTATAAAATGTAAACGTTGAAATTAAGATCATAAAACAGACAAACGTAATTGCCATAAGCACCGAAAATCGAGGCTCCACAGGAAAATGATCGGGCTCTTTAAAAGCAGTAGGCAACGATGATTCCAAAAGTAGTAACCTCAAAAATGAGCCATTTGTCATTAAAGAAAGTCTATGCCATTTCAATCAAACCGCAATGTCCAAAACCCATCATTATTATTTTAAAATCAACCGCTATACTTTTGATTTGACAAAATAAATATACTTACGCTTTTTTTAAGTGCAGCTAAGCGTTTATACACGAACACTTTTTAAGCCTGTAATACTTAGCATTTATAAGTCCATTTATATGGCTTCGCCATATTCTGATTAAAAAAGGTCACAAAAGTGTGGCGTTTTTCCTTTAGATTTTCTTTTGACGTATACCCAAGACACTTGAAGATGCACGCCTGCGACAAACGAGTGAAGGCCCAGAGCATAGATGGACTCAGTGATTGG
>CAMRBZ010000335.1 GCA_947040595.1 uncultured Enterovibrio sp. | reverse complement strand
CTTTGAAACTGCGTGGCTGTTGGCTGCTCTCGCTCAGCCCAATCACATAGTCCATCTATGCTCAGAGCCTTCACTCGTTGGCCGCCTACACGTCTTTTCAAGTGTCTTGGGTATATCTATATGAACTCCGTTGGGCTTGGCATTGATATTCATGCAAAAATGCAGATTTGATCTGCTAGCCTATTGAATATAAAGTGGAAGAAATGCAGACATTCGCTCTGCATCTTCCAATTTCTAAATACGATTATCTGAAAATTAAAGTGTTTTATTTTTTATTTTCAGATAATTCAGACAAGGAGAGCCAATTGATCTCCACTTTGGCCTGTTCAAACATTTCAACGCTGATCTTTACCTTGTCTCCCCAACGAGAAAGAAAATCATCACTTTGCTCGGGACAAAAAACACGAGATATGCTTGTTTGAATTATTTTTGCAGCACAATTTGGGCAAGGAAAATGCGTGACCCAAATGTCACATTCCGTCAAATCTTGCTTTGCAAATAAAATAGCATTCTCTTCAGCGTGGAGGGTTTTGAGTAATTTCATTTCTCTGTCATCCGTGCCTGCACTGTCAGATATGCCATAGGGATAACCATTAAATCCGACGGATACAATTCGATTGCCTTTAGTTATCACCGCACCCACTTGTGTAGACGGATCTTTACTCCAAGACCCAACAAGCTCTGCCATCTGATAAAAACGTACTGCCCATTTTGAGATCATAAAATGTCTTCTATATGACGCGATAAAAAGAGAGTTTCTATTGTGCTTAAAGCCTCTGAATTACTCAATGGCATTCTCATCCCAGTGAATTTAAAATTTTGCATGATTTAACAACAAATGACAGAGAATAGATGCCGCATAGCCCAATAAAATGACGGGCATCCATTTTAGATGACCAATAAAAGTGTACATTCCTCTTGCTTGTCCCATCAGTGCAACCCCTGCGGCAGATCCGAGTGACAATAAACTTCCGCCGACACCCGCCGTCAACGTGACCAAAAGCCAATTCCCTAAGGACATATCAGGCTGCATGTTTAACACGCCATACATCACCGGAATATTGTCGACTAAGGCGGATAAAAGACCAATGAACACATTCGCCCATATAGGATCCCATTGTAAATACAAGACATTCGAGAGCATTGAAAGATAACCAATCAGGCTCAGGCCTCCCACGCACATCACCACACCATAAAAAAACAACAATGTATCCCATTCCGCGTGAGAAATTCGACGGAACACATCGAACGGAACAACAGAGCCTAATCGTTTCAGGGCCGCTTCATCATGGTGTTCTATTGCAAAAGCACGCTTTTTCTCTATTGAATGAAAAAATGTTTTTCGAAGGAAATATCCAAAAAATTGTAAATAGGCAAGGCCGACCATCATGCCGATGACTGGAGGGAAATCCAACGCCGCATGGAAAACCACCGCTGTCAAAATGGTCAATAAAAACAAAACAACAATACGCTTTGCACCCCGCTTTGATTCGATAAATTCATTTACGGCCTCAGGTTGTTCTTTTGGAACAAAACGAGACATAATAAAAGCAGGAACAAGATAATTAACGACAGACGGAATAAAAAGAGAGAAAAACTCACTAAAACCAACCATTCCAGACTGCCAAACCATCAAGGTTGTAATATCTCCAAAGGGACTGAATGCCCCTCCAGCATTCGCAGCAATAACAATATTAATGCAAGCAAGATTCACAAAGCGCGCGTTATTTCCACCTATCTTTAAAACCACAGTGCACATAAGAAGCGCTGTCGTGAGGTTGTCTGCGATAGGTGAAATTAAAAACGCCAAACTCCCTGTAATCCAAAACAATTGACGAAGATCGCACCCTTTACTTAAAATCCAGCATTTTAATGAATCAAACAATCCACGCTCTTCCATTGCAGAGATATAAGTCATTGCTACAAGAAGAAAAAGCATCAATTCAGCATATTCAAGTAAATTATGATCGATGGCCTCTTTTGCAATGTCTATTTTTCCTGCATGAGAATAAACAAGACCTAAAATCAACCAAATTAAACCGGTGGCCAACAGCATGGGTTTGGATTTACGAAGTTCAATTCTTTCTTCCAGCATAACAAGTACATATGCGGCGATAAAAATCCCCAAAGAAAGGTAACCCGCACTGGAATGAGTCAGATTAATAAAAGCTTCTGTGCTTTCTTGAGCAAAAACAGGACAAGCAAAAAACAAAAAACACCCTAAAAGAAACTTCATCCTTGTGTCTCCATACACGCGGTTTAACTATATCGTCCTTTTCTGAGGTATATTTTATACCCAAGAGATTTGAAGATGCGTGTTTGTGGCCAGTTAAGGAAGCTCCTAAGCATAAACGAACGCTATAATTGGACCTCGTGAGCCTAGCCAACACACACTTTCAAAATGACGGATTGTTATTCTGTTTAAAATATTAATGCATAATTCAAATCAGGTTAAGGATTTGATCTAAATAGATAACTTCTCTAAAATTTATCAGGGTATACACGCACTTTGACAACAAGGATTTACATCAGATCAACACGTTAAACTGAGATAGAGCGCCACTTTATTACTTTGATTAAAAAAAATGCTCTTCATCAATACAAGGCTTCATTCAAACATTCGGTAATGGTTTAAATGTGATACTGGTTTCATGCGGCTCTTCACTTGCATGGGATTGACACATTGTTGAGCAATTATTTTGGGATTGGATAATCAGTTCTGTCCTGGAGCAGATCTGTATTTTTGCATGAGTATCAATGCAAAATCAAAGGGCGTTCATATAGATAGAGGCCAATAACAATATCGTGGATCAATTCGCTCTTTGAAAAACAGAGTGTAGGTCGTCTTAATCGTGTCTTTCTTGTTCAGAAAGTGAGTTTTTTTGCTTCCTCTTTTGCGTATTGTAACCTTCCGCCAAGTTAGCGTGATTTTTCAAAAACAACATGAAAAGCCTG
>CAMRBZ010000334.1 GCA_947040595.1 uncultured Enterovibrio sp. | reverse complement strand
ATACCCCTCTCCTTTGAGCTTGCGGGGTGTTGGCTAGGCTCATTCAGCCCAATCACATAATCCATCAGGCTCAGGGGCGTCACTCACTTGCCGCAGGCGCGCAACTTCAAGTCTCTTGGGAATACATCGGGAAAAATGAGAAAAGAGATGAAAGGAAAAGAAATGAAGGCAAAAGAAAGGAAAAAAGAATGGGCTCTTTTATTGGGAAAAGATCGCCATTTCACCTTATTTCTTATTTCAAAAATAGGATAAATTGCAATATAAACGTGATTCTGATGTATATTTATCTCAATAAATCGATATATTGAGACAGTTATGATCAAAAAGCCACCCAGTATTGAAACCCTTCCAGAAGTCATTTTTAGCGAAATAACCCAAAAGCACCCTGAAAAACTGAGTGAGTATTTTGAATTTTATAAACCTCTCGATAACAAAGGGCGCTATTTACCCTATGATGAATTTCGTCATAGAGTCCCTTCTCATCTTGATCCAACACTTGCATGGGCGCTTACAAAACTCTCAAGAATAATGCAATATTCCCCCTTAATTTATTTGGGCGAACCCAGCCAACCTTGCCATTTTATTTTTACGCCGACCGTCCAAAAAGCCCTTTCTCATACCGACAGGCACACAACAACGGGCGCTTTAGAATGGATGAGCAGTAAAATCGGTGAAGAGCATCATTTTAAATATCTACTGAAAGACTTGATAGAAGACGAAGCCGTCAGCAGCAGCCAATTAGAAGGGGCGGCCACCACAACCCTTATTGCCAAAGACATGCTCAAAAGAAACAGAAAACCCAGAACCCCAGATGAAAAAATGATCTTGGGCAATTTAAAAATGATGACTTTTGCTTGGAATAATCGAAATCAACCCTTGAGTCTCGACCTCATTTTGGAAATGCACAAAATTGGCACAGAAGACATCGACAACGAAAAATACACCCCCGGCGTCTTTCGTAAAACAGATGACGTTGCAGTCGTCGACTCCGACGGTGAGACCGTTTATGTTCCCCCAACAGCAAAAGACATAAAAAAGAGATTAAAAAAAATTGTCGAATGGGCGAATGCTTACCATGAGGTGACAGAAAGCCGTGATTATATTCACCCTTTAATCAAAGCCATTTGCCTTCACTTTGCCATCGGCTTTGAGCACCCTTTTCGAGACGGAAATGGCCGCGTGGCCCGCACTCTATTTTACTGGTTTATGTTTAAAAATGATTACGCTGCATTTCGATACATCGCCATTAGCACCCTCTTAAAGCGCGCCCCCATTAAATACGGTAAATCCTATTTGTACACAGAAACAGACGACATGGACTTGACCTTTTTTATTGATTATCAATGCAGTGTGATCCTTCGAACTATCCATGATTTTAAATTGGCTTATCAAAAAACATGCGAGGATGTTGAAGCCTTTAACCGATGGATTTGGGAGTCGGGTTTATATGGCAAACTTTCTGAAAAACAGCGCATTATTTTCCAAGTCGCAAAAGGAAAAGCGAACCAATCATTTACCGCCGCGAATGTGAAAGAAAATTTAGATTGCTCTTACAACACCGCCTCAACTGCGTTAAATGGTTTGGTTGAAATCGGGGTATTTGAGAAAAAGAAAAAAGGCAGGGAGTGGGTCTTTTTCATGCTAGAAAAAGAAACCATCTTAAAAAGGCGCTGGGTACCTTAATACCGCTCTCAAGAGAAAAGTCAGGGTTTAAATTGAAGACGCGCGCCTGCGGCAAGCGAGTGAAGCCCCTGAGCATAGAGAGACGATGTGATTGGGCGCTGCGAGCGTAGCCAACACCCTCGCAGCGTCAAAGGCGACGGGTACAGAAGATACAAGATAAAAGGGGCAGAGAATGAACTGGATGCACATAGACAGAGGATGTGATTAGGCTTCGAGAGCGCAGGCAACACCCACGCAATTTCAAATGCGACAGAGATAAAAAAATTAAATATTTAAGGCGCGCGTCGTACGTTGTTTTTTATTGAGGGTGCCTGAAATATCATTTTTAACAAGAAGAATATAAAGCATGTCAAGCACAAAAAGTTGCGATATTTTTGTGCCAATAGAATCCCCTTGCATTTGTCCTTGGTGATTTCCATTAAGCAAAACCCAATCGGCATGCGCACAAATACTAGACTTTGGATTATGTGTTAATGCAAGGGTTTTGGCCCCCGCCTCTTTCGCTAATTTCAAGGATTTAATGGTCTCAATGGAGCTCCCAGAATGGCTGATCCCGATGGCCAAATCCCCTTTTTGAAGCAAAGAGGCTTTCATGTACATGAAATGGTTATTCGTTAAAGCATCCACAGAAAAACCAATGCGCATGAATTTGTTCTTTGCATCTTCCGCCGTAATGCCTGATGAACCCACACCAAATAAATACAACATTTTTGCTTTTTTGATCTCTTGAACCACCGTTTCAAGCATCTCAAAATCAAGAAGGTTCAAGGTTTCAGACAAAGCATACAAAATCCCGTTCTGTAATTTTTGCCCAAGCACGGCGGCGCCGTCTTCTTCTTGCATGTTTGTTTCTAAAATAGATTTTTCATTTGTTATTTGGCTTGAAAGATCAATGGCCAAACCCATTTTAAAATCCTGGAAACCTTTAAAATTTAATGATCGACAAAAGCGAATAATGGTTGCTTCACCCGCATTAACACAAAGAGACAATTCAGAGATAGACGAATGTATCACCTCCTCGGGATGCGCGTTCACATAATCAGAAATACGCCGAGCAGAAGGGGTCATGCAGTCTTTCATGCTCCGCATAATATCAAGCACTTTTCCATTTCTTATCGGCAAATTTTTATCTGGCATGAATAACTCCAATATGAATCATGGCCTTAACGATTAGTTTTTATTATGGAAGTATTTTTACATTTTAAGATGTCCTTGTGAAGTAAAGCTCCAATTCATAGAGGCCCATCAAAAATACAGGACGAATAAAAATGATGAGGGCAAGTATCTA
>CAMRBZ010000333.1 GCA_947040595.1 uncultured Enterovibrio sp. | reverse complement strand
TAAACGGCTCCCTTTTGCTATAACTGAAATTTAGACTAATAAACAAGCGATTCGAACGATAATTAATCAGAGTTAGATTCGAAAAGATGTGACTAAGAGACAGCCTGAACATAGATGGACTATGTGATTGGGCTGAGCGAACGAAGCCAACACCCACGCAACTTCAAAGGCGACGGGTATACTGTTTGATTTTAATTTCAAAACGTATATCATCTCCTACTCTAGATTCGCCTCTTTTTTAATCTTCAAGTGCGTGGCTTTCATTTTTATCCATAACTATATATCGGGTATATCTTTAAGATCGTTATGTATCTCTTTATATTGAATTTCTATTTATGAAAATCGAGACACAATAAAGGATTATTCCTTTTTTATTTAAAAAGAAGAGATGTCATACCGAAGATATTTTAAATTTCGCGCTGCGGCAAGCGATTAAAGCTTATGAGCATCGATGTGCTATGGATTTTCCTGAGTGATCATCGCTCACACCCGCGCACCTTCAAAAGGAGACGAGTACAATGATTCAAATGGGAGATAATGCATGATTACGAGGGCCTGTCGTTGGGCAAAATTAGAATTTGGCTTGGGTGATATAAAAGAAGAGGAACTCGTGACACTCAGAAATACATCTGATCCTTCCAAGGGAATGCCTGAAAAAGATTTTATATCAGCCATTATAGCGATTAAAGAAAATAACACTGCAGGGTATTATAGGAATTTAGAATACCGGCTCGGTCAGACAATAAAAAAAGAAAAAAATAAGACGGAAAAAGAGAACCTCAAAGTAATATATCGTCAATTAATAAAATATAATTGGAGCCGTGATCCTTCTAATCTCCGATGTGAGGGATCCCAGAATGTCTTAAGCCCTTCTGATGCTCCTCCTTCTCCTCCTCCTCCTTCTTCTCCTCCTCCTCCTTCTTCTCCTCCAGGCTTTCCAGAATCTCCTGGCCCTTCGGGCGCCTGTGGAACCACAATAGATAAAAGAAAGCAAAAAAAAGAAAGTATTCGAACATTAACGAAAGAAGACGCCATTAAATTTAAGGCGCTTTGTGAAAAGGAAAGCATAAAATTTAATGATCTAAATATAGCAAAATGCAATGTGAACGGTACATTACCAAGATATTATATGAAATGCGAAGATAACATTGTAAAGCATATGGGTCGAGATCCCATACCTCAAGACCGTTCTAAAAAAATATTCATGGATGAGATTTTATCTGAAGATCTTGAAATAGAAGGTGCTTTTAAAAAGCTTACAAAACATGACCAGGATTATGTAATGCTTGAAGCAAAAGAAGCCGAGTTTAATTCTAAAGAAAGTTTATCTTTTAATCAGTTGACTATTGATAGATTGCGAAACTATCCATCAGTCTGTCAATCATTTTTTGTTAGTGAAAAAGAAATGATTGCATCTAATGGAGGTGTCAGTTTATCTGAATTAATGCGTAATGGCCAGAGATTCAAATTAAAGCAATTTGAGCAACTAGCAAAAGATATCAATGAAATGCAAAAAGAAAATTTATTTATGACAGATATTAAATTACAAAACCTTGTTTTTAACGGACAAAATGAAGAAATGGTCAAATTAATTGATCTAGATTCAATTTGGTATGGAAATTATGATTTTTTACCTTGTTATTCTCCGGATCATACTACTCCTGCATTGCATCGCTTGCATATGAAAATTATTAATGAATATATTGGTGCTGATGGGAAAATAAAAAAACCTGAGTTGATGTTAGAGATGAAAAATGCGATTCATCAAAGCCTTTCTAATTTTGTGAATTACGCTTTATTGAAAACTTTAATTGAAGCAACTACAGGGGAGGAATTTAGATTTTATACTGAAAATGAAACATGTCCACCAATTGGAATGCCTTCATCTTGGGAAAATCCATATCAAGAACATAGTTTTAGAATAACGAAGGATTGGATAAAGAAAAATGTAAAACCAAAACATCAAGGGATGATGATGGCTTTTTCCGCGAACCCAGAACAGCGCAAGGGAATAATCGATCTTTCAAAAGTATTGAATTTTAAGAAAAAGAAAATTTTTTTTTCTTGATTTGAAATATATTTTATTTATACCCAAAGGCGCGCCTGTGGCAAGTGAGTGAGGCACTTTAGAATAGATCTATACCCGTCGCCTTTGAAACTGCGTGGGTCTTGGCTGCTTTCGCTCAGGAAAATCACATAGTCCATCTATGCTCAAGGCCTTCATTTCTTTAGCGCCTACACGCATCTTCAAGTGTCTTGGGTATACTATGTGATTGGGCTGAATGAGTGTAGCCAACACCTAGGTACCTTCAAAGGTGACGGATATATACTCGATATATTTAAGTTATATGGTGAGTTTCAATATATTTTCTCAGCATTGTTAAAATATAAAATCCCACTCCTCTTAAGGCTTCGTGAGTGTTGACGGCTGTCATGAAATACAATCATAGAATTTATTTGTCTTCATTATTTTTCTTGGTTTGCTTTGCTGGGATCTTCAAAAGTTTCTGGGATTAAATATGGTATAAATTATAATGGGAATTGATTTTTATTATTATTGTTTTTATAAAGAATGATTTATTCTGATTAAAATGCTCTGGCATTTTTCTTGTTTGACACCTTTTTAAGGTAACGGAGATAATGCATATTCCATTTCGTCATCAAGCAAGATATATAGCAAGAAAAATCGTAGATAGACTCGTGTCAATTATTCGATGTAGGGGTAATTTTAAAATACCCACGTCTTTGAAGATACGTGGGTAGATGTTACTTTCCAATACAAGCAGGCCTTTATACCCAGTTGCCTTTGAGGTTGCAGGGTTGTTGGTTGCGCTCGTTTAAGCCAATCACACAATGCTTCTGTGTTCAAGGATTTCACTCGCTTGCCGCCGACTTGTTACGTCAAGTGCCTTAGATATATCAGCGCGTGCCGTAAACCACAATGGTTTTACCATGGGCAGAAATAAGATTCT
>CAMRBZ010000332.1 GCA_947040595.1 uncultured Enterovibrio sp. | reverse complement strand
ACCGATAACATCATTATAAGTTTCTCAATTAGAATAACTCGTTATAGAAAATTTACGCCTTATTCTCCGCGTTTTTTAAAGCGCAATATCTGACTCACTACTTAATAGAAGGGGTATAACTACACCCAAGACACTTGAAGATGCGCGCCTGCGGAAAACGAGTGAAGGCCCTGAGCACAGATCGACTATGTGATTGGCCTGAAGCGAGAGCAGCCAACACCCACGCAGCGTCAAAGGTGACGGGTATAATAAGATATTTAAAAAGTTGTACTCTGTCAGCTCGGGTTAAATAAGACGGGTACCTCCTTGAATTCGCCTTAAATTGAATCTTGATGATTTTAAGAATGACGAACACTGCTAGCTTTAGAATGGCGTCCGTCAAATTTTGTTATTTCGTGTCTTGTATTTCCTTGTGGCTTAGAGCCATCCCAGTTGTTTTAGGCTTATCGTGTCATTCCAGATTTTAGTTAAATGCTGGATTCGACCGTCTTTAAACTGCATCGCGTAGACGTAATCCGCCGAAAAACATTTACCTGTTGGCTCACAAGGACCACCAGGACCTGTTTGAGTACCATGAAAAACCGCGTAAGCTGCTGCGAAATCACGCTCTTCATCCACTGCGAAAAAGCGCATATCATAATGGCCGTCTGGAATCGCTATCAGTTGTCCTTTTACCCAGTCAATGTAAATTTCCAGGGAGTTTACATCAGACAAGACTTCTGCTTGTGCAGAGAATGTCGCATCGGGATGGCAGAATTCTTTGCAGCCCTCCCAACCTTTTCCAGTCTCACAAGCCTCAAAAAACAACTTGGCTTTTCTTAAGGTTTCGCTCATTTTCTTCTCCGTTTAGTCATTCATTGTGGGGGGCCGGAATGTTAAAATCATAAGTGCAAGACTCATGGGGCAACCGGACGCAGGGAAGTCACTCCTTATCAATGGAATGTTTTAATTCCCAGAAGCAAAACAATATAAACCATAAAAGACGGATAGTTAACTAAATGTTAAGCGTGAGAGACTTTCTAATTAAAACCACGTTTTCAAAAAGGAAAATCAGCTCAACAAGCAGACAGAGGAGCAGGTTCAATCAAGACAAAAAACAAGCCAAACCTTGCGTCATCGTTTTTAAAAAAGAGAAATACTGAGCAAATAAAATCATGGGAGCCCAAGCAAATTAACCTTGGGTGTCCCATAAACCAGCTCTTATCTCGACCTTTGCAAGATTGCTGAAAAATAAACGACTAATGCCTAATGAGGCCATGGATCTCGGCATAAGCCTTGTCGCGTCGGGAACGCGTTAAAGCTGCTATACCCGTCACCTTTGAAGCTGCCTGGGTGTTGGCTTCACTTATTCACCCCCATCACATAATGACTCTATACATAGTGCCTCTATGCACAAGGGTTTCACTCGCTTGCCGCCTACATGCAAGGTCAAATGTTTTAGGTCTTCGCAAATTTGTCATTTATTTTGAATCAAGCAACCTTGTCGATCGGGACTGGGAGATGCAAGAGGGGCTAGCTGTTGAACCCCATATGAACTTTGCTCGGGTGTTGAATTAAAGCCCACAATATTAAGAGGTTAAAATATTAACCCAAGCAAATTAATCTGGGTGTCCAATTAACCATCATCTTAAGAGGTTAAAATATCATCCCAAGCAAATTAATCGTGGGTGTCCAATTAACCTGTTATTTGTTAGGCCTCAGTTTAATTCGCAATTGCATGCTTAGACCATTTGAACCACAATGATAGGGTCATATGGCCTCAAATTTGGAGAATTGTTATGGCGACTGTTGAACTAAAAAGCTTCAAGCCTAAACGAAGCAACAAAACAAATTTCTGGTTTAGCCTTGGGATTGAAGATGAAGAAACAACACGAGTAGATGCTGTACACCAAGGGTTTAAACCAAAGGTATACCGAAAAATTATAGAAAGGACAAAGCTATCTCAAAGTGAATTTCATAATGTAACTCACATTCCAGTTAGCACGATTAAACGCCGACTGAAAAATGAAGAGCGCTTTAATACGCAAGAAAGCGACGCCATCTATAGATTAGCGATGCTTATTAAGTTGGCTACCGAGTTATTTAATGACGAGAAAAAAGCTTTAGAATGGATGCGTGAAAAAGTCTATGGCTTAGGTGGGAAAAGACCACTAGATATGGTATCGACTAGCGTAGACTTTGAAATTGTGAAAGATCTGATCGGTAGAGTTGAGCACGGAGTTTTCTCATAATGAAGCTTTACCGTTTAACGCAGAAAAAATTTGCTAATACTCCTTTCAGCCCTGAAGGGGCAAAGCTGTATGGAGGCAGGTGGAATTCCAAAGGCACTGAAGCTTTATATTTCGCCGAATCAGAGTCTTTATGCTCACTGGAAGTGTTTGTTCATGTGAATAACGACCCAAACATTCTTGATCAATATGATCTATATCGCATAGAAATACCAGACGAGCTTATTGTAAAACTGGGTGAGGAAGATCTACCAAAAACGTGGAGAAATATTCCTGCTGCTGAAGAAACACAAGAAATTGGCGATGAGTTTCTTAATGCGCTAAAGCCTCAATATGCAGCCCTACAAGTTCCATCAACTGTTTCCCCAAGAGACAACAACTATCTGGTTAATCCAAATCATCCAGCAATGGAGGTTAGTTTTAAGAATCACGAAAAACTAGAATTTGGATTTGATCCTCGAATTTTCAAATAGATTAATAGGCTCATAGAAGGCCCCTTATGTCGATATGGGCCCTAACATTTATAGAGTGCGCATGCGCGTTTTGCAAAAACACACACATAAACATAACCACTTGATTTTAAAGCTATTCTAGATTTAATAAAAGACGAAGTGTGCAAAAATTGGCTTGCAATTTGATGAAATTAAATAACAGAATATGGATGTACATGTTTTTTCGCTTTAATTAAAGACGCATAAAAGATCCTTTTTTAAAAAACCGCAATTTCCGAACTTTTCACGACTCCCCTTCTTTTGATTTTGCTCTTATCCCGACCTT
>CAMRBZ010000331.1 GCA_947040595.1 uncultured Enterovibrio sp. | reverse complement strand
CCTTATAGGTTTTAATCATCAATGAGTTAGATTGAAACGGTGCCAGGATGAGGCTGTATCCGTCGCCTTTGACGCTGCGTCGCTCACAACCAGGCAAGATCAAAGGCGAGGGGGGTAATTAAAATAACCTGTTTTTTAAGTGCAGCCTAACGATAAAACCGTCATTTTTCACCTGGCCTCGCTTTTTTAAAATCGGGTGTTGAAATTGAAAGGCTAATATTTCACCTTGCCTTACGTTCAAGTACGATGTAATGGACCGTGTTTTGTCGAACTGCCTAGAAAACAATATTATTTTTTTATATTCAAAATTGCGGGTATAACAGCCTAACGAGGCTGTTATTTTATTTTTTCTTCTCTCGTGAGATTCTTTTTAACTCATGGCGATCATTCGATTCGCCTCTACGCTTTTAGCTATAATGCAGATGAGTCCCATCGAGAACGCTTTGGATGTGTGTTCTTCTGTCTATTATTTTTTGTCGTTCGCTTATTAATTCTTCTAATTTAGTGTTGACTGAAATTATATCATCCGGATTTTGTAAGCGATTTATTTCTTCCTTAAGCTCCGTAATTTGGTTATTAAACTGGCTTTCTAGGGTTGAAAGGTTTTCAATTGTTTTTGTAAAGCGCGCGTTGATTTTTTTATCAAGCTCTGTTATTCCTTCTCCTGGCACGTTATCTATTGTACTTTCTTCTTCTTCTTCTTTTATATTGAATTGTTCTGCTTGTTGAGCGGGATCTTCTAAGGGGTGATTCATTGTGTCTTCTTGTGTTTCTATTTCAGGCTCTTCTTTTATCTCTACTTTAACTTTTTTTATTTTATAAAGGTCATCCATGTTTTCTGCTAAAATTTCGTGTGCTGAAGAAAGCAAGGATAAATACCCAGCATTTTTAGACAAAACGTCAGAAATAGCCAAGTCTGATGAGGGAAGATCTTTCATTTCTCTTTCTACATTTGAATAATATTCATTTAAAACATTGTTAATGGGGGTACTCGCTTCAATTTTTTCTAAAACAAGGTCGAAAGCACTGTCAAATAATTTTAGGTCTTCAAGGTTTTCGAAGGTTTCAATTTTATTTGATGTTTGTTGGATTGTGTTTTCTATTGCTCTTATTTCATTGTTTAAAGCGTCTGTATTTGTTGGGTTTGAGTCGAAGGGATGTTCTTGACGAAGATAGATTTCTTCACGATTTATTTTTTCTTTGTTGGCCAGGTATTGCCTTATTTTATTTTCTATTTCATGCTTTATACTTTGGATATTAATAGAATCCGAGGTTTCACCTTCACGATATGCTTTACTCAACTGAAACATGCTGTTTTTAATTTTCATTTTTCCATGTTCTATTTTTAGAGAATAAAGGTACCCTCTAGCATATACTCTTTTAAGCCCTGGAGGAGCCTCCTTTTGCAGAAAACCGGTTTTCCAATCGGTGATATTTTGAGGTATTTTTAGTGCGGTTTCTGGAGGGCTTTCTCGGACTTGAGGCACATCATGTGTTTCAGGTATTTGAGGCTCTTTTGACTCGTCAAGCACCTTGAGGTCTGCGGCGCTGTACGTAAATTTTCGGCCATCTAAAAATTGACTTATATCCAGATTTTGTTTTAAGCCTAAAACCTGCGAAGCAAATTCATTGCTTCCTGGTGAGGTTGATTCTTTATTTCGTGCTTCACAGATTTTCATTAAATCGTCTTGTTTTGTTTTTTCTTCTTTTAAATTTCTTAGGAGTTCTTTTTCTGTCATTCTTTGGGCTTTTACTGGTATTGCTTTATTTCTAATTGATTTTTTGGCTTCTTCTTCTGCGTTCATTTTATTTTTCAATGTTCTCAATTTTGAAGAATAATTATTCTTTTTCATTTTATGTTGCTTACGTATGCTTTGTTGCGAACTTTGAACTTGTTCTTTAGATATTTCTTCTTTCATCTTTATTATTGCATCATAATCCAATTTTAATTCTTTTTGTGATATTAATCGAGCTAATGATGCTGAATAGCCTTTTGAATGTAGGAGTTTTAATTGATTATCCTGTAGATTCTCCGTTGCTTCTTCATAGGCTTTTGTTAATACAAACTCTTCTGTTGATGTAATGTCAATGTCAATTTCAACGAAAGAAAGAGCCGGGTCTGGACTTTTTTCTGTCTTTTCTTCTTCAACATGTATTTCTTCTTCAGCAGTCTGTATCGATTCGAGCGTTTGTTTTTTCGCGTCTTTTATATAGGTTTCTATTTCTTCTGATGAAATATCACGTCCTTCAGCGCTTGAAAATAAATCCTCAGATTTCATTTTTGTTTCTTTCGAAACAAGGATTTTCTTATTCTCTTTAATTTTTCTTCTTGATATTGCGATTTTGTTTTTAATTGAATCAAAGAGGTTTCTGTCTATTTCTGTATTGCTTTTCGTGGCATCAAATTCTGATAATTTTTTTTCTGTTTCTCGTCCTGTTCTATTTTCCGTGTTTATTTTCACTGTTGTTTTTTCTATTTCATCTGCTTCTTTTTTTATCATTTCCTCATTAATTGGAGATTCATTTAAGAGCTTTCCTATCTTCATATAGCGCGTTTCTAATTCAAGTTTAAAACGATGGCATTCAAGCCAAACACTTTTCAAACTCAATAAAAGATATTTTTTTTCTGGAGGTAAATTGGAGGGGGTTATTTTATGTTCCAATTCTTTTATTTTATCTAGTTTCTCTTTATCTATTACTGAACTTGCTCTTTCTTTTGCGCCAGATGACGTCTTGTCTTTTACGGAGGGACGATTTGCTTTGCTTTTTTTACTCGACGATGGCTGGGCTTCTTCTGTATCAGGGGGGATCCCCCCTGTATGTTCACTTGTACCTTGCCCGGCTGGGTTTTGATTTGCCTCTTCTCTCGGTCTTTTGGGGGCGCCGCCGCGAAGAGACGCAGACTCTAAGTGGCCTTGTTCATTGATATAATATGGATGATGGTTTTTCGGTAGAAGGGGATCATCAGAAGAAAGGGTATAGGTATTAGAGGCGTGTTCTTTTATTAATTTTACTTTTTGGAGCCTGCCA
>CAMRBZ010000330.1 GCA_947040595.1 uncultured Enterovibrio sp. | reverse complement strand
CTCGCAGATATCATCAAAGGCGTGAAGTTCCAAGATGGTATTCGTGAAACTGAGAACATTCAGCAGGACACGGCTCTAGAGGCTGTACACCAGATTTGACCATAGCTCGTCTTGCAAATTCAAAGTTCTTACTGTAATTTAGGCTTGATTTCCTCTGTCTTTAAATACTTTAAATATTTTGATTGTACCCAAAGTAATTAAAGATGCATATGAGCGCTAATCAAATAAAGCCTTGAACATCACGGCTAATTTATCTTGTACCCGTAGCCTTTGAGCTTGCGTGGGTGTTGGTTTCGCTCACTTGCCGCCTACACGCATCTTCAATTCCTTTCGGTATGACAATTTTTATTGTATGGAAATCAACCAATGATGACCTAATAGATCTCGATATGCTGCAAAATCTAATTTTCAGATACAAAGATTACACAATTCCGTTAGATGTCATTCGGCATTAAAATCTGGCTGTGCATTTTCCAAATAAAAACTGTTCGTTTTTTGTAATGCGCTTGCCGTGCCTTGAACATAGATTTACCTCTGATTTTTGAGAGCCTAGCCAATAAGTACGCATCTACAAGAGCGACGAATATATAAAACAAATAACTTAGGATAAACTAATGCGTAAATTATTTGCATTCTTTATTTCATTTATATTGTTAGGATGTGGTTCAGACAATCAAACTACAAATATTGAATCCGACACTGAAAAAAAATTAATAAACATTTTAATTTCCCCCAGTGAAATTACGTCTAACAGCATTCCCACTTTCACATTAATAAATGGCTCTCGACAACAATTTATTGCTACTGGGAAATTTCAAAATGGATCAACGCAAGATATAACAAAAACTGTGACCAGGGAAAGCCATAGCGATATAGGTTCAGAGCTTGTAAGGATCATTCAAGGCAGAGTCGATGCAATAAAAGCTGGCAAGGTTCAGATTTCAGCTTCCTTTGAAGGTATAGTGAGCAATTCAATTGACTTAAGCATTATTGACAGTCAATTAACAAAAGTCAGCCAAAAAATTGATGAGACAAGAGATATAACCAACAGTGATTTTTATCTTGGTCAAAGTGCGAAACTACAGGTGATTGGAACCTTTGAAAATAGCGCAACAGCGATACTAGGAGATCCAATCGAATGGACAGTGACTCCAGATCAAAGCGCGCAGATCAATAATGAAGAAAGAACCGTTACATTTTCAAACGCAGGGACAATGACGGTAACTGCAATAAAAGACGGGCTGATCAGTGAATAGAGCCGTTTTAATGTCAAAGATCTTCCCTTAAAATCGATTCTTATCGTGCCGGAAAATAACGAAAATATCATCCCAAATGGACACTCTGTACATTTAAGTGTTATCGGTACGTATATCGATGGAAAACAAAAAGAAATTACGACAGGAATAACATGGAGTACAGAAGCGGCGCAAACAAGCACAGGCAGCGTTCATATTACTGAAAATGGATATCTGACAGCACAAGCAAAAGGAAAAGTGCATATTACAGCCCGCGTAAAAAACCCCGAAGAAATAAAAAACACCTTAGATTTTACGGTCACCGACGCACTATTAAAAAATCTTTCGATTAAGCCCAATGCGCTCAATTTGATCACGGGAAATCAATCACAATTAACTGTTTTTGGTATCTATTCTAATACCCCTGTCGAAAGCGAGGGTATCGATATGACAAACGATGTGTCATGGGATATTTTAGAAGGCAGTAGCGCCTTGGTGACAAACGGCCTCGTTACGGCCACCGACACAATAGGAAAAACCAGACTCGTTGCAAAAATAACAATTGATGGTCAGACAATTACAAGCAATGAAGTGTCAATTAATGTCACTAAAGCACAACTACAAAGCATTAGAATCATAGGTTTACCAGAAAGCATATTCACAAACGATCTTCATCAAATAAAAGCGATTGGCACATACGATGAAGGGAATCCCGAACAAGATATCACGCACATGGTAAGCTGGAGTTCTTCCGTTGAATCAATGCTTTCAATAACGTCAGGTTCCATTAAATCAAATAATACTTATGGTGCAGAGCCTATTGCAATCACAGCGAGAATTAACGACATCCAAACGACGCAAAACACGCGGGTTCAACTCGGTATTTTGACTGTTTCAACCCTTGATGGAAAGATATTTACATCCTCTCCCACAACTGCATTGGGGGAATATCTTCAGATTTTAAATGATACTAATTATATCGAGGAAGGAACGAATGGTCCAAAAGACATTTCTTTTGCTTTGTATGATTATGAAAAATCACAATTATTTTGTGAAGCCTTAAATAAAAATAAACTCCTTTCTAAAACAAACTGGCAACTGGCAACAGGCAACAAAAGATGAATTACACGAAACACTAATCCCAGAATATAGCGACCTCTTCAAAAGCCATGGTTGGCCCACTCAGTGGTTTTATGGAACCAATACAAAAAATGGCGACAACTACTATGCTGTCCTTTTTTTACAGAATTTAATTGACTCAGGTCCAGCCTCACTTCCACTCTATCGATCTTGTGTTTCAGCGCCTTGACCTTACTTTTCGGTATAAATAATGCAATATCTTAATTTAAATCGAAAATGAAATCGAGTAGGAGGCCTAACGGCCTCCTACCTCTCACATCACCACACAAGCCGGAGTCGCATACGGCGGTTTCGTATCTATTTTTAATGCCTCATATCGACTGAGCAGTGAATATGATCTCAGCTCATGAAATCGACTATACCCAAGACACTTGAACCTACGTGGATGTTGGCTAGGCTCATTCAGCCCAATCACATCGTAAATCGATGAAGAGGGGCTTCACTCATTTTCCGCAAGCGCGCAACGTCCATTCCTTTGGGTATAATCCAGTGCTTTTTTGCTGTGATCCCTCAAAGGCAGGATTTTTGAGCGTTCTTTTTGTCGATTAGAAAAATGTCATCGATTATGGAAAAACGGCGAACGTAAATTAAATACGCGTCTTCATCTCGCTTTTTTTAGTTTTTCTTTTGAGAAGAGGGTAAGCCTGCCATTAAA
>CAMRBZ010000329.1 GCA_947040595.1 uncultured Enterovibrio sp. | reverse complement strand
TTAGGAACTGACGCTCCTCCATTTCGAACAGATAACATACCCGAGAAGTAATCATGCACCCCGCCCGCAAAGATACATCCAAAAACAATCCATAACATGGCAGCAAGACCATAAAGTGCTCCCATGATAGGCCCAAAAATAGGACCGATGCCCGCAATATTAAGAAGCTGAACTAAATATACTTTTGGTTTAGACATCGGAACATAATCCACCCCGTCTGTCAGAGTGTAAGCGGGTGTTTGTCTTTTATTGTTAAGCCCAAAAACTTTGTCTATAAAAGCACCATAAATGAAATACCCTAAAATCAAGGCTGAAATACAAGATAAAAAGAGAACCATTTTTATTACCTTTCTAAAGTTAAGCCGTTCTTGTATACCCAAGACACTTGAAAATGCGCGGCTGCAGCAAACGAGTGAAACCCCTGAACATAGATGGACTATGTGATTGGCCTGAACGAGAGCAGCCAACACCCACGCACCTTCAAAGGGGACGGGTATAGAAGATTAAATAATTATTCTTTGATGTACTTATTTTTATTTTATCTATGCGAGATTAAATACGAAATAAGATCAGGCTATTTCTATAATCTCGATGAATATATAAAAAGAAGTTTTTTTAGGGTTCCTAAATAGAATGGTGTTCACACTTTTTTCGAAGCACATTATTACACATTCCATTAAGTACTTACTCAGAAATTGCGCCAAAAAAATCACTGAGAACAAGGCGTGAATGGTCGATAACGCATTATTCTAATTGAGACATTCATTTCATAAAAAAAGACATGCTCACAATATGAACCGAGCTGCATTTTACTTTTTTTCTCTTTTATGAAACTTTAAATATATTCTTTCATTTAATACGTGCTTTTTTAACGCTAAACAAGATAACATCTTACACTTTTTTTTAACCTATCTTTTTTGCATGGAAATAAAACAACGTGGTTAAAAAAATAAGCCTGATCTTCTTAGCTGTTATATTTTTCGTCATTATACTTTCATTGGTTATATGCAGCTATTTTTTAACTGATTTCAAAAATGACAATGTAAATTCTGATGATAAAATAGCACGGGAAGTCATCAAAACAGGTTTTGAAAGCACAATAAAAAATGTCTTAGAAACCGCTGTTTCCTACGGATATATTTTACAGATTGATCCTACCGATCGATTTAATGAAGGCGAAACACTGCTCACCTTCAAAGAAATTGTCAAATATAATCCGGCATACAGTGACATCATTATGGCCAGTCTAGATGGCCGTACTTTTGCTGCATCCTCTAAAGGATGGACACCCAATTTTAATGCCAAATCCTTAAAGAGAGATTGGTTTACAAAAATAGCCCAAGACAATGAAGCATCCAACTTAACGCTACCTTATTTAAACAATCAAGATAAATATGTAATGACGGTCAGTGCGCCCATCATAAACAAAGGAAAAAAAGTCGGCGTCATCGCTTTAGATATTAATTTGTCAATGCTTATGCCACAAAATGGAATTGACTTTGTTATCACAAGTACAAATGGAACGGTCTTCGCCGTAGACAAAGGCTCTTATGATTTCATTGGTAAAAATGTTTATGAAATGCGCCCGCTCTATAAAAATGCAACAAATGAACCCAAGATCATTGAAAACGCAAACAGTGAATATATTTACAGTATTTCTCGTATGAAACTTGAATACGATCTTTATGCTTATGTTTTTACAAATCAAAATCAACCAATAAAGAATGCTGAATATATTAAAAATGGCTTGATCACCCTATTAAGTGTTCTTGGTTTATTATTAACTTTAACCTTGTATTTTGTTGTAAAAATAGAACTTACTCACATTCCAAGCCTTGTGACTCAAATAAGAAACATGTCTAAAGGTGATTTTAGTGAAGTCAACATTCCTAAAACAAATAATGAAATTGATTCCGTCACCTTTTCATTGGAAACCTTACAAAACAAAATGAACAGTGTTATCAATACAACCCAAACAAGCACAGATAGCTTATTTGAAAATCAAGAACAAGCACTCAACATTTCAATAAATAATGTCTCACGATCAAAATCTGAATTAGAAAACATTGAACAAATTGTGATGGCAATGAGCGAAATGTCGCTCACAGCAGATGAAATCGCCGCGAATGCACAAAAAGCAGAGTTAGAAACATCCTCCATGTTAACTTTATCAACTGAGAGTCTTAAAACAATGAAACTTTCTACTGGTATCGTGACTCAAGTGAGTAAATCAGTGAAAGAGTCGGCGAGTATATTCCAAGAGTTAAAATCCTTATCAGATAACATCAGCTCTGTTGTTGATATTATTGGCAACATTTCAGATCAAACGAATTTACTCGCTTTAAATGCGGCCATTGAAGCGGCACGGGCAGGACAATTTGGACGTGGGTTTGCTGTTGTCGCGGATGAAGTTCGCGCTCTTGCTGTAAAAACACAAGAATCAACGGCCAATATTCAAAAAATAATCACTACTTTACAAGATGGAGCCATGCGCGCAGTGGAGTCGATGAACAGCAATCTTCAATCAGTCAGTAGCTTATCTAATACGTCTGATCAAATAGAAAAAGCATTTAACGATATCTCCAGCAAAGTCTCTCTCCTTTCTGATATCAACTCTTCTGTAGCAATAGCCTCAGAAAAGCAATCTGTCGTTAATCAAGAGATTACACGTAAAATGGAAGCCATTAAAAAGACGGTCGATCATAATTTAATGGGATTCAATCATTCAATCGATTCAAATAATGAAATGAAAAATTTAATTAAAACATTAAAAGATGAACAGAGTTTCTTTAAAATACAGAACAAAAACAAGGCAAATAAAAACGAAATCCCGCCTAAACAGACGACATAATATACCTATACCCAAGAGACTTGAAGATGCGCGCCTGCGGCAAACGAGTGAAGGCCCTGAGCATAGATGGAGTGTGTGATTGGTCTGAGCGAGAGCAGCCAACACCCAGGCAGTTTTAAAGGCGACGGGTATAAGATATTTAAAGATGCACGCCTGCGGCAAGCGAATGAAGCCCTTGAGCA
>CAMRBZ010000328.1 GCA_947040595.1 uncultured Enterovibrio sp. | reverse complement strand
TACATTAAAAAGAGCGAAACGAGTTTAATTAAACCGATTATTGTTTAAAAAAGGTTGATTCATTCCGTGGGATCTTGATCTCGGTAAAGCAAAATAAGCCTTCACTACTTGATTGCGCGCTTACGTTTAAACATAGGTTGATTCATTCCGAGTTGATGCCATAAACTTTTGGATGTGTAATCTTGACCAGAGAGAAGTCGCGTAATTTTGTCGTGACTAATTTCGCCATTAAGCATGGCGGAAAGTCCAGTTGCAGTGGCTGAAGCAAATGTGCTCAGAAAATGATCGATGTATAAATCAAAAGTATTTTTTCATTTATTAATACTGCCAGAAAGTAAGCTACGTAATATCAGTTAGCAGTAAAAGCTGCTTTTAAGATGTCTGTATTGTCACATTCTGGGCAATGAATTTTTTGATAAATTGTCATATCGGCATGATACAGGAAAAAATGTAAATCACATATATGAGCCACTACCCATACTCTTTAATCACTTGGGCACTTTTGCGTATCGCATTTCTTGAGGTTGTCTTGTTATTTTTTGTTTGAAATTGAAATGTTAAATTTAAACAACTTAGTAACAGTTGGTTTTATTGAGTTTATTGCATGATGTGAGTCATAAAAGTTGATGTACTGAAGCTTTTTATTGTAAAGATAAATCTTTTAAAAAAAACACTGCTGATTTATTTAGACGGCTTTAATTTACACCGTGTATTTATCTGAGTGAGACGTGTTTAAATCTTGTGTGATCTTTGGGGGTGTTTGTTGCTTTTTTAGTGACTCTAACGTGAGGTTTTTTTTGATTTAATATTCAAAAGCCTAGGTTAAAAATGACGCCCTCTACGGAATAAAAATATTTTCATTATTTTTCAGATATCAAATGTTTGATTTTGATCTAAGATAGTCCCTCAACTAAATTGAGTTTTAGATTATTGATTCAATATGTTTTTTTTATGATAGGAGTAAAGGGATCATTGCTCTCTATTATTGTTTGTTGGGTTCTTTTTTAAGGAGGATTCAGAGAGACTTGTGTGTTCTTTTATGAAATAAAGTCTTTTGATTGTTTGATGGTACATATGAATGCAATGATATGTTTTAACGTATTCTCTGGATGATCGCCCCAATAAAAGTCTTTTATTTTGATTTTGAAACAATGAAATTAATTGTTCCTTTATTCCATATTTTTTGTTTTTTAGTGACCAGTTTATAGGATGAAAACTCTTCTCTGTGGGTATTTGGGTGCGATAAGAAACGATAGGGAGCGCCATGGACATTGCTTCTAGCAGTAATCTGGCTGGTTTTTCTGTGGGCTCTAAATGAACAAAGGTGTCGAGGCGTGTCAAAATTGAAAAGTAATCATTGAGAAATCCAATATAACAGACCGTTGAAGAGATCATTTTCTTTTCGAAGTGACGACGAAGTTCTGGAAGGTAAGGTGCGTTTCCAAGTACCACAAGAACAAGGTGTTCAGGTAAAATGGACGCATTTTGTGTAACCTCAATGAATGCATTGAAAAAAAATAGAGCATTGTCTTTTTCCATGTTGTTTACAGAAATACCGATTAAAAATTTATTGTTCGCAAGAGACAATAGGGTCTCTTTTTCTTGCAGATAAATCGTCTGATAGCGTTCAATTTTTCGTAGGGGAGGGCATTGATCTTGTGTGTTAATAGGCAGTCGTACCAGTTTAATTTGTTCCGTTTTTATCTTCATGCTTTTAATCAGCCACAATGCGTCGAGTCTCGATGCGACGGTGAAATAATGAATATTTTTGCGAGAGATCAGAAAATAAAGATAGCGTTTCCAATGACTTAATAATGAAATGGAAGGCTCAGAGGGGAGACTGTGAATTCTTAAAACCACAGATTCATACAGAGAAAGCCAATGGAGAAGGATTGCCTCGTCTCCGTATGTTTGACAAATATCAGGTTTAAGGGCTTTTAAAGCGCGTTGACATTCCAATATTGATTTGATGCTGAAGATTTTTTTTATATTGAGTTCGAGGTACTTCGCATTAGCAGGAAGAGAAATACGGTTTCCTTTGCTTTCGTGAATGACGATGAGCGTATGTTCCACATTTGCTTCGGGTTGTGAAGCCATATTTTCTAGGATTTGTTGGCATGTTTCCGTTTCTTTTAAATGTTCAATGAAGTGACAGACATGAAGCGGAGCTTGTGATTCTAAGTGCATTAACATGATTCCAAAAAAGTCTTATACATGCAGATTGATTCAATTTTCTTTTTATTCAGGAAAGATAAATATTAATGTTTACACAATTTGCTTGAGACGCATTTCTAAAATTAGAGAATTGCAAAGAAAATGAAGAGAGATATAAATATGTTTATTTAATATTTAAAAAAGTATTTGCAATGAAAAAGGAAGAAAGGATCCAATAGGCATGTCTATTTTTACAGATAAAACCTAATTTTTTTTGGACATAATATAAAAAGTCTTGGTTGCTTTAAAGGTGTAAAAATGACTAAAAGATTTAAGAAGTGTTTTCCTATCGATTTTTATGGTGAAGATAAAACCTGGAGATTTGCAATTCGAGCGAGAAATGCAAATGAAGTATTTGATGCTTTAATGTGGCGCTCTTACCTTTCTGTGCGTCGTGATGAATTTAATTTATTGCATCTTGCCGTTAAGTTGTTTTCGTATGAATGCAATCAATCCGAAAGTTCTATTGCTCAATATTCTTCAGTATATGGTTGTTCATTACGAGTGAAAATGATGGGGCCTGTGGTTGAAGTGGCGACATTAAATAAAATACAACGCGAGAAAAACATTAAGGATCATACTCAATTTTCGATGGATTACAATCTTCATAATCTTAATGAAGAAGTGATACAATAAATATCGTAACTATATCCGTGACCATTGAAGATGCTTTCTTTTTTGGTGCTCGAAGATCATGCTAGTGCAGCTAAGCGTTTATATGCGAACACTTTATGTTTGCAATACTCGACCTTTGTAGTGGTCTAATGATCCCAGACACAATTTAAGGTGGTAATATTTCCACCTTACAAAAAGAGGTGTTCAATGGCA
>CAMRBZ010000327.1 GCA_947040595.1 uncultured Enterovibrio sp. | reverse complement strand
TAGGGGCTTCTGGTTTAGGGGCTTAAGGGCTTTTTGTTTTTGGCGTCTACCTGTGCATCTTTAACGCAAAGATTGAATGATTTAACGAAGCCGGGCCTTACCCCTCGACGGCTTAAAGGCGGGCTGCGTAAAGGTAAACGAAAAAGCCAATCCAGCTTATAAAAAGCAAGCTCCAAGGAAGAAGAGCGAAACCTGATGCTGTGGGCTGCATGTTGGTTTTTGTAGAAGGCTCTGAAAAATCCTGGGTCTCTTGTTGGGTCTGTTTTCTTTTATCTTGTTTTTTACGCTTTTTGTCTTCTTGTCGGTTAAGAATATTTTGTTGCTTTTTGTAAAGTGCAATCCCTTTTTCGATGCCTTGCGCTATCAATTTTGTTTGTTCTTTTGTTTGCCCCGGTTTTTGAATTCCTTTCGTGATAGACAAGGCTTCTTTTTGTGTTTTCGGTGATATGTTTTGTTGACTCATCAATTTAACCATCTGTTTTTTTTGCATTATACCCCTCGCCACGCGAGATGCGAGAAGAAGGGCTTTGGTTTTTGTGTGTGCTTCGCATCAAATCCTCCACGAGGGGAGAAAGTCGACTTGCTTCACATAATTTATCATGGGCGCTTTTCGGTGAACCAAGAGCAGAAACTCCAAAAGAAAATGAATGTCGAAAAGAAGAGAGGACATTGAAAAGAGGGGGGGTGTATTAAAAGAGGACGAAATAAAAAAAGCGGTTTTTTTTGAGGATGTGAGATTTGAATGTGCGATCTGTTTAATACTTTGGCGTCCTGCTAGGGGGTGGATTTAGATCGAAGCCACACTTTTCAATGTTAGGGCTTTGGCCTTTACAGATTTACTGACAAATTAATCCATCAAAAAAGTGGGTTGTTCGTTTACATCGTTTTTTTGATAGAGATAGATAACGTAATGAAAACAATGTTGTATCAATCTCCTTATTTTTTTGACAAACACGGTAACGCAAAACCGTATTTTCTTTTTTGGTTAAGTTGTATTTTTTTAGCAAGGGCGTGGATTGTCTTTGTCATTGCGGGTGTAAGTGGAGAGCAAAGTCAAAAATTACTCTCCTTGTTTTATCCAGATAGCGAAACGCTTTATATCGGGTTTGCGATAGGTTTTCCTGCGGTTGTTTTTATGCTTCTTGCTGGAAATGTTCATTGTTATCCTGTTTTATTTGAGCAGATTTGGCGAAGGGGACGAGGCATTCTTATTCTTGCTTTTTGCGCTGATCTGATCGTACAAATGGATCATTTGATCATTGTAGATTGGCGCTTTCATTGGAGTCGTGCATCGATGTTATTGATTGCGCTTTGGATGGTAATTTACTGTTTTAAAAGCCGACGCATTCAATTTCTCTTTGGGACACCAATTAGCAGAGAATTCAAATGAACGCGTTGAAAAAAAATCCTATCTTGTTCAGTTCTATGTTAAGCCCCTTGCTGATTTCCGATTGGCAAGCGCATGTCAATTTTGAAATCGACCGAGATGGCAAGAGCCACGGCGCTCAAAGTTCGGTTTCTTTGGTGATAAGCGAAGAAACCATTTTATTTGATAATCATACCCGTTATGGAACGCTAACAGGAAAAGCAGAGCTGCTCGATGTGAGTGTGGATGAAGTGAGTATTCTTCTTCTTGTTCAAGAGCGTTGCCATGACGGTGCATGCAGAACAATCATGTCATCAGTGGTCCATGCCAATTTGAATATGCCCACCACAGTGAATTTATTTAATGAGCAATTTGATGAATTTGTTTCTTTAAAAGTGGAAATTTTTTCTGTGTAGCCTGTATCCTGTTTCTGTTTTTTAATGAAAGACGGTATACCCAAGGGGTTTGAACGTGTTTTTTGGCGGTGATTGTTTAATTTCTAGTTTACGAAATAGAATGACACCCTATTTGGTAGAAAAAACGAAAGCGCTTTCGTGGACGTTTTTTTGATAATAAAGGTGAAATGTCACCTTTTTTATTTTCTTTAACCGCTCGTTTGGGTATACAGCCTGTTTTCATATTCGGAGAGTTCTATGCTGCTTTCTCAACCTGCCATTGTTGCCGATCCTTCACCTTTTGCGTTGTTTGTCCTTTTTAATGTGACAGGATCCTATTCTGCCGTTGCGCGGCAATGCAGTTTACTTCATGCCTTAGTGAATGAGGTGAATGACAATCAACCGGGAGCAAATTTAAAGGCGGCCCTTTCTTTTTCTCCTTCTTTTTGTCAAAAAATGAAGATAGAAACGCCAACAGATTTTATTGATTTTCAGGCTTTAGGTGAGGGGGAGACCCATGCTCCCGCCACTCAGTGTGATTTCTTTTTGCACCTTCATTCAAACCGTGTGGATTTGAATTTTTATTTGCTTCGAAAATGGATTTCCCCGATTGCGCTTGATGTGAATATTCTGGATGAAACCTATGGGTATCGTTTTTTTGACTCGCGGGACATGACGGGCTTCATCGATGGCACTGAAAATCCCCAAGGGGATGAAGCGCGTCGTCATGTCGCCTTGGTTCCAGAGGGGCCTGCGGCGGGTGGCAGTTTTGTTTTGCTTCAGCGCTATGTGCATAAATTGGCCTCTTGGGAAGCCATGAGTGTATCGAAACAAGAAGAAGTCATTGGTCGGACGAAACCGGACTCGATAGAGCGAGAAGAGAACGCCCCGACCTCACATTTGGGTCGTGTTGACCTAAAAGAAAACGGGAAAGGCTTAAAAATTCTGCGCCACAGCATGCCTTACGGCTCTGTTTCAAACGATCATGGTTTGCTTTTTATTGCTTATTGCCACCGCCAATATGAATTTCATACCCTTTTGAAAAGCATGTACGGTGAGCGCGATGGGAAAAAAGACCACTTGCTTCAATTTACACACCCGGTCACGGGGGCCTTTTTCTTTGCCCCGTCTGTTGGGGTGTTGGAAGCCTTGCGCTGATGTATTAACGAGACGCAATTAAAAAAAAGAGCTTGATTTTTCAAGCTCTTTTTTTGCTTTGGTGTTCACTAAAGAACGCATGACCGATGGGCCTTTGTCGAGGAAAAACACCTTTCGTCAGTAAGTCGCTTTTTT
>CAMRBZ010000326.1 GCA_947040595.1 uncultured Enterovibrio sp. | reverse complement strand
AAAATGGGAAAATGCGACAAGCAAAGAGCCACAAGAACAATTGCCTCTTTTTTAAAGCGTTTAAATAACAAATGTTATTCTGTCAAAATCAAATCTCCCTTTTAGCAGCGGTTATCAGTTTTGCTTGATAATACCAATCCCAGCAAACATTTTCTCATTTTTGCTTGCTAAAATTACAGATAACATCGTTATAAATTTCTTAATTAGAATAACTCGTTATCATCAAAAAAGTGCTGCTACAAATGCCTTTATTTTAAGGATCTATAAAGCACTCACTCATTCCCCAGGCGAATTTTAAAATCCTTAACGACGCATAAACTTATTAATATGTGCTTTTTTTATCATTTTGATAGCTCGCAATTTTAACTGAACAAAATATTAAAAAAAGAGAATGGTATCTATTGATCTTTCTTTTAAATATCATTATCATCTCGTCGATCTAATCTTGCGGTCGGCTACCGAGTCTGATACTCACATCTCCGCTCCCTTTATAAGGGAGGTTTCAGCTGCAGTGTTCCCATTTGGGAGAGAAAAAGTGAAACCTAATTTCCTTGCATTAGTCAAATCTAATGCGGCTATATATTGGAGAAAAAATATGTGCAGAATTGACGCCCCCTTTAAAGATATTCATCTTAACGAAAAAGAAGATCCCGTAGAACGTTTTTCACAAGCCCTTAATGAAAATGGCGTTACAGGTGAATTTCGGCGTTTCTTACAAAAACACTTTTCAAATAACTGGGAAGCAAAATTTCATACTATTGAGCGTCTAGAAGAAGCAATAGAAACAACAAAAGATTGTACTGAAGATAGATTTAAAATCGAGATGTTCACTTGCTTTTTATTTGAAGAATATATTATCCAATATGCATTTGATCTAAAATCTTATTCAGAAAAAAATGAATTCAAACACAACACTGAAAAAGAAATATTCATACGCGAACTTGTAAAAGATATTGCTCAAACTTTTTTCCCGAAATCTGCATATGCTTTCTATCAATCGAAAATAGGGCTACACCTTAGAAATTATATCTACCATATAAATGTCTACATTTTTCTTTATGGTTCTGACTTATCTTTAGAACATTTCTTTAATACAGAAGTTTTAACACCATATGATAAAGATCTCCTTGAAAGATTTGCGCTAAGTATTTCAGGAGATCGGAATTACATTGTATCAAACTATAAAACAATTCTCTCAATTATCGCAAACGAACCTGAAGAATCTACCCGTTGCGTTATTAGGGCGCTCAACTTTCTTAAAAGTTGGATAACCTATGCTTCTAAAAAAGGTGATATACGCATTTTAAATATACGCTATGATGTTTATGCATTTTGGAACTGTTCAAAAAAACTAATAGAAAGTCAGATTGAATCCCTGGAAGGAAAAGAAGAAAAAATATTAATACAGTCTTGGTTGAATGATACAGATCAAGAATTAAGGAAGCTTTACATCTTTCATTTCAATCTAAATCACGCCTCAGAGCATGAAATTGAAGCATGGACTGAAGAAATAAATAAATATGTTACTTATGATTTAGATGAGTCTCTTAAAAAAAACAACAAAGAAAGTCACACTCTCGTTCTTACTGAATACATGTTAAAATTCACTTCTTCTTTGGGTGAAAATAAAATCCGGACTTGGATAAGATCAAATATTAAGAAAGAAATAAACAATTCCATTTACAATAGTTATACAAAGGAAGTTTATTCATACCTTGAATACTTCAATGCTTATAATTCCATCTATATGGAGATTTTAAAGTCTGAATTTCAAACATTACCCATTAAGGATCGTATAACGATTTTAGATCAGGCATGGAACTTTTCAAATCCATTAATTTCAAATGAGACGAGAAACGATCTCTTATTGTTACAGAAAACACTTTTTATTGAATCAATAACACATCCAGATGTTGAAGAGCAGCATTTACCTAAATGGATACAACGCCTTGATTTAAAAAGCAGAACTACAGAAGGCAACGAATTAATTCCTTATCTTGATAAAAGCATTACTATTTCACGAAAAGAAATGCTAATACAAAACAAAGAAAAAGACAGCAATCTCTTTGATTATCAAGAATTCCAAGAATTACTCAGAAAATTAGAATACTATCAAGAAAATGCAAAAGCATTAAAGCATAGATTATTGTTGATTGAACAGTTTACAGCCCCTATTGCAGATGAATCTCTAACTGTAGTATTTACAAATCGCCTTGATTTACGCTGGTATAAATCTTTTAAAGATATATTGAAGTCATATTTATTTGATGAAATGTCAGACGAAAAGAAGCTTGAGATAGCAACTGATTTTACAAAACAAATAGCCAACTTTTGCTTAAGTCGTTTAAAGCTGCGTAAAGGGGAAAAACTGGACAGTGCACAATATCAAGATGAGCAAGCGATTGAACCGTCCCAAATAAGCCGTCAAGGGTATTTAAAAGCACTCCAAGAATTGGGTTTTGATCTTGGTGGTGATGCCCATAAAACCATCAACTTCACCTCTAAATCTGATCCAAACGAAGCTGTGAGATCCATAGCGAAAGAATGCTACACACACTTGAGAAGACAGCCTAAAAAGAATCCCTCTTTCAATGAATTAATCCGAGGCTTAATAGCGGCTGAATGGTGGATCTTACTTTCACAAAGAAAAGCGATGGATGAACATATCGATTATGATAAAGCTAAAAAAACCAGACGCAAATTATTAAAAGCGATTTAAACTTTTTCAAAATAATCATGTAGACCCCATCTTTCATCACGGAATGAATTATTTTAGAATTCAAACGAATAACCTAAAATAGACACAAAGATGGGTATCTGCATTATTTATCTTGCTTTTGAAGTAAACCTTCACTGCGCAACAGCATCATTTACACTGCTCAATAAATTACTTGGTTTCCCCCTCTTGTACCAACTCGGATCCAGCCTGCGTCTAATTGGATATTATTATTCATCCGCTAGCACTCTATAAACAAAGATCCACTGATAAAGCAATATTGCTCGCACTTTACCTTAAGGGTGATTCATTTTTTTAAGCGTTTAAAAATGCAGCTTTGAT
>CAMRBZ010000325.1 GCA_947040595.1 uncultured Enterovibrio sp. | reverse complement strand
CTTTTCTTTATTTATCAAACACATGACGAAAAACGAACTCACCATATGGTGAGTTGAACTCACTATATGGTGAGTTCGTAATCACTATATCGTTAGGTCAAATCACTATATCGTTAGGTCAAATCACTTTTTTAATGAGTTTGGTTATTCTGTTTTTTGATCGAACTCACTTTTTTAGTGAGTTTATGTGTTACTATTGAACTCACTAAAAAAGTGAGTTACTGTTCTGCTTTATCATTTGGAGTTGGGTTGTTATGGCGAGTAAATTTGTTGACAAGGAAACTGGCGAAATATCAGTAGAACCTGATTTTGTTAAAGTTTACATAAGGGATCTATGTAATGTGAAAGGTGTAACTGGTCTACAAATGAAAATATTTCATTTTATGATGCAAAGTATGAATAGCTACAATGAAGTTACTTACGGTAAATCAGCAAAAGAAAGATTTTGTTCTGAACATAATACTACTGTAAGTACCTTTGATAATAATATTAGAGCTTTAATTAATAAGCAGTTAATTGAACGTATTAGTCGCGGAGAGTTTAGGATTAATAAGAAGTATGCTGTAAAAGTTGATTGGGAAAGAGTGCAATCAATAACATGGAAAACTGTTTATACCAAAGATGGTAAAAACGAAAATATAACAATTGAAGAAAATAATGACTTGTAAGGTTTGATATGAGAAATGAAGAAAAGTTAAATCTAGAGTTAGAGAATATTCTTTTTTCCGAAAAGAAAAAAGAGCTAACAAATTGGGAATATAATTATTGCCTTAGTATAAATAAGATATTTAGACAGAAAGATTCATTAACAGTGAAACAAAAAAAATGCCTATTTGAAATAATAAAACGATTAAAATAAAGTAAGTCACTTACCACGGTTAAAGTAAAAAAGCAAATTGGTATCCATACCATTGATATTAATCATTAAATTGGAGCTTGCCGCATCACGACAACCCCAATAAAAAGCTATATTGAAAAGCTATGGCTATTATCTATTTCTCGACATAATGCCTTTGATTTTACACCATTACCATCAACAACTAATTTTGTTGGTATTTCTACGCCACCTTTTAAATTATTATTATAAATTTCTTTTGTTGTGAATTGATTTAAAAATGAACTGCATTTTTTAATTTCTTCAATAAATGAAACGGGTACTTTTTTATTTATTTGTTGGTCATTTATTAACAAATAATAACTATTATTTTCTTTATCCCACTTAAATAAAATTTTATTTTCTTGGTCAAGGATAGGGTTGATTAAATTCTTTTCTGCTATTTCATCTGTTTTTTTATCAATATACGAATTGATTTTTTTTATATTTTCAAATGGTAGGTTATTTATTTTGTTCGCAATATCCATGTTATTTTTAAATTTAAAAAATTCTCTTTTTACCACTCTTTCTGATAATTTACTTTTTTCTAACTCACCTTTTAATCTACTATTTTCTTTTTCTAAATCTATATAGTTTTTATTGGTGGTTTTTAAAATTGAATCTTCGAATTCATCACAAGCTTGATTCCAAACACTATAAGCAACTCTTTCAGCATATTTTTCTTTGGATTCTAAAAAAGTAGTGTCTGGAATAATTATTGAATCCGCGATTTCTTTTAATTCTTTTATTGGATTTTGTATCTTTGAATAGAACTCTTTAACTGTCTGATGTTGCGCTACAGACCGCTCTACACCTCGCTCCAAGCCGAAATGAGACACATGCTTATGAAAGTTAGTCTGCATATCTGAAAGGGTTTTGCGACCACCTAGAAAGTGCTTACAGTTTAAATTTTCTTTCTGTTTTTTTTCATTGAACACATAAGGGACAACATAAGCAATCAAATGAGGTGATGTTTCATCTCGATGAATAGAAGTGGTGATCACGTTCTCTTCACCATGCCTTTCAATCAACCATTCTTTCGCTGCCTCGAAATATTTATCATGAGTAATACGATTATTATCTTCAAAAAAATCAGGTGAAGCGGTGATCATATACTCAATACAATGCACCCCATCTTTTCGTACTTTTTCAGGTAAGCGATTTTGTATCGCCTCAAAAGCAGCATCTTTTGAATCATGATCATGAGAGTTTAAATGTGCCTTTGTTTCGTCTGCATTATGCGTTTCTCGGTCACGATAATTATGACTAAGTGACGCAGCTATGTTGCCGCTAGTCTTGATTTTAGTGGTTCTTAGGATGGCGTATGGCATCTGCTCTAAATCCCTTTTAATACATGGAATAATTGGCTTAATCGATAGCTTAAAGTAAAAGGGGTACTCACTACACCTTTTTTACGTCCTCGCCTTCGGCTCGATCTCAAAAAGGTGGTTCGAAGCACAAAAAAGATCGCTTTTTTGGGCTTGGAATTTTCGTACCTCAAATACCAGGCCCAAAGTTTTTTGCCCAATTACGGATCGAGATCGCTTCATTCAAAAGCAATGCTTTTTTAGGGCGCGGGTAAGTTTATTTTTCGCGGTGATTTCGTCCCACGCGAACTACTTTTTTTCACATCCTTTGATACTGGCAAGTGCGCTTAGTATCCCTGCGGGATAGAGCCAACTTTCAGATTTATTTTAAATCTGAAAGTTAAGTAAATTTGGTGAAATAGATTTATTTTAAATCTATCAAAAACATCACCCCTTTTTTGTTACTAAGATAAACTCAGCCAAAAACAAACAGCATAAATCAATTTTAAGCCGTCAAAATCAAACGTAGAGAGCTTCTCCGCCAAAAAGCCATAGCTCGGTAACACTAAAGGCGTTTTGAGTGCTTAGAGAGCCGCACAGAAAGAAAAAACAAAAATAAAATTTATTGTTGAGCGCGGAGCGCAAACTTAACGCGCCAATACCGGTTTGTTGACGATTGTGGTCAATGTGTTTGATAACGCGCTCCATCGTTATCAAAACTTGTCCACATGAGACTTTTCACTGAAATTTTTCTCATCCTAAATCTGACATCTTCAGCCCCCCCCCCTTTTTTGAGATAGATTCAGAAGAGAAGGGGATTTAGGGTGCTTTTCTTTATTTATCAAACACATGACGAAAAACGAACTCACCATATGGTGAGTT
>CAMRBZ010000324.1 GCA_947040595.1 uncultured Enterovibrio sp. | reverse complement strand
ATAAACCCAGATTACCCAATGATGTTTGTCGATAAATTCCCGCGCGTTTAAATAAATAGAGACGCTTGAATAAACCGGATTGACGGGCCTTGATGAAATTATCAAGGCAGTGTTGATTTTCAAATGTTAATAAATCTCTGTTATTCTCTAATGCGACGATGTTGATATCATTCCAGCTCTTTAGTTTGCCTGCGAATAATCCCTTTATTCTGATCCATTTTCCTTTTAAATTATTGTTTGTACCAACAAGATTGATGTCATGTTGTCTGTATTTTAAGCAAGGCTCGCCGTCGTAATAAACGGTACCACCTGCTCCTGTAATGATTTGGTAGCACCACCAATCATGAGAAGCCACTTGAACATTAAGAGTTGACTTAACAATTAGATCACGCGCGGCTTTGTTGAAAACCATGGTGTTCGCACCAGCAAGGCATTGCACCAATGCATTACAAAAAGACGCAGGTTTTTTAAATAATGTCGATTTTCCAAGTTGGTTTTGGCATTTTTCATCGGTAATAAAAGTACGAGCGCAATAGAGTGCGGGTTGATTCGAGGGGGTTTGAGATAGAAGTGTAATGGCATTTTCTATTTTATCTGGATTCCAGATATCATCTTGATCACAAAAAGAAAAATAATCAAATTGATCGTTAGTTTCTTCAAGTGCGTTTAAAAAGTTGTTGCTAAATCCAACATTTTTTAAACGAATATTTAGATCCGTTTGATTTTTTTCTTTTTCATTAAGATTTAATTGAGTAAGATTAAGAGGAACGCTTGAATGATCATCTGAAATGAACAAATGAATATGGGGGTGTGATTGATTGAATATCGAATTCACTTGTTCTGAGAGGAATTTATTTCCATTATAATATCCTAAAATAACAGCTACGCGATTTTGTATTTTATTTATATTGTTTTGTAATGTATTGACAGGCTTGTTTTCATTTTTATGTTTTTTTTGTGATTTATTTTCGGATAAGTTTAACGTTGAGTCATTCATTATTACTCTGTCCATGTGTCTTTCTGTCCTGTTTTTCACTTATCTGATTTATATCGAGTATGTTACTGTTTTATTTGTATATATTCAAACAAATTTGTATTTATTACTTTGATATATATTTAATGATTTTTCTTTCTTGCTTAAATTGTCATTAAATATACTCTCTGTTGTTTTGTTGTGATTCCTTTGGCTTATTTTCGTTACTTTTTTGTTCCTGTTTAAATAAAAGCCCTGAATATTCAGGGCTTTTTTTTGATCTTTATTTCGTCATGGATTCAGTCAATCAAAGCATATTCATTTTTTAATACGCGGATGATTTCTTCTTTTGGGTTTTGACTGAGGGTGATTTTTTGGCCTGTGATTTTTTCGGCGATATTCAAATAGGTGCGTGAAATGTCGAGGAGGGTTTCGACGGGCAGGGCGTTTTCTTGGGCGAGGGCTTCGCGCTCTGGCATTCGGTCTTTATTTAAAAGGATGTCGGGGTCTTTAAAATGCTGGAGTAAAAATTGACGAAATCCTTCTTTCGAATTTTCAACAATCTGGCCTTTTTCGTACTCTGATTTATCCCAAATACGAGAAGAATCCGGTGTGCCGACTTCGTCCATGTAGATCATTGTGTCTTGGCCTTTTTGGTCTTTCACATAGCCAAATTCAAATTTTGTATCGACAAAGATTTGGCCTTTTTTATCCAAGGCTTTGCGGATGACCTCGACGCCGTCTTTAAGCAATGTTTCATATTGCTCAATGTCTTGAATGTTTTTAAAACCAAAGGCCGCGTAATTGTCTTCGATGTTTTTACGCTCAATGTTGACGTCGTCCGCTTCTGGGACACCGGGGATCCCTTTTAAAATGCCTTTGGTTGAGGGGGTGATAAGGGGGGAGGGCAAAGGGCTGTTTTGCGTTAATCCCTCAGGAAGTGAAATGCCACAGAAGCGTCTTTCCCCTTTTTCATAGGCGCGCCACAGGGAGCCTGTAATGTATTGACGGCAAACGGCTTCTATTTTTAAAGGCTGGGCTTTTTGGACAATCCAAACCAAAGGGTGGGGCACATCAAGGATGTGGCTTTGCGCTAAATTTTTTTCTTTAAAAAGGGCAAACCAATGATGAGAAATTGCGTTGAGGGCGGCGCCTTTTCCTGGCACGCCCTTTAATCCTTCTTCCCCGTGCCAGATGCAATCAAACGCGGAGATCCTGTCGCTTATCACCATGATACCTAAAGCGGTTTCCTCTGGTACGGGATAATCTTTTTCTTTGATGAGTCTTTTGCTGTCTTCTTTTGTGAGCCAATATACGGCCCGTACTTTTCCGTTATGAACGGGAAGCGCGGTGCGGATGGGGAGGGTGTCATTTACGGCAAGAATTTGATCAGCAAGGCTCATTGATGCATTCCTCTTTTAAAATGAAAATAAACGCGATACCCTTGGCTTTGAAGCTGCAGCTTGTTGGTTTTGATGAGCCAACACAATGAAAGACGCCCTTTACTTTGATTTTTGAGTTCAAGGTTTTCGCGTTTAAGTTCAGGCCTTAACCTTCCTTCATCTGCTGTGTTCATTTTGCCTTTGCTTGCATTTCAAATCGTTTGGGGACACTGCGTTTTTTTGTTCGCTGTTTGTGTTATACCCATTCCAATAAATATTTGACCCTTTTTGCCGGTTAAAATCGCAGAGCGCCTTGTGATAAATTTCTTATATACCCGTCGCCTTTGAAGCTGCGTGGGTCTTGGCTATGGCTCGTTCAGCCCATTCACAGGGTCTTTATGCTCAGGGGCTTCACTCGCTTGGCGCAGTGGCGCATCTTCAATTATTTTGCTTATAGAATAAGGCGTTAAAGACAATTTACGCTTTGTTCTGCGTGATTTTTCAGGCGCAATCGGGTTCACGATTTAATGGAACAGGTATGCGGTATTTTTGCATCATACCAGAATGATTTTATGCCTCTAGAAAAAAAGCAAACGGTTGCTTTTTTATTGAAGCAAACCGTAAAAAGCGGGCGAAAATGCACAGCGCTCTGATGGCGTGGATAAAGGCAATGAAAAGAAGAAAGCCCGCCTCTTAAGAGCTTGGAGGAGGCGGTTTTTTATTGTGGTTTTCTGGTGTGTTTTTTTGCGTTTCTTCTTCTTTTTCTT
>CAMRBZ010000323.1 GCA_947040595.1 uncultured Enterovibrio sp. | reverse complement strand
GGGTGATTCGCTGGTTAAAAAATTTCAAACACCCTGATTAATTTAGCCAGTGAACATTTATCTCGGCACACATTCAGAATATAAACTTATTAATGGTTCAATGAGGAGAACTGGAGGTATAATTCCAGCAACTAAATATATTGAAAAAATCACATGGACAGCGAAATTAAAAAACGTTTCAAAAAAAAATTATATTCTGAACTCGATGCCTTATACAATGAAAAGTCTTGGGATGATTCTAATGATAACCTAGGGATTTATTTTTTCTTGTTGGAAAGCAAAGGAAAAGCAACAGAAAATACGTTTAATAGAATATTGAAATTTAAAAAAAACAAAGAATTAGCCTATTGCTATTTAGGAGATGTGGCAAAAAAACTATTTGATGGTAAAAAAAGAATAGAAGCTGCAACCTTCTTTTATGAAAAAGCACTAGAACATAATAAAGAAAATACGGATGTCTTGTGGGCTCTTTTTCAATTGAATTTCAATCCAATCTATTTTATAACGGCAATAAAGATTGATTACAAAGAAAAAATTTTTAGTAGGATATCAAATAACATTTCTTCAATATCGCCCGGTATTTTTGCTGACTCTCGATTTAACAAGGCTGATTTCGAAACAATAAAAGAAATATGTTTAAATAAAAACATAGAACGCCGCCATGATTTGCTATTAATCTCATGTTATTATTTAGATGACTTCGACTTTGGCATAAATGTTATGAATAAAAGGGATTGGGTTAAATGTGAAATTGTTGAGTTGTATCTAGATCAAGGCTGCATTGATCTTGATTACGCCTTGAAAAAAATGCCTTTTCATTCCCGTATTAAACATTTTAAAGACGATAAAAAAGGTATTTATAAAGAAGCAAAAACAAACAGCATTAATCCTTCTGCAAACTTATTAATTCAATGCGCTTTCGAGGCTGGACAGTATAATGACGTTCTTTATTTAGTCGAAAACAATGCTAAAAACCGTCTCATCGAAAGCAAAGAAAAATTATATCATATACTTTCATCGTTATATCTAGAACAAAAATAGATTTAGCGTATGAAACCGAAATTAATCAAAAAAACTTTTTTATTAAAACGAATACTGATGAATTACCATTATACCTGTCTTACTTTATATTAATAAATGTTAATAAATGTTAATAAGCTACAAGAAATCATGCGTCAAGACGAACATTTGTATCCTGAATGCTCGTATCCTATTGAATATCAGCATTTTTATAAAGATGCTAAAGAGTGTCTTGATCATGAGGCTTTGCTTGAACATTATTTACATGATTCTTTAACTGAAAAACTAGATTCATTAAAAGATAGCTGGCATGAATCTCAAAATGACAAACACATACTTAAGCTGGAGAGCGATACAGAGGGTTTAAATGAAAATGAATTAATTGCTCTATCTATTAGATACATTGACAAATGTAACTATGAAAGAGCAATTTTAATATTGTCAAAGATGACACCCTCTATGTCTATAAGTAATTATATTGGTTTATGCCATGAAAAAATGGATAATGTGAAAATAGCACTTAGTCATTATAAAATGGCTTTTAATGCAATGAATGATCATGCTGAAATGAATATTTCAATCATCTCAAACTATTTATCCGCCTTACATATTTTAAATGAAACAGATCAAGAGCCATTATATAATGAATACATAGATAAGTTTAATATAAGCCTAGCGAGTTCATTTAGATATGACACATTTACAGCTGAGAATAGAAATTCAGTATATAAATATTATCCATTCAATAAATTCACTTTAGACTCTTTAATTAACAACTATTTTTATCTTGCCTCTTCGGAACAGCTCAATGATCCAATTGAGTTGCCTTATTCCCATTTGAAAAATAAGAGATCAGATATTCTATTGCGACCTGACTTTCGATTAACTTCTTTTTCAAATAATAAAAACTCAATGTTAATGTGGTCACATTATGCTGAGAATCACACAGGATTAATGATTGAGTATTGCTTTGAAGGTGAGCTTCCTGAAGGGGTCGGGATTGCAAATGTCAATTATTCCCATACAGCGAAAAGGTACAAAGAAAAAGAAGAATATTTATTTGATCAATACATGCTCACTAAAAATGAAGATTGGTCATACGAGAAAGAAGTGAGACTATTTGGATACAAAAAAGAAAAAATCTATTACGAGCAACTTCATTATCCAAACAGATCATCCGAAAAAGCTGGAGTTTACATAAAAAGCATATTTTTAGGGTATCGGTTCCCGCCCAGTATGATTAAATTAATAATCAATATCATGAACGAAATCAATGATGCACGGAAAAATAACGCGCTAAAAATTAATCTTTATCAGGCAAAATTATCAGAGACAAATTTTTTCGAGCTCGTGTATGAAGCCATAGATTCGAAAAAGTTGTTCACCTAACGATATGATGGAGAGGTGTTTATCTATAAAGATGTAGCTATACCCAAGACACTTGAAGATGCGTGTAGGCGGCAAACGAGTACAGCAACAAGACAGCCATATTAAAATCGCAAGACTCTTTTTCTGCAATTAGGCTTCAATGACGCCATAGATCTTGCTGTTGGAGTCGAACTATGCCGCAATCTCGTAGAAATCAAATCAGTCTTGAAGACACCCCTTACTATCACTGCTGTAGCCGCGTGGTTCGTCGCGCTTTTCTTTGTGGTGATGATCAATATTCAGGTGAAAATTACGATCATCGACGAAGTTGGGTTGAGGAATTGTTGCTCAAGCTTGCCACCGTGTTTGCCATTGATATTGCAGCTTTTGCTGTTATGTCAAATCATCTTCATGTCGTATTGCGCATCGATGCTGAAAAAGCCAATGCTTGGAGTGACAAAGAAATCATTGAGAGATGGCATCAAATTTTTAAAGGTGATGATTTAACGCACCAATTTTTAAAAGATAAGCAACTAGAAGCACATCAAATGGCGCAGTTAAAACATTTAATTGCCACCTATCGAAGCCGTTTATGGGACATCAGTTGCCCCTTCATTCAAAAGAGGTGCGTTGTCTAAATGAACCCATTGCAAGACAAGCAAATGAAGAAGATAAGTGCACGGGTCGTTTTTGGGAGGGGCGATTTAAATCTCAAGCCTTGTTGGATGATGCAGCAG
>CAMRBZ010000322.1 GCA_947040595.1 uncultured Enterovibrio sp. | reverse complement strand
ACTTGGCTTCGTCGTCTTGTGCCAACTCGGATCGAGCCTACGCCTCATATGATGTGTTTGTTCATCAGCTTGCCTTCTTTTAAATCGAGGGGGCTAGCGGCTTGACCGCCATGGATGGTGGAAATGCAGATTTTGCAGGAGCTACATATCTGTCCTTCAGACCGTTCCTCGCGGAAAAGCCCTTGCCATTTGCGAGTGTTTAACATTTAATATCAACAAGTTGATGAATAAATGGTGATTTTCCTACAGAGGACTCTCACCTCATTAGTTCATGCCCATGCTGGGCGTACACAAGTCAATGCAACTGACCGCTAACGCGGCAGCTGATTGAGGCGTTATAAGCCGTAGGCCGGCATGGAGTATATCTGTGGTTTTTGTAAAGGATGATGATGGAATTAGCTAAAAGTCTTATTGATGTGCCTCAAACAGAGAGAGGTGGAGAAATAGCTCAAAGGGGGTTTGATTTTCAAGCCTGTTGGGCTCTTTCTCATATGTTTGAATATGAACTTCAAGGTAAAGAGTACGTTTTTGTTTTTGAATACCATGATGACGTACTTATTCTTGATTCTGAAAGCATTCCAAAAAAAGCCACATTTGCTCAAGTTAAAACTAATGAGAAGCCTTGGACATTAAGCAAGTTAATTACGGCCACAAAGAAAAAGCCTATTTCATTTATTGGTAAGTTGTTTGAGCAAAAAAGCAAATTTGACAACTCAGATGTAGAATTAATGTTTGTTTCCAATGCCTATTTTAGCTTTGATAAAAGAAACAAATTTAAAGCAGATGAGATTAGTCTGAAGGATCAAAATAATCTACTAGATAAAGTTTCTAATCAATTATCTAGTAAGGATTACTTGGAACTTTCAAAATTAACATTCTTAACATCTGACTTAAGCTTGGAAGATCACTCCTCTCATTTAAAAGGCAAAATTTGTGATTTTTTCGAAAGCTATTTTGAGAATAATATTGAAATTAACCCAGCATCATTCGCTAGAACTCTAGAAAGTGCATGTAGAGATCGAGCGAAAGTAAGATCATCAGACATTAGAGACTTTGATGAACTTATTAGAAGAAAAGGTTTTACTTCTAGCTTTGTGAAAGAAACACTCAGTAATATTTGTGCAACTAAAACGTTACAACCTAATTGGGAAAATGCTCGTGCAATATTCTCAGATATGGGTAAAAAAACTATTCAATTACTTTCTTTGCAATCGACATTTACACGCATAAGTATTTCAGTAAAGTCATCCAATAGTGTCGAGAGATTATACTTGGAAAAAGCTGATTTGTTATTCAACAAGCAAGCTGCAGAAACATCGATGTCTATGTACATAAATGAATCAATAAAATCATTAGAAATATCTATCCCTGACTATTCTTTGGCTCTAACTGAGCCTAAAAAAGAGTGCATCATTGTTTATTCAGTAATTAAAAATATTATAGGAGGCGAGGAATAATGAGCCTCATACATTTTAAAAATATATCAATCCTTTCTCGCAGAGACAAAAAAGGTTTTAGCTTTGATTTCTCACCTACGGTTAATATGATTTTTGGTGAAAATGATACGGGAAAATCTAGTTTAATAAAGGCATTATATTTCACGCTTGGCGGTGACTGTCGGATTGATAGTGATTGGAAAAATGATGATCTTATTACAAAGGTCTGTATAAGTGTTAAAGGGAAAAACTATTCATTTGTTAGGCATAATAAACGGATCTCAATATTTTTAAATTCTGAAGATACAAAGCCAATAGTAACGTCGAACCATATGAGTGCTATTGCGGATAAAGTTAAAGAAATCTTCGATTTTAATTTACAGCTTTCTTATAAAAAAACAGGCAAGCAAAGCCAGGCCAACCCGGCATGCCTATATCTACCGTTTTATATTGACCAAGATAATGGCTGGCATACCGTTTTATCATCATTTTCAGGTTTGGCAATGTATGATGATTGGCAAAAAAATTCTCTACAGTTTCATTCAGGAATGAAACCAAAAGAATACTATGAACTTGTAGGTGAAATAAAAACAATACAGCTCGATTTAGAAGAGCTTAGCGCAACACTCGCCGTAGTTCTTGCAGCTAAGAAGAGGTTTGAAGAGTCTTTCGGGCGAGTATTATTTGATATAGATATTGAATATTATCAAGATTTACTAAATAAGTTCTTAGCAAAATGTCAGGAGCTCAACGAAGAAGAATCAGAATTTAGATTGAAACTATTAAGTTTACTTTCTAGTCGAGATTCAATATCAAGTGAAATCGCCGTATGTAGAAGCCTTATAGAAAACTTTGATGATCATACTACTAGTGATGCAGCAGAAAAATATCACATGTTTGAAAATAGAGAGCAGATTTTAGAAATCCTTCCTCAAATGTATGACGAAAAGCAGGCTCTAGACGATCAAATAAACTCTATTAAAGAAGAGTTGCGTCAGTCCCAAACATTGAGTTCAGAGTTAAATTCCATGATGCAAGAGGTTCGAGGTGAATTGACATTACAGGACGTAATAAAGTCTCAAGCAAGTAAAGAAGTGGAGTTTACTTTTGATGAACAAATAAAGAGCCTCCATGAAAAAATTGGCGCTCAAAAAACTGCTTTAGAAGCATTGATAAAAGAACAAAATGAGTTTACTGATAAAAAACGTACTCAAAGTATCAACGATGATTTCAAATCTTTTTTAGCAATTGCACAGGAAAAATTAGGTATAGGTTCGCCTATTATTGCTCCTTTAATCCAATATGGAAAAATAACAAAGAGTAAGACTGGTAGCAGAAGCCCAAGATCTATTTTTGCTTATCATTATGGGTTACTCAAAACAATGGAAAAGCACTCAACTGTAAGTATGCTACCTGTTGTAATCGACTCTCCTAAGCAGCAAGACCTTGATACCGAAGGCACAGAAAAGCTAATAGCTTTATGTACAGAAGATCTAGGAAGGAATAATCAAGTGATTATCGGAGCTGTATCACTAGAAAGTAATATGCGTGGTTATCATCAAATAGAACTTACAGATAAATATAGTTTATTAAAGTCAGATGATTATGAAAAAGCTTATAATGAAATAATGCCTTTTTATGAAAGAGGAGTGTGCTATTAAATGGCTTATAACAAATAAGAATAAGTGTTGCGCAGCCAACACTTCTATTCGGGTGTTGAACAA
>CAMRBZ010000321.1 GCA_947040595.1 uncultured Enterovibrio sp. | reverse complement strand
TCAGAATGGACGTTAAAACAAAAATCCAGGTTAGCCCTCAGAAGCCACTTCATCTAAAACAGCCAGTACCGCGCGATCTAAATTTCCTTCAAAAACTTGCCGACAAATTTTACGTCGTATTGCCAAGCCTGAAATTAAACGTTCAATGGACAAGTGTTTGTCTTCTTGCTGTTTATTGTAAAATTCAATGGTGCGACTTAATGATTCATAAGGCATGATATTTCCATCAACGCGCAGCCAATCTAATTTTTCCATGTAAGCCAAACACTCTTCATTGATACTTCCAGCAGGATGTCCCGTCATTGCAGCCAAAGCTGAAATACTTCGCTGTAAGGCTTCATTAGAGGTGTATTTTGACAAGGTAATGGTCAATTCATCTGCATTAATTTCAACAAGGTGTTTGCGCAATTTGACCCTACGGCCTAATCGTCCTGCGCGTTTATCTTTTCGTTGAATCGGTTCAAATTCGCCATCAATGATTTTCGACAATTGATCTAAATCTTGTTTTGGAAAAATCTCATTACGAAGAGGATTTGGCATGGTCGGTGCCAAAGAGCGCTTGCCTTCATTGTATGTTTTCGCCCGAGAATATCGGATGACTTCCTCAACATTGCATTTAATGTCAAAACGAAAATCGGGGTATTTTATGTCACTTTCTAATTGATAAATAATTAAATGATACCCATACAAGTTCAAAGCAAAGACATCGTCTGTTTGTGTTTCTCTTTTCGCAATTTTTCGAAGCTCTCGAATAAGGTCCGTTGAAAAACGACGCCATTCGATGTTTCTAGCGATCTTTTGATTTAAGTCGCTTAGGGTAAGGGAATCTTCTAAACGGCGCGACATGCGGCTTCTGAAGAGGCTATAGAGCTGAAAAACAAGAGTATGTTGGCGAAGAATCTCCGGAGGAAACAAAAAAAAGTAATCTCGGGTCATTAATTCTTCAAAAAAGGACGGTTCCCAAACCAAGATGTAAAGATTGGGTTTAATACGGATTTCACCGTCTTCGCCTTCACGAGGGGCTTCTTCTGACGCTGTGATTGTCCGTGCGATAAAACGAAATCGATCACTTTTAAAACCTTCAGGCATATTTTCACTTAACCAACGTCCCGTTAATTCGTGAAGTTGAAAATCAGTAAATTCAATACGATCAATACTTTCTCGAATTGCATCGCGAGCAGGTCCACTGTCTTTTTTTCCACGAAGTGACAAAATATCGGTGATGTATGCGGGTGTTTTATTGCCGATTTTTTGGGTTTGTAATTCATAACTTGGGAAATGATGATCGTGGTATTGCACGGTCAAGGTGAAAAGGGCAAACAAGGTCATAAGATCGTCAACGGTCATAATGGATTTTGATGATCTTGTTTCAATGATGGCTTTGCTTCCACTTATCATCACCATTGATTTTTGATAACTTTTTTTTGTTCTCGGGGGGGCTAATGCTTGATCTATGATTCCAGCCCAACTTGTTGGTGAGATCAATATTTGATCTTTTTCTTCTGGCATGCAGGGAGGGATTCCCAAGCCATGCTCAGTTAATAATTGTTTATTAATAAAATTTTGTGCTAGAGCCCGAGTGCGTTTTTGTTTATCGACTGTTTTATTTTTTTCTGTTTGCAATCCTGCAGAGCCTAGAACGGCCACCAATTGATTTGGATTAACAAATCGATGAAGCATTGTTTTTCCAGCAAGACCTTCAGTAAATTTAACACCTTGTTGTGTAAATAGCCCTATTTTAACTGCGGCACGCAAACGTTGCTGAATGGCTGCTCGTGTCAATTGACCTTCCGTTGCTTTGATCAATTCTGTTGTTGAAACCAACCCATCTTTTGATGTAAATCCACGCAAAGAAATTAAATTAATCAGTTCTAATATGCTTTTGGTTACACCTTTAAAATATTCATATTGTTCAGACCAATCAACAAGTTGAGAATGAACTTCAAACAAATGGCCGTCTTTATGAGTACGGGGTTCCTTGATCAATATTTTATCAAAACTATGAGAGGCCACGATAAGACAGCTCCTTGTTATCTTTTCTTTCAAAACCATTTGGCCGTAAGTCTGCCACATTTCCGAAAGAATAATCTAAAAAAATCAAGAAATAAAGATCTTTTTTAATTTCTCTTTTTAACTGATCTTATTTGATTAAACCTGATCTAATTGATTATATGATCATTGATCTGGCTTTTTTTTCGACGTTAAGTTGTTGTTTTTAATCGTGAATTTTTACGCCCCTTCCGGAACGATGATCAAGGTAGAGCGGGAAGCATGATCAAGGAAAGCCCGAAAGCATGATCACCATATTCCCGGAAGCATGATCATGAGAACCCCAAAACGATGATCAAAGGAAACCCGGAAGCATGATCAAGGTAGACTCACAGGTTATCCACAGGGTTATATTCAGAAATGGATTTATTTTTTTTAAAATAGTCCCGGTTCAGAAATATTGCACTTCGGAAAGATGATCAAGGAAATGTGTTTTCAATTTCATTTTTAAACTGAATTGATGTGAATATGTTGATTATTTTTATGTATATAATGTTTGACGCTCTTTTGAAATGACCTGATACGTATTTTAGGCGCATAAGAATATGTTTCCGTATTCCGAAACGATGATCAAGCATTTGTAAATGCATCTCACTTTATGCATTCATTTCTTCTTGTTAGCACATTTATAAAGACTTTATGTCCAAAATGGACGATAAACCCGCGCTAGAAAAGGCTTGAACCGTATTTTAGCTTCTTTTTTCATTGTTCCGTGATAATCATGGGTTTGATAATTTTCATGTTTCTCCCTTGATCATTCTTTCGGGGTTTACCGTTTCATTTACACACATGCCACATTTTACAGGCCGTTCTCGTCCCTTGATCATACTTCCGGGATTCTGCTTTAGGGTATCGAAGAAAATGAAAGGTGAATGGATGATAAAGCGCAGTTTCATTCAAGGTTAATTTCAATGAAGCTGTTCGTAAAAAGGCAGAATGGTCTGTTTTTACGGAACGATGATCAAGGTAGACATCATCGCATCGCGGTATATTTATTGAAAACGGCTCGAAATTTGTTCAATTTATCGCTTTTTTCCTCTTGTCTATATTTCTACATATTCACCTGTCGAATTTGTTGAATTTTAAGCCCTTTATTATTTGGTTTTCATTGT
>CAMRBZ010000320.1 GCA_947040595.1 uncultured Enterovibrio sp. | reverse complement strand
ACACATCAAAGCACATTTTTAGCTGTATGGGTATAAACGCTTAGCTGCACTAGTTATATAAACGTGATATGGATCGCGATAACCAATTCCATTATTAGGTGCGGAATGATGGTTACAGCAGAATTAAGACGTAAATTCAATAAGATAAGAAGACGAGTCGAAACCACGATAGGTCAGTTGGTTGAACAGTTCAAGATCCAGAAGACTCGAGTATGTGGAGCTTAGAAAACCGTCTATCTCACAAACTATTGGCCCACAGCCTGGGAGTATTGATCAATCAAGAGCTAAGTAATCCACCGTTACAGTTAGCAAAAATACTCACTTAAAAGTCGAGACTTGTGTAAAATTAGGACGAATTTATTGATTGGGAAGACCCTCTTTCCTGTTATTTCTTTTTGAGGGGCCCATTTTGTGCTTCTCTTTGATCTACATATTTCTTTAATGAATTTAAGGAGCCTTTAATGAGGCTTCCGTTGATGATCATGTACCATTCATTGTTTTTTTCTTTTGAATCGTTCATGATTTGTGTCTCTTTGTATTCTTCTATTTGCCTTTCTTTTACGTCCTTAAAGGTTTGTTTTTCAAATTCATCTGGCTCTTGAAGAATATGAGTGTCACACCACCAATCAATGGATTGCTTGACTCCTAGTAAAGATCCAATAATGCGTTTTCCATTAACCCGAGCAGCGTATTGTTCTTTTTGCTCATCACAGAGCTCTACATTGTAGCCTCGATGGTAGAAACGTTTTTTCACGTAGATTACCTCTGGATGTTATAAAGGTCGCGTATTATAAATATGTAGATTTCTATAAATGAGAAAGCCTTAAAAAAGTTAGACTATATTTTTGTGACAGTAAAGGCATAACGCAATGAAATAGGAGGGAAATTTGTGATGCATCACGCTTTACAAAATGTTCTTAAAATGAGTAAATGGGGGACATTTAATAAAGTTATAGTGCGTTAAATGAAGAAGATACCTTTTTTACTGACAAAAGATGAAATAACGACCACTCTTCTCCTTTTTAATGACAACAAGGTGGATTTAACAACCTGGAAAAAACTGACCAATGATCAATACAGTCATAACTCATTGCTCAGTTTTCAAAATGATTGGAAGGTCTTTGTCGAATATTGCAACAATGATAAGATTCTATCTCTACCTTCAAACGTTTCTATTGTCCGTCAATTCATTGAAATTCAATCAAAAAAACGTAAAGTTTCAAGTATAAAACGTTACATTGCGACCCTTTCTCTTGTTCACCGAATTCATGCCTTACAAGATCCAACCCGCCACAGAGAAGTACGCTTTGCCTTGAATCGTCTCTATGCACAAAAAGCAGGTGACGCCATTCAAGCAACCCCTTTTCATCTTTCCCATTTAAATATCTTGCATAAAAAACTCATAGACAGCTCTAAATTAAAAGACATTCGTGATTTACTCATCTGCACGTTGACCTTAGAAGGCATGTTGAAACGTTGTGATCTGGTGAAGCTGACCTATCAATCCCTTAAAAAAATCAATGAAGGATATGTTTTATATTTAGAAGACGAGCTTATTACATTAAGTATTGAAGCAAGCACCGTGCTTAAACGTTGGATCGATGAAACAAAAATAACCGATGGCCCCCTTTTACGTCGGATAAATAAGCACCAGCAGCTAGGAACAGAGCCAATGGATCATTCTTCTGTATACCGTGTATTTCGTCACGCAGCAGAAATGTTAAATCTAGAAAACAACCTCACATTTTCTGGTCAATCACCGAGGGTTGGAGCAAGCCAAGATCTCTCTAATGCAGGTAAATCCATCAAAGAAATACAACATCAAGGTCGATGGAAAAGCCCAGCAATGCCTGCTCAATATGTTGGTAATCAGCAGGCAAGTCTTGAGGCTTTTAATAAATTCAAACGCAAAGTGGAAAAAGATTAAAGCTTCATTAAGGAATAAAAACACGAAAAAAGAGAGTTTCCGGGAGGTATTTAGGTTATTTTCCTTTAATACATGCTTCAAGATAATCACAGAAACGATGCCCATGATGCTCTAAAAGTTTGGGGAACATCGAAATCGGAGTCATACCAGGGAAGGTATTAATTTCATTTAACAAAACATCCCCGTTTTCAGTAATAAAAAAATCTATTCTTGATAAATCCTTTAATTTCAGTTGTATAAATGCAGCTTTTGCATATTCATACAATTTATTTCTTTGTTCATCTGTTAAGTTTTTTGCTTCAACCGTCGTGGCACTCAAGCTATCTTGGCTGTATTTTTCATCATATGAATAAAAAGTATCAACAGGAGAACTTACTTCACCTGGATTCGTAATAATAAGCTCCCCTTTAAAAGAATAAGCAGCGATTTCAAGCTCTCGCGGACGAAGGGCTTTTTCAATCAAAACTTGGTTTGAAAACGTAAAAGCATTTTCCAAAGCGGTATTGATGTCTTCTTTTTTTGTGACGTGGTAACAACCAACAGACGATCCCTGAGAAGCCGCTTTTACAAATATCGCCCCCCAAAGGTCAAAAGCATCACTCGCTTTTCGTTTATTGTCATCATCACATTCACCGAGGAAAACATAAGGCGTATTCGGGATCCCAATGGCGTCAAACCAAAGTTTTGAGGTGATTTTATTAAAACAAATCATACTGGCCGAAGGGGCGCAGCCAAAATAAGGTAAACCAGCTAAATCAAGAAGAGACTGAATATCTCCCGTTTCCCCAGGAAAACCATGGATACAAGGGATCACATAATCAATACGTTTAGAAATCAGATGCATACGAAGAGTGCCATCTAAATCTAATTGACAACTCCGCCCCTCTTTTTCTATCCAAATGCCCTCTTTATTAATTTCTACACGGATAACTGAAACCAAAGGGATTTTGCTGAGCTCGGCTTCTAAAAAATCAGCTGAAAGTAAAGACACATCGTGTTCACCGCCACCGCCGCCACACAACAACAAGACTTGAGTTGGGTTCATTCCCGCTCCTACTCTATTCATCAAAAAGACAATGTTCGCAAACACCGGCGAACAGAAAAACAATCTACAGTAGACATCCTCTTGCATGAAGAGAAAAGAAATTATCTCTCATTTTTTTATTATGCCCCCAATAAATCAATAAAAATTGTCGTGGTCAACTATTTCCGGACAATAAATTAGTTTATTTTTCTGCTATTGCAGGCGGTACCC
>CAMRBZ010000319.1 GCA_947040595.1 uncultured Enterovibrio sp. | reverse complement strand
GTCGATTTGAGGGCCATTTTGGTTCTTTAATTTTGAGTTTATCCCGTCTGTCTTGATCCATTGCATCATGAATTCTTTTTTCAAGTTGAATAAATAAATGCCGATATTGAAGATCATAGGATTCTGAATCTTCACGCCATAAATTATATAAATATTCAGTACTTTCTTTTTCTATCAGTTTAAACCTAACTAATTGTTGTTCTACGAAAAAAGGGTGTGCACCAACGATTCGCATGGCTTCTGCACCCATTTCTAATGCAGAATGAAATGTTTCTTTTACCACAAAATCTGCACCCGCCAAACGAAGCGAAAAAGCATGACCTCGATCAAAAGCCCTTGCTAAAACTTTAACATGTGGGTATTTGTTTTTAACGTAGGTAACAAGATCTGTGGTATTTTCTTCATTGTCCATGGAAACTACAAGCAGATCGGAACGCTCTATACCTGCGGTGTGAAGTAAATTTGGTCGTGTAGCATCACCAAAAAAGCTTTTTACATTAATTTTTCTTAAGTTTTCAATCTGTGTCGCTTCATAATCAAGCACGACCGTTTTAATTCCATTTGCCGTTAATAATCGATTCACTATTTGTCCAAAACGCCCAACTCCTGCAATGATCACCTCTCCTTCATCATCAATTTCATCTGCTTCTTGCTCATTTAATTCTTTCTCAAAATACGGCAAAAATACTTTATCAAATAAGATAAACAAACCCGGTGTAAGGAACATCGATAAGGCTACAACAAGTGAAAGTAAGTCTGCTATTTCAATGGGTAACACATGTGTCGTTTTAGAAAAACTCAATAAAACAAATCCAAATTCACCCGCTTGAGCAAGGCTGAGAGTAAAAAGCCAACGAGCCGCACCTTTAATTTTAAATATAACAGACAATACTGAAAGCACACTCGCTTTTAAAAACATTAAAGAAAAAGTCAATCCCATGATAAAAAAGAAATTATCAAATAAATAAGCGAGGTTGATACCCGCGCCTACAGTGATAAAAAATAAACCGAGTAACAAGCCTTTAAAAGGCTCAATATTAGATTCTAATTCATGACGAAATTCACTGTTTGCAAGTACAACGCCTGCTAAAAAAGTCCCTAATGCAGGAGACAAACCAACTAAACTCATTAAGGCTGAAATACCAATAATCAACATTAAAGCTGTTGCAGTAAAAACTTCTCGAAGTCCAGAGCTTGCAACAAATCGAAATAAAGGTCGACTTAAAAAATGCCCACCAACCCCCACAGATGCAATAGCTAACAAGGTAACGATCCCCATTCCCCAGCTTGGTAAACCGGCTACAAAACTGAGCTCTTCTATGGATTGAGAAACCGAGGCAGGCTCATTCACTGGGCCCATAAGTTCAGGCAGAGCAAGAAAAGGAAGTAGCGCCAACATAGGAATAACAGCTATGTCTTGAAAAAGTAAAACAGAAAAAGCGTTTCGTCCTCCTTCTGTTTTCGCTAGGCGGTTTTCATGGAGCGTTTGAAGTACAATGGCTGTTGAAGAAAGTGAAATAATAAGCCCTATCGCCAATGAAATACTCCACCTGAACCCCATGAGTAAAGTAATTGACATTACCAAGGCCGTCGTTAACGTTAATTGTAACCCACCTAATCCAAATAAACGGTTTCTCATCGACCAGAGCATTTTTGGATCAAGTTCAAGCCCCACTAAAAAGAGCATCATGACCACACCAAATTCAGCAAAATGCTGGATTCCTTGAGCTTCATCTCCAACCAAACCTACAACGGGACCGATAACAAGCCCTGCTATCAAATAACCCAATACAGAGCCGAGACCAAAGCGTTTTGCAATAGGTACCGCTATAACTGCCGCAAAAAGATAAACAAAAGCTTGAAGAAAAATACCAGTCATGAAGTTCCTTATTTAAGCACGCTGTCAAGGTTTGACGAGGTCAATTTTCTCGATTTTAAGGCCAAATCTATATCTATGTTTCCCGTAACTAACGCCATCAGTAAGTTGTAATAACTTCTTACATGCTTACCAACTTGCCTCTCTTTCACAACAAAATCTGTATCAAAAAGACAAAAAGGAGCAAGATAAAGCATCCCGGTAAGGCTTGCCATCTCTTCTAAAGGAGAGAGTATCTCTCTTATGTTATATTTGTTGTTGCCGTCTTTTTTATAAGCATCCGCCTCTCCACCTGCGCTTATCGCACACATAAAACATTTACCCTTTAATGGTAAATCATCTAAACCATACGCAAAACCATATTCTAAAACTTGGTCTTGCCATTCTTTCAAAATAGCTGGAGTGGAGTACCAATAAAGAGGATATTGAAAAATAACGACATCATGCAGCTTTAGGCGTTCTTGTTCTCTATCAATGTCGATTTGATAGGTCGGGTACTCCGCATACAAATCAACCACAGTGACCCCCTCAACAGAGCTTGCCACTTTAAAAAGAGGAATATTCACTTCAGAATGGCGTTGTGTCGGATGGGCGAATAGAACTAACACTTTTTTATTCATTTATATCCTTACGATCCTCTCCTAAAATGAAAGCATATTGCCGAAAATTAAAACACAGCAAACATAAGTTTAATGACACAAAAACAAGATAAATTTCATATCTGCAAACCTTCAAAAATAAAGCAGATAAAGGCCACCAACCTATTTAGAATAAAGGAGCATGAAACAATGGATTGACCAAAGTTGAGACGAAAAGCATATTTTGTAGTGGTGTAAGCGCGCAATCAAGCAGTGAAGGCTTATTCAGCTTCACCGAGATCAAGATTCCACGGCATTAAATCTGTCAGGTCCTCTTCGGATTTTCGTTTAGGCAGGTCGGTGAACAAGTTCTGGAAGTAATAGTAGGGATTGATATCATTGGCGCGGCACGTCATCACCAAGCTATAAAGATTGGCGCTCGCCTGGGCATCGGTCGCGAAGATCGAGAACAACCCGTTTTTCCGTCCAGTTCTAAACGGCCTGATATCTCGCTCGGTCACATTGTTATCAATGCTGATAGCACCGTTTTCCACGTAGATTATCAGTTTTGGCCATTGATTGAGGGTATATTTAAATGCCTTGCCGATAGGACTTTTCGGCAAGGCTGTCATGTTCGCTTTGACGTAACTATTCACCCGCATGAGATTGACACATTGTCAAGCAATTGTTCTGGCATTGGATAATCAGTTCTATTTATGCAAGCTTGGATCACAG
>CAMRBZ010000318.1 GCA_947040595.1 uncultured Enterovibrio sp. | reverse complement strand
GGTGACGCCCTCAAAGGGCTAAAAAAAGCGCCCAAGGCGCACTAAATACTTAACGTCAACTGATCTCGGTAACAATCCTGCGCTTCTTGATTTCGGATATATGCTCAAACCGTTTCCTCATCAAGACCCACAGTTGAAACAAAATAGCCTCGAGCCCAGAATGACTCTCCCGTGAAATTTCTCTGTTTCCCTTTGAAATTTCGAGCTATCGATATTGCACTTTTTCCCTTCAAGTAAGCAACCACGTTTGAAACTGAAAATTTCGGGGTAATACTGAGACACATATGTACATGATCTCTCATCAAATGTCCCTCTTCTATAACAACACCTTTTCGCTGAGCTAACTCATGAAAAACATGTTCATCCGGAAAAGAGGGCTCTTAGACTTTTTAATCATGCTTTTGGGGCGTTTCTTAATCGCTGTAGATATGGCAATCTAGGGCAACTAAAAATTTAAGGCAATCCTTTATGTCGACTTCATTGCTCTACCATGCTTTCGGGATCTCTGGCTATAAATACCAAAAAACTCGATATGAAGGCGGCACGATCATCTTCAAAATAATTTCAAGTAAAGCTCATCGCTGTGCTTGTTGTAATAGTAGGAAGGTTATCAAAAGAGGAACGAGTTTGCGCCGTTTTCATACCGTACCTATTGGAAATAAGCCCTGCTTTATTGAACTCGATGTACAACGTTTAGCTTGCCTTGAGTGTAAGAAAGTGCGTTTTATTTCTCTTAGGTTTTGCTCCTCGCCATTGCAGATATACCCATATATTCAAACGTCATGTACTTTCACTTAGCTCTTCTATGACGATCAAAGCATTAGCTGGATATCTACATACCGGTTGGGATTTGATTAAATCCATTCAAAAAAACACCTCAAAAAGCGATATTCTTTACCCTCTCTAAAAACAGTAAAACGCATCGCTATCGACGAAATATACATAGGAAAAAAGCTCGGTTATCAAACTGTTGTGATTGATCTCGCGAAAGGGTCTGTTATTTTTACTGCGCCTGGAAAAAAAGGATCCAGTCTTGATGCCTTTTGGAAACGCTTAAAACGCACAAATACAACAATTGAAGCGGTTGCAACGGATATGGGCATGCCTTATATCAGTGCGGTTAAAGCTCATTTACCTCATGCAGTGCTCGTTATTGATCATTTTCATGTCGTGAAGCGCTTCCATGAAAAACTCACTGAACTACGTCGAGAACTTCATCATCAAGCAATGTGCAAATTAGAAAAAAACACCTTGAAAGGAACCCGCTGGTTATTATTGAAAAACAAGGAAAATCTAAACAAAGAAAAGAATGAAGACAGTCGTTTGAATGAAGCATTGGCACTCAATGAACCTCTCTCGAAAGCGTATTATATGAAAGAGAGTTTGCAACAGATCTGGAAACAAGAAACTAAAAAAGAAGCCTCAGAATGTTTGAAGCAATGGGTCATCGATGCTTCAGGTTCAGGTGTCAGTAAATTGGTGAGTTTTTCAAAAACAATAGAAAAATATCGCGACGGCATACTGGCTTATTATGACTTTAATGGGATGAGTTCGGGTCCGATGGAAGGTGTTAATAATCGAATTAAAGCAATGGTAAGACAAGCATTTGGATATAGAGATAAGGAATTTTTTGAGCTGAAAATTAAAGCAAGTCACGAGGCGAAGGATGCCTTTTCCGGATGAACCCAGTAATGTAATAAATTCGATATCCCGGACCATGATCAATGCGGCGTTCATGCAATCCATGTCCATCTGTAATTGATTTATGATCACCAAAATTACCCGCTTCCATTTGAGTGATAACTTTTGCGATTTTAACCCTTGTTCGCGCATCTTTAATTGAAGTGACCCAATCACTGAAGGGGGAGGCACCATCTGAGGTTTGATACTCTTTAGCTTTACGACAAGTAACGGCTTTAACCATAATGACCTACTTTTTATAATAACATATATGTTATTATTCCTGATGTCAATGAACCTCGATTTAGCACGCTGTCTTTCTCAGATTAAAAAAATTTGGTTTGTGTTGCTGGGAAGCCTGCCTTTGAAGCAAAGCAAAGGGTTCAAGGCCCGGGGCGGTATAAAGAGTGACAGCGTAACGAGAAAAAACCGCGAAGAAGCGACTTTTAAAAAACATTGAATGTGCTGGTTAAAAAGAAGAAAAGGTGAGATCGGTGAATGGTGAATGGTGAATGAAAATTTAAACGCGCGAATATTTTTAATTAAGCGTGAATTTGCTAAACCTTGAAAACCGTTTTCCAGTGATCAATTTAACTTCTTTGATGTGTTTTTCTACTGATCAATTTAACTTCTTCGATGTTTTTTCAATTGATCAATTTAATTTTTTTTGATTTTTTTCTATAAAGATCTTAAAGATAACGAAAATGTTATTGATATCGAAAGACCTTACAGCGAGGAGAGATATGTTGATTGGTGAAAGGAAGAGCGGATTCCGAGATCAATCACCCTAGAGAGCTTTAAAAAAAGCCGCTCTAGTGTGACAGATGATTACGCTATGCCGACCGGAGCCAAGTATATCGCTTTCAACCGGCTAACCCCTGAAATACGGGTTAACTGCAAGAGTTACGGGCTATTTCGCCCCCTTCCTCACCGTCTCTTGCCACCTTTTCTTTTCGTTCCTTGCAAGGGGTACTCCCCAATTTACAAGCCTCGTTTGCTGGTTTGATTTTCCCAGACTAAGAAAAAGTCACTCATTTGGTGTGCGTTATCGGAAGTTCCGCTAGTAACGCATGATGCTGTCCTGTTGCGCTAGTGACACTTATTCCTACCACTCACAACTTGGGAATACTCCAATCACTCTTGAGGATGTAGACAGCGCACTTAAATCTTGAATTTGCCACATAAGAAATCTATGCCAAGAAACGTCGGTTACTTACCGTCTAATGTTATCGTCAATTTTTTTGGGTATACAAGGAAGGTTTTGCTTGAAGTGCTTCGATGATATGGCTATCATAAAAGAACTTCAAAGGCCCAGAATCCCTTGTAAGTATTCGAATAAACCACCCTGCAAGGTGGTTTTTTCACATCTGCGCCTAGCATACTGTTTAAATGGATTGATCTCAATGATCTATGAAAGGATCTGAGATTAAAAATTTAACCCCGCCTCCCTTTTTAAATATTCCATAAAAGCCAATACTGTAGTGGTCTAATGATCCCGGACACCATTTAAGGTGGTAATATTTCCACCTTG
>CAMRBZ010000317.1 GCA_947040595.1 uncultured Enterovibrio sp. | reverse complement strand
GGCAAGATCAATCAACAGGTTACACCGCATTCTTTTCTACAAATACACCAGAAACGACTGTCGCTCTCGAAAAAAATGCATTTAGCTGGTATAGGCGTTTTTCTGTTGGACGTTGAATTTGCAATTGTCTTTTTTGAAATGCACTTAAATTCAATAAAAAAATGGCCTTGTATAAGGCCATTTTTTACATATTAAGAGAAAGAGTCTGGGGGGAAATTACACAGTCAAAAGCATCACTGTCGCAGGAATTGCGATAAAGACCAAAGAAAGATAAATCACGACAGCCCATTTTGTTTTTGCGGCGGCATTTCCAAGAGCTTCTGCGCATTGTAATGGTAATTCGCGTAAGAACGGGATCCCAAAGATAAGGGCTGTGGCCAATACGTTAAATGTTAAATGAACCAAGGCGATTTGAAGAGCAAATATGGCGTTTGGTCCTGTGACAGCTGTTGCTGCGAGGAGCGCGGTGATGCACGTGCCAATGTTGGCACCTAAGGTAAAGGGGTAGACGTCACGAATCTTTAGAACATTGGTTCCAACTAAAGGGACCATTAAGCTGGTTGTTGTTGAAGAAGACTGAACTAAAATCGTCACGATAGTGCCAGATAAAATCCCGTGAAAAGGACCACGACCAATTGCGTTGTGGAGCATTTCTTTTGCGCGTCCAACCATCAGTGAGCGCATGAGTTTGCCCATCATTGTGATAGAGGCAAAAATTAATGCGATGCCCAAGATGATCATGGTGACGCCACCCCAGACGCCTGGAAGATCTGAGAGCATGTCTTGGCTTATTTTCACGACAGGCTTTGTAATTTGCCCCATGAAATCAAAGCCAGCCATGCTGATGTCACCCTCAAAGATGAATGGAGCGACCATCCAACTTGAAATTTTATCAAGAAGGCCAAACATCATTTCTAAAGGTAAAAAGATACTGACGGCAACGAGATTGAAAAAATCGTGCACGGTTGCGCAGGTAAAGGCGCGTCGGAATTCTTCTTTACAACGGGCATGCCCAAGACTCACAAGCGTGTTGGTTAACGTGGTGCCTACGTTTGCACCCATGACCATCGGAATGGCGGTTTCAACAGGTAAACCACCCGCAACAAGACCCACAATGATGGATGTGACCGTACTTGATGATTGAATAAGCGCCGTTGCAATGATGCCTATCATTAAACCCGACACTGGATGAGAGGCTAATTCGAAAAGCATTTTAGCTTCGTCGCCAGCAGCCAATTTGAAACCGCTTCCAACCATGGACACTGCCAATAGTAAGAAATAAAGCATTAACCCGAGGTTGATCCAATGTACCCAATTCTTAGAGCTGTTAATGGGTGCAGCAGTTGAGGCTTGGGAGGTCATAAGGAATCTCCATGACATTGCAATGTCAAAATTATGTCGATAAAGGAATCTGAGCGAATAGTAGGTAGGAATTATTTCACTAATATGACAGTGTGCATGATTCGATTTATTTAACAGTATTAAATAGGCGCTTTAAAATTGAGCAAATCACGAGATATCTCTTTAAATTCATTGGGTTAGAGCGGTTTATTTCTGCGCTTTTTAGGTGCTAAATAATTGCAGGAGAGTGTGATTATTTTTGTATAGAAAAATCGATATACATTCACTGTTCATTATCAATACGTTTTGATTTTAAAATTTAATGAATTAATGGAACAGGCTTCAGAGTTAGGTCCGATTTTTTTTATGTATACAATATGTTGGGTATAATTTGCTGTGTTTCTTTTTTTTTCGGTTAATGCCATTCAAATGGAGAGGCAAAGTGGCATTTTACTTCAATTTGGAGATTTTATTTTTCTTTGTTTATTGATATGAAGATGCACATAATAGAAACAGATTTTTCTTAATAGAAACGAGTGTCAAAATTGTTGTTTATTTCTTTTTTTTTAAGACTAAAGAAGCATTTTTTTTCTCGTTATTTCAGTTGCCTAAACTGTCTAAATAAACATAAAAAATTAAGGAGTATTTTATATGACTGATGCAATTCGTCAGTTTATGAAAATGGAATCAGCTGGCGGTATGGTATTGATTCTTGCAGCAATTTTGGCAATAATAGTTGCAAATTCACCATTAGAATCATTTTATAATGCTTTTTTTCAATTTTCTTTTGCTGGCCTTTCTCTTACGCATTGGGTAAACGATGGTTTGATGGCTGTGTTCTTTTTCCTTATTGGATTAGAAGTAAAAAGAGAGCTCATTGAAGGGGCATTAAATTCACGAGAAAAAGCTATTTTTCCTGCCATTGCAGCGATTGGGGGCATGCTTGCTCCTGCACTGGTTTATCTCTTTTTCAATATCAATGATCCTCTAACCATTAATGGTTGGGCCATTCCTGCAGCAACAGATATTGCGTTTGCTTTGGGCGTTATGGCACTTTTTGGTAAGCGTGTTCCTTTGTCATTGAAGGTCTTTTTATTGGCTTTGGCCATCATTGATGATCTTGGTGTGATTGTTATCATCGCACTTTTTTATAGTACAGATTTGTCTGTTTCTGCGCTGACGTTTGCTTTTATTTCTACCGCCATTTTATTTATATTGAACAGTAAAAAAGTCCCCCAGAGACGATGGTACCTGTTGGTCGGTGCGATTTTATGGTTCAGTGTCTTGAAGTCGGGTGTTCATGCAACGCTGGCTGGTGTGGTGCTTGGATTTGCCATTCCACTGAACGGGGGAAAAAATGGGACCTCGCCATTGAAAACCTTGGAGCATGCAATTCATCCTTATGCCGCTTTTTTGATCTTACCTTTGTTTGCTTTTGTCAATGCAGGCGTTTCATTGGATGGGATTTCAATTTCGAGTTTAAGCAACCCTCTTCCTTTAGGTATCGCATTAGGCCTTTTAGTTGGAAAACCCATAGGCATTTGCTTATTTAGTTGGGGGGCTGTAAAGCTTGGGATTGCGCGTTTGCCTGAAGGGGTGACTCCGGTACAAATTTTTGCGGTTTCTGTTTTATGCGGGATTGGTTTTACCATGTCTATTTTTATATCTTCTCTCGCTTTTATTGGGATTGAATACAGTTATATTACTTTTTCACGGCTGGGCATTCTGATGGGCTCCACTTTGTCTGCTGTGTTTGGTTATCTTTTATTGAATGCTTTTTTACCTAAATTAAAAGATCTTAATAACGATCTGGATGGGAAGGAAAATAAAATCAACTATTAGGGCTTGAATTCTATACCCGTCGCCTTTGAAGTTGCGTGGGT
>CAMRBZ010000316.1 GCA_947040595.1 uncultured Enterovibrio sp. | reverse complement strand
TCCTTATTGAGCAGAGCCGCTGAAAAAACGGCTTCCTTCGCTTCATCCTAAAGCGAGGTTGTCATCCTGACCTGCACAATGTCCTTATATTTTCCTGCTCTCCTGCTGACGAGAGAAATATTACTCTATCTCCAATTCAAAACAATCGACTCAAAACGAGAAAAGGACGCTATGAAAAAAGAGATCTTTCATATCTGATTGTTTTTTAAGGAGTTTCTTTTTTTTCGCTCCAATAAGGCTGCAATGAAGATAGCGCTTTCTCACGTGTATGTAAGAGATCTCTTACAACGGCAGGGGTCATCAGCGATAAACACAGAGAAATATAAAGCGCGTTTCTATACCCGTCTTGACCCAGCTTGGATTTTTGCTGCGGCCTCAACGCCCAAGCACATAACCTATCTATGATCAGGGGCGTTTCGTTCTTGCCGCCTGGCTGTAACTTCAAATATCTTGGGTATATACTTCCTATACCCTTCACCTTTGAAACTGCGTGGTGTTGGCTACGCTCGTTCAACCCAATCAGATAGTCCATCTATGCTCAAAGGCTTCACTCGCTTGTCACAGGCGCGTAACTTCGATTACTTTGGCTCTATTACAACTCATTAAAGGAACATAAAATGGAAGTATTCAACCACGATCTAGAAAGTTTATTTCAACAACTTGGTTTGCCTTCAGACTCTGATTCCATTTGCGATTTCATTCGAAAACACAAGCTCAATGAGGAAGAAAATATCTGCACAGCCTCCTTTTGGAGCGCGAGCCAAATACAATTTTTAGAAGAAGCAAAATTACAAGATGCCGATTGGGTCGAGCATATCGACACCCTTGATAGTTTATTGAGAATAAATTGAATTTAGGGTATTTATACCCGTCGCCTTTGAAACTGCCTGGGTCTTGACTGCTCTCGCTCAGACCAATCACAGAGTCTCTCTATGCTCAGGGCCTTCACTCTTTTGCCGCCTACAGGCATCTTCAAATGTCTTGAGTATATAGCGGTCCCTTTTTTACTTTAACGGATGTTAAAACGACGAGAATGACAAGCCAATTAACCCATCATATTGAACAGGCCATTCAAGCATTAATTGCGGATGGCAAAGAACCTTCGGTCGCATTAATTAAAACTCGCATAAGGTGTAAAGCGCCTATTCCACTCATCATTCACACGCTTCAATTGTGGAAACGAACCCGCCTTCTGCCCAAAAATGAAAACGGCCCAAAGAAGATAACCGAAAAAGAAAACCCACCTCAAGATAGAATACTCACGCTAGAAAAAGAGATCGAAAATCTTAAAGCCCGTGTTGTGTTTCTTGAATCACGCCTTCAGTCCTCATGAACAAAAAAAACGGCACCCAAAACACGTGAAGATACAGGCAAGACAGCAAAGACAAAAAAACCCTGAGCATAAATGCTCTAGGGTTTCAATCACTTGGCGTCTACATGCAAGCTCACGAGTCTTGGATATAGATACACTCAAAGCCTATTTCAACAAGGTACATGATCAGACCACGGGCGTAAGCTTAAGAAGAAAACACAATAAATCGGGTGACAGAACGTGTCTTTCATCCGTTCCAATACGCTCTTTCAAGACCTTGCCTGTTAAATTACAGATACAAATGACATCCTGATCATCCGGGGTTGATGCGATAAAAACGGTTGGGTTTTGCTTTAACCTTTTTTGCATCATGAGATGACCTAAAATATTTTCTTGTAAACGAAGCCAGTCCTCTTCATTCCACACCTGTATGAGTTCCAGATGTTCCTCGTTCAACATTCCTTTCATGTCTGCGCAATAAAGACCGGAATAAAAACATTTGATATCGTCATGCAAGCAAAAACCGATTGCCTTTTCAATACTCGAAAAATCTCCAAAAACAGCGCGTTGAATAGGCTTCCACAAAATAACATTTTGAGTTTCTTGCACAATACAAGGCGAAGCCAAACCAAGATAAGCTTCTGTTTGAGGCAGTGAGGCCTGTTGTTCTTGCCAGGCATTGACATAACGCCCAGTAAAAGCCCATAACGCAGTATTGACAGATTGATTCATTAGCAAGATCTCCCAAGATTCAGTAAACTCTGGGCATTCTAATAGAATAAAGGCAAAACGCATGAGCAAATGTAACAGTGAAGAGGTTCTTTCTCACCTCACTTTAGGAAAAAAAACGGATTTTCAAGCTTATTATTCTCCGAGTTTACTCCAAGCCGTACCGCGCCAGCTCAACCGAGAAGAGCTCAATATCACCGATCCTCTCCCCTTTAGCGGATATGACATTTGGACACTTTATGAATTGTCATGGCTCAATAATAAAGGCTTGCCACAAGTGGCCATTGGGGAAGTACGACTCCCCGTCACCAGCCCCAATATCATTGAATCAAAGTCTTTCAAGCTCTACCTCAATAGCTTAAATCAAACGCAATTTGAGAACTGGCAAGAAGTAGCCGATATTTTGGCCAATGATCTGTCTGTTTGTGCCGGCAGCGAAGTGGATGTCACGCTTTTGCCTTTAGACGATTTCACCAACACGCCCGTTGTCGCTTTCGACGGTGAAAACATTGACACACAAGACATTGAAATCACGCAATACACCTTGGATCCAACCTTACTAAAAAACGCAGCCGAAGGGCCCGTTGTCACAGAAACCTTGTGCAGCAATTTACTCAAATCAAACTGCCTTATTACGCATCAGCCTGACTGGGGGTCGATTAGAATTTCTTATACAGGAAAACGCATTAATCGCGAAAAATTATTGCGATACTTTATTTCTTTTCGCCAACACAATGAATTTCATGAACAATGTGTAGAACGGATTTTCTGCGATTTAATGACCTATTGTCAGCCCGAACTCTTGACCGTTTACGCACGATATACACGTCGAGGCGGATTAGACATCAATCCTTACCGCACCAACATGGGCAAAACGCCCAGTGAGAACGACCGTCTCGCACGCCAATAAAATCAAAAAGCAGGCTTTAAATAAAACCTGCTTCCTTGCAATATACCCGTCGCCTTTGAAGCGGCGTGGGTGTTGGCTACGCTCGTTCAACCCAATCAGATAGTCGTTCTATGCTCAGGGGCTTCACTCGCTTGCCGCCTACACGCATCTTCAATTATTTTGGGTATAGCGCCTTTTTCACGTTACTGGTAGAAACAAACCTGTATGCAATTACATTCAAATTTCATTTTTTTTATGCTTTTCATTGTCTTGGCTTCATTTCAAACAAAAGCA
>CAMRBZ010000315.1 GCA_947040595.1 uncultured Enterovibrio sp. | reverse complement strand
TTTGAATCGAAAGCCAATGCGAAATCAGATGCTTTATTTGATAAACATGCAGAGGGCGTGACGAAGAACGCCGTTACAGCAGTGAATAAAATGGAGTTGGGTTTACTGGAGGATACCGCTTATAAACCCTATGTTGCCGTTGGTGCAAATGGTGCCAGCACAGAATTGGTACTCAATAACAAAGTTAAATTTAACAAAGATAATATGGCTTTGTTGGCAGTTGAATTGGGCAAAGTAGAAGGTTTATATGGCACTCATGAGCAGTGGAAAGATCGAACAATTTATTTAGATGGTTTAAGTCCTTCAGATGAAGATGAAGATGATACTCGAGGCGGCATTGAAGCGCTCATTACGGACAAAGATGATGCAGCGCACGACGAGTTTCACGATATTTATATTTCGAATAAGACAAAATTGGCTAAAAGTAACCTGCTTGTTAAATTTCAACATGCAACAGAAGTGGGAGTTAATCGAGATCACATCTTGATTTCTAGAGCAGACAAAAGCAAGGGTGTTCCTGGAGGCACTTATTCTATTTTAATTTCCACCAATGATCTCAAGGCGGATGGTGAGGTTATTAAGGTTACGGATGAAAATGATGTGGAATTCGATGTGGTAAGCACCTCTGTGACCCCGCTTTTATTTACCGTGATAAATGAAAATATTGCGCCACAAGTGAATGACGAAAGATTAAAAGAAATTAATCAAGAAATTGCAGAGTGGGCATTAAAGCAAGGCGATATCATGACGAGTCGAATCCTTGATTTAAATGGGTTATTTACTGATGTTAATGGTGATACTGCATTTGAATATTCAATGGATTTTAATATTCCAGGAATAAAAGTCACTAAAGAGTCAGATTCAATATTTCGGATATCAGGTCAACCTTTTGATGTTGCTGAAGGGGAAGTGATGACCGTTACCGCGACAGATAATGGCGGCTTAAAAACTGAAGCGGGCATTACCGTAGAAATTAAAAAAGGGTACAGTGAGCTTGTCGAGACTCTCACTCAATCAGACTCAATTTGGTATCAGTGGTTAAGTAAAAAAGATTCTGATGGCAAGGTTTCTCCATATTGCCAAGGGATCAAATTAACGACAGATACTTACGGTTATAACGGGGATTATACGGCGATATCAAGCGCCAACACCTGCCCAAATAAGCAGGAGTTTGATGCTAAAAAAATAAGCGGAACATGGAAAGCCAATAATTCTGATCTTTTATTAAAACCCATCCAAGGAAAAGAAAGGCGTTATGGCGGTATAAAAAAACACGATGTGGCAGAGTCAAGCAATATCACCGTTTTTGAAAAACGAGTTCAGCCAAGAATGCGTATGTTAAGCGAGGGCGAGCTCAAGATTGATGAAACATCGAAATACAATGGCGTCACTTTATATAATGGCTATGAGGCCGCTGAAAAGAGCCGGCAAGAGGGAACTGCAATCTCTTTGATAAATAATAGGTCTGTTATTGCAACTGCGGATGCCACGCACGAAAAACGCAGCGACAAAGGTGAAAGCATGACTTTCAATGTCTCTTTTAATGCAACTTGTGAGGCATTGGGTTTAAAATTTCCCGAAAATACAATTAATTACGCATTTAATCGCTTTGAAAAAATCCAAGCCATTGTTGGAGGCAAGGCGTATGACGTTAACTTGATTGAACCTCTTCAGTCAGCGCCTGAAGCGAAAAATACAGAAACTGAAAATTGTCTTGTTAATTTCAAGATGGATGATTTTCCCGAGTTGGAAACCTTTGAATTTAATCAACCTTTGGCGATGAATTTTGTGGCGAAAGAGGGTTCAAATGACAGCGACATGCTCATCAATGGTCTTTTTGATAAAAAAGGAACTATTGTGCCGTTAGTGGATTTTCGTATTAAAGGCAATGGCGGCCCCTCTGAAACCGACGAAAATGCAATATATATCGGATATCGATATGACAATGGACATAAAGTGGCTGAGCGTTTTTTTAATAGAGGTGGCTATTTCGTTCGAGAAAGAAGTGAATATGTTATTTTTGGAGAGTTTAGTTCTTATGAGGAAGTAAGCACTGAATACACATCTCAATATCAAGCTAAAAATAATAAATTGGTTTACGAATTCAAGGGAGACTGTACCAAAAATGATTGTAAAACAATTAATCTTTGGTCAGATATATCGGGGGAAGTGACTATTTTCACTCATGAAACAGATCCTGGTTTAAATGGACATTATGATATTTACCGGTCATGGGAAAAGGTCGAAGAGTTTTTAAATAATAATTAACTTAACTTGAATTAAATAAAGCCACCGATATTCTCGGTGGCTTACTTTTTCAAATATCCCCTTTTTTTTATTTTTTCTATTCTTTTCTATCCCTTCATTTTTTTCGCGCTAAATCTAGCGCCTATTAAGCCAGATCTGCAAAATCAATGTTTCTTTATTTTTCTCCTATTTCTGAGCGAAATTGTAAAACCCCAAATTCATTGAAAATCTGCAGCAGTGAAAAGCGACTGAACCCCCTTGGCATAGATCTACTCTGTGATTGGGCTGAACGAGCCCAGCCAACATTCACGCAACGTCAAAGGCGACGGGCATAGATGGCTATCCCCAACACCCACGCAGTGTCCAAAACGACAGGTATAATGTGCTTCGCTTGTGGGGTGCCTACTTGCACTTTCAGGTTTTTTGGGTATAAAAACGCAGTGGAGTCGATATAAAAAGAAGAGGAGATTATTTTGCATCCAAAGATAGGCGATTCTGCTGCTGCGGGCATGGCGCAATCGACAAGAAACGCCGCGCCCCCCCATTCACACAGAAACAGAAACCCCTTTGTCTTTTTGACTCGCCCAAGAAACTGTATGGAAGTCCCTCGTACGGGTCGCGTTGAAAATCCAAGTCATGCCGAAAAAAACCGACGAAAAGGATCTTTTCGAGTGTGTGCTGAAACAGGTGGGATTCGTTTTGGACCCTCGACGCCTCACTTTGAGCAGGCCGGAGCAGCAGCGCAAAGAAGTCAATGTCATTCAAGGCCGGTATCTCAGCCAAGCTGGAGAGTACAGCCAGAGCCAAGAAATCAGCATCAGGCGAGGAACGGATTTCAGCAAGGTCATGGATTTCTACCGCCAGAGTCAAGACCCCAGCCAGGGTATGGATTTCCCTTGGATCCTGGATTAGCAGCAGAGCCAAGACACCCGCATCAGCCGAGATCCTCAGAAGCGCCTCGATTCCAGGAAAAGCAAAGAGAT
>CAMRBZ010000314.1 GCA_947040595.1 uncultured Enterovibrio sp. | reverse complement strand
TTTGAATCGAAAGCCAATGCGAAATCAGATGCTTTATTTGATAAACATGCAGAGGAAGTGACGACGATCGCCGTTGCAGCAGTGAATGACATGACCCCAAATTTACTGGAGGATACCGCTTACAAACCCTATGTTGCCGTTGGTACAAATGGTGCTAGCGAAGGTTTGGTAGTCAATAACAAAGTTAAATTTAACAAAGATAACATGGCTTTGTTGGCAGTTAAATTGGGCAAAGTAGAAGGTTTATATGGCACTCATGAGCAGTGGGAAAATCAAACAATTGATTTAGATGGTTTAACAGGTTTAGATGAAGATGACGCTGATACTCGAGACGGCATTGAAGCGCTCATTACGGACAAAGATGATACAGCGCACGACAAGTTTCACGATATTTATATTTCGAATAAGACAAAATTGGCTAAAAGTAACCTGCTTGTTAAATTTCAACATGCAACAGAAGTGGGAGTTAATCGAGATCACATCTTGATTTCTAGAGCAGACAAAAGCAAGGGTGTTCCTGGAGGCACTTATTCTATTTTAATTTCCACCAATGATCTCAACGAGGAAGGTAAGGTTATTAAGGTTACGGATGAAAATGATGCGGCATTCCAGGTGGTAAGCACCTCTGTGACCCCGCTTTTATTTACCGTGACAAATGAAAATACTGCACCACAAGTGAATGACAAAAGATTAAAAGAAATTAATGCTCAAATTGAGAGTTGGGAATTAAAGCAAGGCGACATCATGCCGCTTAAAAGCATTGAATTAAATGGGTTATTTACTGATGTTAATGGTGATAGCGCATTTGAATATTCAATGGATTTAGGTATTCCGGGAATAAACGTCACTGAAAAACCAGGCTCGAACTTTGAGATATCAGGTACACCACTTATTTCAGCTAAAGAGAAGAAGATCACTCTTCATGCGAAAGACAATGGCGGCTTAGAAGGGACAGCGGAAATTACTGTAAACATTGACAAAGGGAACAGTGATCTTGTAGAGACTCTCACTCAATCAGGCTCAATTTGGTATCAGTGGTTAAGTAAAACAGATGCTGATGGCAAGACGGTTTCTCCATATTGCCAAGGGATCAAATTAACAGCAGATAATGAGGCTTATTACGGGAATTATACGGCGATATCAATCGCCAACACCTGCCCGAAGGAGAGCGAGTTTGATACTAGAAAAATAAGCGGAACATGGAAAGCCGATAATTCTGAGCTTTTATTAAAACCCATTTCAGGAAAAGAAAGGCTTTATGACGGTATAAAAAAACACGACGGGACAGGAACAGACTCAAACAATATCACCGTTCTTGAAAAACGAGTTCAGCCAAGCGTGCGTATATCAAGCGAGGGCGAGCTCAAGATTGATGAAACATCGAAATACAAGGGCGTCACTTTATATAACGGCCATACAGCGGCTGAAAACAGCCTGAAAGAGGGGACCGCAATCTCTTGGATAAATAACACGGCCGTCATTGCAACTGCGGATGCCACGCACGAAAAATACAGCAATGCTGATGAGAGAATGACTTTCAATGTCTCTTTTAATGTAACTTGTGAGGCATTGGGTTTAAAATTTCCCGAAAATACAATTAATTACGCATTTAATCGCTTTGAAAAAATCCAAGCCATTGTTGGAGGCAAGGCGTATGACGTTAACTTGATTGAACCTCTTCAGTCAGCGCCTGAAGCGAAAAATACAGAAACTGAAAATTGTCTTGTTAATTTCAAGATGGATGATTTTCCCGAGTTGGAAACCTTTGAATTTAATCAACCTTTGGCGATGAATTTTGTGGCGAAAGAGGGTTCAAATGACAGCGACATGCTCATCAATGGTCTTTTTGATAAAAAAGGAACTATTGTGCCGTTAGTGGATTTTCGTATTAAAGGCAATGGCGGCCCCTCTGAAACCGACGAAAATGCAATATATATCGGATATCGATATGACAATGGACATAAAGTGGCTGAGCGTTTTTTTAATAGAGGTGGCTATTTCGTTCGAGAAAGAAGTGAATATGTTATTTTTGGAGAGTTTAGTTCTTATGAGGAAGTAAGCACTGAATACACATCTCAATATCAAGCTAAAAATAATAAATTGGTTTACGAATTCAAGGGAGACTGTACCAAAAATGATTGTAAAACAATTAATCTTTGGTCAGATATATCGGGGGAAGTGACTATTTTCACTCATGAAACAGATCCTGGTTTAAATGGACATTATGATATTTACCGGTCATGGGAAAAGGTCGAAGAGTTTTTAAATAATAATTAACTTAACTTGAATTAAATAAAGCCACCGATATTCTCGGTGGCTTACTTTTTCAAATATCCCCTTCTTTTTATTTTTTCCATTCTTTTCTATCCCTTCATTTTTTTCGCGCTAAAGCGAACGCCTATTAAGCTAGATTTGCAAAATCAATGTTTCTTTATTTTTCTTTTATTTTTGAGCGAAATTGTAAAACCCCAAATTCATTGAAAATCTGCACCAGTGAAAAGCGAGTGAACCCCCTTGGCATAGATTTACTCTGTGATTGGGCTGAACGAGCGCAGCCAACACCCACGTAACTTCAAAGGCGACGGGTATAGATGGCTATCCCCAACACCCACGCAGTGTCCAAAACGACAGGTATAATGTGCTTCGCTTGTGGGGTGCCTACTTGCACTTTCAGGTTTTTTGGGTATAAAAACGCAGTGGAGTCGATATAAAAAGAAGAGGAAATTATTTTGCATCCAAAGATAGGCGATTCTGCTGCGGGCATGGCGCAATCGACAAGAAACGCCGCGCCCCCCCATTCACAAAGAAACAGAAACCCCTTTGTCTTTTTGACTCGCCCAAGAAACTGTATGGAAGCCCCTCGTACGGGTCGCGTTGAAAATCCAAGTCATGCAGAAAAAACACGACGACAAGGATCTTTTCGAGTGTGTCCTGAAACAGGAGCGATGCGTTTTGGACCCTCGATGCCTCATTTTGAGCAGGCCGGATCAGCAGCGCAAAGAAGTCAATGTCACTCAAGGCCGGAATGCCAGCCAAGGTGGAGAGTACCGCCAGAGCCAAGAAATCAGCATCAGGCGAAGAACGGATTTCAGCAAGGTCATGGATTTCTACCGCCAGAGTCAAGACCGCAGCCAGGGTATGGACTTCCCTTAGATCCTGGATTAACAGCAGAGCCAAGACTCCCGCATCAGCCGAGATCCTCAGAAGCGCCTCGATTCCAGGAAAAGCAAAGAGAT
>CAMRBZ010000313.1 GCA_947040595.1 uncultured Enterovibrio sp. | reverse complement strand
CGAACACCCTAAACACATAGAAAGAGCAGGTGGCAGAAGAACGACAACCGTGAACACCGCCGCAAGAAAAATACAATAAAAAAACTGCTTTAACTGATTCGAGCATTCGGATTAACTCAGACTTTCTGTCTGTGTTTTTTACTTTTCAGTTGCCGTCTTTATTTTAATGCCTCTTTTTTGGTTCTGTATGCGCCATAGCGGCTTTTTTAGTGATAAGTTAATCTGGGGTGGTATTAGAGTAAAATATGCGCCCTGCGTCTCAATTTGCCCCCTTAAAAATAAGTGAGTGATGGCATTCTTCATGGACGTTATCTCATCAAGCACGTAGGACTATTGCACTTTCTTCATTGGCACTTAAAAAACATGAAATCACAAATGAATAAGCCTCTTTTGAGGGGGCCTTTTTGCGTTAAATCATGAAATAAAACGTAACTAAACGGTTATACACAAATTTATTTGTTCTTTTCTTTCTCTTTTCTCTTTCTCTTTCGGGGCCTTTAAGCTCATGAATATAAATCATTTTTATCGTTAACTAACCACAAAACAGGGGCTAATTAACCACAAAACAGGGGCTAACTAACCACAAAACAGGGGTTAACTAACCACAAAAGCGGGGTGGATAACTTTTGTGGTTTTCTATAAATTAGCCGCATTATTTTATTTTGCGGTCAGTTAAATTGTCTAATTTAACCATTGTTCATGCTAACCAACTCATTGATGCTAGTTATTGTTTTAATTTAATTGAAATGAGGGTTTTATCTTTAGCATCAACAAAGATAGATAGTCGAAAAAGCAAGATTGGAGAGATCCGAATTGATGTATCCGAATATGATCGAACGTATGGTATTAAGAATAATCGTTCATATGGCGATCTTCGAGATGCGGTAAAATCAATCATGCGTAAACCCATTAAACTTTTTGATGGTTCAAAAATTAGAGAATTGTCATGGCTTGTCATGAATGAATATGAAACTGACGATTATGGTTCTCATGTATTAATTGAATTTTCGCCAAAAATAGAGCCATATATTTTCGATCTTAAAGAACGTTTTACATCGATCAGTTTTGAGTATGCCGCAAGGCTAAATACTTCATTTTCATTCCGACTTTATCAATGGCTAAAAAAAGTACAATATTTTGATGGAAATAAAATGAATGGATCTGTTGAGGTTATTTTTTCTATTGATTGGATGAAATCTCAGGCTCAGATAAAAGGTGATCATTCTCGGTGGGGGCATTTTCATGATCGTGTCATTAAGCCAGCAGTAGAAAAAATAAATACAAATACTGATATCAGTGTTATTTACGAGCCTATAAAGTCAGGTCGAAAAGTGATCGCTGTAAAGTTTGTTTACGTTCTTGAAAAAGATAAGTTATGCATTAAACCTATTCGCCCTCGCTTAAGTCGCAGACCCAAAGCAACACAAGGCAGTCATGAAGAAAGTCTTTGGATGCATAAGAACCTCGCTCTTTTGTTGTCCTATCAAAAAGAATTAAATATTTATGACGCTTCGGAAAAATTAAACATTCAAGATCTTGATCGAATGGCTGAATACGCGGCCATTTGTGACACAGAAACACACCAAAAAATAATAAAAGAATTAAACAATCGAAAACAAAAAAAGAATAAAAAAGAAAAGGATGCGCCGTCTTGCGTTTCCAGATCAATGGTTACTAATTAAGATTAAACCAATCCCTACCCATTTTTAAGCTGGCTTAGGTGTTGGCTGCGTTTTCTTGTCGCCTATTTTCACCTTATACCTAAGGCATATTTCATTAAATATGTTCCGACATTCCGCACCTAACCTCAATTTTTTAAAATATGAGGTTGAAATAAAAATTGAAATGCGAATTTTTCACGCAGCGTCACGCGCAGGTATGGATAAATGGACATCGAAACGCTTATAAATCAATATTATTTGCTCATGTGCAGAATGTCGGTTTGAAATCTTTACTGATACCCGTTTTGCACTTATTTCTTGAATCCAGCATACCCTCTCTAAAAAAAGTAAATATTATTTTATTTTAAGATATGTAAGTTTATCTACTTTAATTCTTTCATTTTTAGTAAGTAGGAGTTTTGTATTTATTTTTTTACCTAATTCTGTGCCTGTTTTTGTTATGGATAAATTTATGTGAGTTAGGTATTTCCCGTTTAAATTTTCAACAGTGCCAGAAAATGATAAAATATTTGACTTTCCTGTTTCTAAGTGTTTGAATTCGCCATTTTTATTAATTGGAGTGGAAATAGTACGCTCTCCATAATAAAGAACAACTTCCTCTTGCTCTTTGGCGGTAATCGCGCATCCTAAAATTAAGATTGATAAAATCCCGATGATATATTTTTTTGAATGTTTTCTCATGTTTCCTACCGAATAAATTAATAATTGTAAGCGCACGCAAGATAAAAAAAAGCCCCGAAATGCACACATAATCTTGGAAGATGAATAAGCGCTCTAGGCTAGCACGTAATGCTGAAGAAATCATGCCAAATGTTATATCCGTCGCCTTTGAAACTGCATGGGTGTTAGCTGCTCTCGCTCAGGCCCATCACATCGTCCATCTATGCTCAGGGCCTTCACTCGTTTGCCTGCGTGTATCTTCAATGACTTTGGGTATAACGCTCCTTAACCACTCGGGCTATCGTCGCTCTGCTACAGCCTAGCTTTGCTTGGATCTGCGAATAACTACGACCTAACGTGAGCTGATCTGAAATATCCTGATGTAACGCTAAATTAGGTTGGCGACCTCGATATTTACCATTTTCTTTTGCTTTCGCAATGCCTTGCGCTTGGCGTTTATGTCTTGTCTCGTAATCATCACGCGCCATAGCGGCACCTAAATCCAGCATGAATTCAGTTAAAGCCAAGGTAATGCTATTTTGCTCACCTGAACGGAACACCGTATGCGTCATCGTTTGATCCGCCACAACAATCACTAACCCTTTGCCCATGATGCGTGCTTTTAGTGTTTGCCATTCCCCCCAGGGCAAACGAGTAAGACGGTCCATCTTTTCAATCAGTAATACATCACCCGCTTCGCTATCTTCAATCAACTTGTTGAGTTCTGGGCGTTCGAGTTTGGTACCGGATTGGTTTTCGATGTAGTAACCGGCAATACGGTGTTCGAACTTCGTTCCAAAGGCTTTTAGTTCTTCTTTTGCTCGTTGGGCATCTTGCTCTGTGGTTGAAGCACGAAGGTAGGCACGGATCAACATTCTCATCACCTATTGGTTCAATTTAAGTTGGTTTCTTTAATCGGTTTATTATAGGTGGTTTCTTAAATG
>CAMRBZ010000312.1 GCA_947040595.1 uncultured Enterovibrio sp. | reverse complement strand
TCCAGAATAAATAGAGACAAATTAAAGATGACAAAATCAATGTTTAAAAATAGAAATAAAGAGTATTTAAAATTATCTGTTAATTAAAAATAAAATCAATGGATGTAATGTGATTTTAAAATTATGAATGACTTTATATAGCCTGAAATAAGAAAAAACATCTCGTTCATTTAAATAACAAAGATAATGTTTTCTTATGAAATTCAAAGTAAAAGAGATTTTTCTCGTTAAATATTCAAACAAAATGATGACTAATGAAGAAATAAAATATATCTTGCTTACGTTTAAAAAACACATTCAAGTAACGAAAAAAAACAGGACTTAAAAAATGACCCCAAAAAGCAATTTTATTGGCTTATTGCCACTTGTTTTCTTTATTATTATTTATGTTTTAACCGGTATTTATACTGATAACTTTTCTAGCATGCCATTGTTGGTCGCCTTCAGTCTCTCCGTTGTTGTGGCCTTGTTTATTCAAGTAAGAGGACAAAAAACAACATTTGAAGAAAAAATGAATATCTTCACAAAAGCGGCCGGTGACAGTGACATTATTATGATGGTACTGATTTTTCTTCTTGCTGGGGCATTCTATTCTGTGACAGATCAAATGGGGGCCGTCAGTTCAATTGTTAATTTAGGCTTGTCTGTCATTCCTTCAAACAAGGTTCTCGTGGGTATTTTCCTCATTGCTTGCGTCTTGTCTTTTGCAATGGGGACATCAATGGGGGCCATTACCGCACTGGCCCCTATTGGGCTTGGCATTGCAGAACAAGTTGGCGGAAATCCTGCGCTTATTATGGCAACAGTGGTTGGCGGCTCCATGTTTGGTGATAACTGTTCTTTTGTATCAGACACAACGATTGCAGCCTGTCGCACGCAAGGTGTTACGCTAAAAGAAAAATTCAAGTGCAACATCATTACGGTTCTACCTGCCCTTGTCGGCACGATCATTTTATTGGGGATCATTCCTTTTGGTAACGGCGCTGAAACAGCGGTAAGTGGATACTCACTTATTAATATCATTCCTTATGTATTGATCATTGTCGCAGCGCTATCGGGTCTGCATGTCATGGGGGTTTTAGGTCTGGGCGTCGTCAGTGGCATTTTCATCGGTTTTATGAATGGAAGTTTGGATTACTTATCTGCCCTTGAGACGGTGCAACGCGGTATGGGCTGGATGCAAAACCTCGGTATGATCAGCATTGTGGTGTCTGGTCTCGTCGGGTTAATGAAGCATTACGGGGGCATTCAATATCTACTCGAGAAAATAACCGCGCACTCTAACGGTATTTTTGGCGGACAAATGGGGATAGCGGCATTGGTCAGCTTGATAACCTTAGCGACAACAAACAACACTATCGGTATCTTAACAGCAGGAACCATTGCCAAAGATATCTCTGATAAATACAGTATTGATAAGGCTCAAACCGCTTCTCTACTTGATATTTGTGCCTGTTCAATGAACGGCTTAATGCCGTATGCGGGTCAGTTACTCATGGTTGCAGGTCTTGCGAAAATATCACCCATTTCAATTATGCCTTATGCTTTCTATCCCATGATGATGCTGGTCATGGCGATAATATCCATCATTTATTTCTCTAAAACGTCCCCCTCTTCTGCCCGTCGCCTTTGAACCTAGGTGAGCGTTGGCTACACGCATCTTCAATGACTCTGGGTATAAGCGATTAAAATGACACATCCACTGCGGTACCCAAGAAAAGTGACATCACAGGCAAAAAGACGCCCGCTTCAAAGACGAAGGGGATATTTGAAAATGCGTCTAAATGCTTTTTAAGCCAATCTTTTACGCATAAAAAGACGATCTAATCTGTTCATCCGCTCGCACTCTTTTGCCATGAAGAGGGCGAGCGCCTTTCTTTAAAACACCCCTCACGGAAAAGCCCTTGCCATGCGCCACGCCTTCACATTTAATATTCATATACCCGTCGCCTTTGAAGCGGCGTGGGTGTTGTCTATGCTCAAGGGCTTCACTCGCTTGCCGCAGGCGCGCATCTTCAATTCCTTTGGGTATAAAATGATGATGAAAGATGGATGTCCTTAAAAAGAAGATTCATCTCATCCCGATACAGAGCGTACACAAGGATGAAACCAGCATGCAGTATCCACTTAAAAATCGACATCTTTTAAAACTATTGGATTTTAATCCCGATGAAATTCAATATTTATTAAATTTATCTTTCACCTTAAAAAAAGAAAAATACGCAGGGTGCGAACAAGCCCGTTTAAAAGGGAAAAATATAGCCCTTATTTTTGAGAAAAACTCCACTCGCACCCGCTGCGCTTTTGAAGTCGCCGCCTTTGATCAAGGCGCAAACGTCTCTTATCTTGGCCCATCTGGAACACAAATCGGCCATAAAGAATCAATGAAAGACACAGCAAGAGTGCTGGGACGCCTCTACGACGGTATTCAATACCGTGGATTTGCCCAAGAGATTGTCGAACAATTAGGTAAATATGCAGGCGTTCCAGTTTGGAATGGGCTCACTGATGAATTTCATCCGACACAAGTGCTGGCCGATTTTATGACGATGTTAGAGCACAGCGAAGGAAAAGAGCTTCACCAGTTAAAATTTGCCTTCTTAGGAGATGCCCGAAACAATGTGGCTCATTCCTTGATGGTGGGCGCTGCAAAAATGGGGATGGACATCCGCTTGGTGGCCCCAAAATCATTTTGGCCCAACCCAGACATTCTCAATCAATGCATTGAAATATCAGACAAAACAAAGGCAAAGATCACCTTAACAGACAAGACTGAAGAGGGTGTGAAAGGCTGTGATTTCCTTTATACCGACGTATGGGTCTCCATGGGAGAGTCCAAAAAAGCGTGGGATGAACGTATAAAAAAGATGCTACCTTACCAAGTCAACCTGAAAACCCTCAAAGCCACAGGCAATAAAAACGTAAAGTTCATGCATTGTCTTCCCGCATTTCATGGCACAGACACCCTTATCGGAAAGGAACTTGCTGAGGCATACCCGAAACTATCAAAAGGTTGTGAGGTAACTGACGAGGTTATTGAATCAAAACACGCCATTGTATTTGATCAAGCAGAAAACCGAATGCACACCATTAAAGCCGTGATGGTCGCAACGTTAGGGGGATAATTCTATCTCTTCCTCTTTGAAACTGCGTGGCTGCTGGCTACTGGCTACTGGCTACTGGCTACGCTTTCTAACGCCAATCAAACTCAAGCCCAATAAAACTTAAGCCCAATAATAGAAGCCCACTCATGCTCACCTTCTTGGCTCAAAGAGGGTCTTCAAAAGGGGAGC
>CAMRBZ010000311.1 GCA_947040595.1 uncultured Enterovibrio sp. | reverse complement strand
TTAATTTCTATTAATTTCGCTTCTTTTTCAACGAGGGATTTATCTTTACAGGCTATACCCATCGCCTTAGACGCTGCGTAGCTGCTGGCTACGCGGGTTCAGCCCAATCACAAAGTCCATCTATGCTCAGGGGCTTCACGCACTTACCGCAAACGCAACTTCAAGTGTCTTGGGTATAAAATAAGCGTTCATAATACAGGGTGGCAATTTGTCGCTCTGGTGCGCGAGCACTCCAATTTTGAGAAATATACCCGTCGCCTTTGAAGCTGCGTGGTTCTTGGCCAGGCGGGTTCAGCCCAACCACAGAGTCCATCTATGCTCAGGAGCTCCACTCGCTTTGTGCAGGCGCGCATCTTCAATTACTTGGGTATAAGGTGTTACTGAATGACGTTTTTAGTGGGTTTTCGGGGAGCTCTCGGTTTTGACGAGGGACGTTTTTCAGTTTGTTTTAGGCTTGCACCTGATTGTAATTGCCTGTTTGTTTTTGGTTTTTTGGCTTTTATCGGTGTGGTATTTAACCTCGAAACACCCAGTTTATTAATCGGATTAAAACCGTCAATAATTTCTCGATGTAAAACCTGTTGAGTCAAGCGTTCAATGGCTTGTAAATCTTTAAACTCCTCCGCACAAACCAAAGAGATGGCCTCACCGACCGCTCCAGCACGCCCCGTTCGACCAATGCGATGAACATAATCTTCAGGGACATGGGGTAAATCAAAGTTAACAACCTGAGGAAGCTGTTCAATATCAAGACCGCGCGCAGCAATGTCGGTGGCAACAAGTACACGCACTTCGCCCGCTTTAAAGTTCGCCAGCGCCTTAGTGCGAGCGGCTTGACTTTTATTGCCATGAATCGCCGCCGCTGAAATGCCTCTGCCTTCTAAATGGGCCGCAAGGCGGTTTGCACCGTGTTTTGTTTTAGTAAAAACCAAAACCTGTTTCCACTGACGATCAGCCAATAATTGAGTGAGCAAATTGGCTTTTTTCTTTTGATCGACAGGGCAAATCCATTGGTTGACTGTGCGTGCAGTTTGGTTTCTAGGATTCACATCGATTTCAACAGGATCATTGACCAAACCTTTCGCTAAATTTCTAATTTCATCAGAAAAGGTGGCGGAAAAGAGGAGATTTTGGCGCTGCTTTGGCAATAAGGCCAAAATTTTACGGATATCACGGATAAAGCCCATATCAAGCATCCGATCGGCTTCATCCAGGACTAATATTTCAACATCTTGAAATTTAATGGCATTTTGGCTATGTAAATCCATTAGACGCCCAGGCGTTGCCACCAGAACATCTGCACCTTTGCGCATTCGGAGCATTTGTGGATTCACCTTCACCCCACCAAAAACGACGGCAGAACTGATAGAAAGATGTTTCGCATATTTTGCAACACTTTCACCCACTTGTGCAGCAAGTTCACGCGTAGGCGTTAATACCAAGGCGCGAACATGATTTGAACGAACGGGTTTGCCTTTCGATAAACGCTCCAGCAATGGCAAGGTAAAGCCGGCTGTTTTTCCGGTTCCCGTTTGCGCCGCAGCCATGATGTCTTTACCCTCAAGAATGGCTGGAATGGCTTGTTCTTGAATCGGTGATGGTTTCTCATAACCCTGTTTTGAAACTGCTTTTAAAATGGGCTCCGATAGCCCTAGCGAGGAAAAACTCATGCAATATCTCTATATGTATAAAAACGTAAAAATGGCGCGGATGCACTTTTAAAATTGACCCGTCACTTTTGAGGACTCTGTGATTAGGCTGAACCCGCGTAGGCAACACCCACGTCGCTTCAAAGGCGACGGGTATAACATCGTTATGAATGTCCCAAACGCCTTGTCAATAATTCACATCGCGTTCTTTGCAATTTCACAGAGCCATATCGGCTTAACGACTGACTTAGATTGATCTTGTTTTTAACTAGAAAAATAAAAGGCAAGATCATTGCATGCGCGCCACATCTTGATAGATGTCATTAAATTTAAATAATTCAATGAGTTATAACTCCAGCACTTGCTATCTAGGGGTATTATAAAAGACAGAGGATGTCTTTCCAAAGTTTATTCTATTCTTTTGGCGATTAAGCATTTTTCACTTTCGAATTTTAATTTCTTTTAAATAAGTGAATCCTCTGTCTTTTTATTTAATTTATTGGGAGCCATCAAACAGGGGTAACAATTAATAAAATTCTCAGCCAACCCGAAGTGATAGTTAAATCATTGAATTAAAGGATAAATTCATGATTTTCAAGATCTTTGGAATCAAGCCGATATCTTACCCAGCAGCTTGTCATTTGATTTTTCCCAATTTATTCATTCTCAAACAAGGAAATACCGAATAATACCCAAAGTAATTGAAAATGCGCGCCTGCGCAAAGCGAGTGAAGCCCCTGAGCATAGATGGAGTCTGTGATTGGGCTGAACCCGCGCAGCCAATGCGCACTCAGCGTCAAAGGCGAGGGGTATAAACAGACAAAGCAGAGCAGATTCAAGCTCGTTTCCGTTCAACGCTTTCGGGCGTAAGGTCGAATTTTTTTACCCTCTATACCCAAGACACTTGAAGATGCGCGCCTGCGGAAAAGGAGTGAAAGCCTGAGCATAGATGGACTCTGTGATTGACCTGAAGCGAGAGCAGCCAACACCCACGAGTTTCAAAGGCGACGGGTATAGTAAAAACATGGAATCTGACAAGATACAAAAACAAGTCTATTTATCCGAGATTCCGCACATGAACAAATAATATTGTTTTCTAGTCAATTTTACAATAATCCGCCCATAAATCCGAACATCAAGGTGAGGCTACGTGAAAAATTTGTCTTTCAATTTTAATTTCAACAACAGATTTTTAAAATATCGAGGTTAGGTGCGAAATGACGGATTTATTGGAACCCATCACACAGGGGTAACAGTTAATTAAATTCCACGCCAACTCGACGCAACAACTAAACCACTGAATTAAATGATAAATATAGAATTCTCAAGAGCTTTGGAATCAAGTCGATTTGTTACACTAGCAGTTTGGAATTTGATTGGTCTCGATTTATTTTATTTCGGTATTGTAAAAAAACGATATTTCAGCGTTTTTTAATAAAATACAAATAACCTTAAAGTATATTTTTTCATTAAGACAGATATCCGACATTTCGCACATAGGAAAAAATATTGATTTATAGGCATCTCGATAACAAGTTATCTATCAATCTAGACCTTCGCGTGGCGCTACGTGAAAAATTTCAATTTTGATTTCAAGGTCCGATTTTAAAATATCGAGCTTAGGTGCAGAATGAAAGATGTATA
>CAMRBZ010000310.1 GCA_947040595.1 uncultured Enterovibrio sp. | reverse complement strand
TTGAGCCTGAAGCCACGCCCGAAGTAAATACAGAAGCAGAGCCAGAGCTTGAGGCTGAGCTTGGATCAGAGCCAGAGCTTGAAACAGAAAGTAAGCCAGAGCCTGAACCTGAGCTAGACGCTGAGCCGGAGGTTGAAACAGAAAATGAACCTAAAACAGAGATGCTGTCAGAATTCGACACGAAGACTGAGATAGAGTCAGAAGCGGAACAAGACATAGAAGCCAACATTGAGGAAGGGCGAGAAGCTGAATTTGAGCCAGAACAAGAGATTGAAACGGATAATGACTCTGAGAGCGAAGACGAACCGCAAATTAATCAAGAAGATGCACAGACAGAATTCCTGTCTGATGCAGACTCAGAGCAAAGTAATGCCGATAATTCTGAATTTGAAGCGGATCCAGAGCATCACTCAGTCGATGAGGGCACTGAGGTTGATGCGGAACAAGAAACGCTTTTAGAGAGAGATGCAGATTTAGATGCAGAGCTAGAAGCGGCATTAGAGGAAACAGAGCGTGAGCTTGAAAATAGGGAAAAAGATCCCCGCGACATGGATGTTCTGGAAGAAAATCAAGAAAAAGATTTTCAGAAAGATGAAACAAGTCCTTCTGAAATAGACCTTCATTTGTTGGATGAAGCCTTAGAAAGTGAGAATGAAAGCTCAGAAAAGGCAAACGAAAAAGACTCAGAAAAAGAAGTCGAGGTCGCTTTGGCGCCAACAGAAGATGATCTTGATTTATTGGACAGTTTATTAGATGAAGACGATGATGCACCTTTAGATTTGCTTTCTCTTCCTGAATTTGATGAAAAGGCGGTGTTGGATGAAAGCGATTATCAGCCAGAGCCATCTTCTTATAATGAAGACAGTTCTTTTGATTTAAATGATGAGTCACTTTTAAATCTTGAAGACTTTCCTGAATATACAGAAGAAGATGCAGCCGCAGAACCTCATATTGTTTGGAATGAAGAAAATGAGGCGCCCCTCTTTAATGGCGAAAAAATAATCAAAGAGGGAGATGTTTTAGAAAAAAATGAAATACCGCCTTCTTTTTCCGCAACGCAGCTTAGCACTTTGGATTTTCCTGCCGTTGAGACCATTGGAATTGATGAACTTGGAGAGTTTGATGAAAATGATGCCTTTGATGCCGCTTTAGCGGAACAAAGAGAATTGGATGAAAGCGCATCTGTACATAATCAGTTTCAACAAAAATCTCCCTCGGTTTCAGAGCAATATCAATCGATCAATCTTGATGATTTAGCTGATTTTGACGATGAGGATGAAGCTTATCAGGTTGCAGGGTTAAATATGAATGCCTTGCTTTCTGATTTTTCCAGTGATGAATCGCTAGAATCACCTGAATTTGATCTTGATGAGATTGATATTCCAGAAGATGAAAGCAATATTTGGACAGCAGAAAAGACGGCAGAGCCAGAGCTTGAAAGTGAAGATTGGTCTCAGCAGCTTGATATGACAGATGAATCTCTTGAAGAAAGAACGGATCAAGCTGATTTAGAAGGTCTTCTTGAAGAAGCGAAAAGTGAATTAATTGATAGCGTTTCAATGGATGATGGTTTCATTAGTATTGAAACACTTTTAAAAGACGATGGGATCCCTCAAGAAGATCCAGACTCATTGACGTTGAATTTAGATGTTGGTTTGGAAGATTTCCCTGATGTTTTAAATGGTGTGCTTCCCATCGATGTCGATGCGCAAGGAGAAGCAGCGGCTTACATGGACTTGGCGAAAGCATACCTTGAAATGAATGACCTTGATGGTGCGATTGAACTTTTAGAAAAAGTTATGCAAAGTGATGATCTTCAATTAAAAGAAGAAGCTCGCCGTATGATTGAAAATATCAATTAATCTTTCCTCCACGTGCTGCTCGATTGGTAACTGTTCACCAAGAAGCTATTGATAATTAAAAAATAATGTTCAATTACATCCTAATTTTGGCTTGAACCCTTTTAAAAATCTGTCATGCTCGCTTTATGAAAAAATCAATGCTCCCTCCTCCCCTGTAGAAGCGAGATAAAAGCGAGATAAAGACAGGCATAAAGGCGAGATAAAGACAGGCATAATAAATAAAGCGAGATAAAGACAGGCATAATAAATAATGTGATCTTGAATGATAAACTACGCTTTCTTCATCATTAAAGAAACGAGATAAAGACAGGCAAGGCGAGATAAAGACAGGCATAATAAATAAAACGAGATAAAGACAAAACGAGATAAAGACAGGCATAATAAATAATGTGATCTTGAATGATAAACTACGCTTTCTTCATCATTAATGGCTGGAGTTTGCTATGGCTCGTCCTCGAAATACACAAATTAGCCTTGAAGATACGCCTTGGTATCATTGTTGCAGTCGAACAGTTCGCCGTGCATTTATTGCTGGAGTGGATGATTATTCAGGGAAATCTTATGAGCATCGACGAGGATGGATAGAAAAAAGGATTTTAAATCTCACTGACATTTTTGCCATTGATGTGGCTGCGTACGCTGTGATGAGCAATCATTTGCACCTTGTTTTACGCATGGATGTTGAGAAGGTAAATTCCTGGTTAGATAAAACGGTGGTAGAGCAGTGGCACAAATGCTTTAAGGGAACAGAGCTCACGCAACGTTTTGTAAACGGAGAGGTTATTGAGGATAAATTTCTTCCTCAGATAAAACATTTCATCGCGCTATATCGTTCTCGGTTATGCGATATTAGTTGGTTTATGCGCTGTTTAAATGAACCTATCGCCAGACAAGCCAACCGAGAAGACAATTGCACTGGGCATTTTTGGGAAGGCCGCTTTAAAAGCCAAGCGCTCTTGGATGAAGCGGCTGTATTGGCTTGCATGGCCTACGTTGATCTTAATCCGATTCGGGCGAACATGGCTAAAACGCCAGAAGATTCAATGCATACCAGTCTTCGCTTAAGAATTAAAGCGGCCATAACATCTCAACAACCCGCGCAACTAATGCCTTTTGTAGGAAACGAGCATCAATCTCAAGTAAAAGGACTTGGCGTATCACTTCGAGAGTACCTTGATTTAGTAGATGAAACAGGTCGAATTATTCAAGATGGGAAGAAAGGCGTGATTTCAAGCAATTCTGAAAAAACGCTTGAGCGATTAAACATTCCGAATGGAAATTGGATAAAAATGGTCTCTGATTTTGCTCATTTATTTCAAGGGCCTGTAGGAACATTAAATGAGTTGACCCGTTATTGTGAACATTTAAATATACGACGACGCCACTTTGCAAAAAGCTGTCAATATTTGAATGCATTTAAGCAATAAAAAAG
>CAMRBZ010000309.1 GCA_947040595.1 uncultured Enterovibrio sp. | reverse complement strand
CTTTGGTTATATGTTATCGATACTCAGTCACACTCGTTTTATCATATCCATAATTTTCAATCATAATTTCTGTTTTATTGGCATTTGAAATCTTATTCATATCGACCCAACCGAAATGTTGATACTCAAAAGCTTTAATCGCGATGTTTAACACATCAAGAACAATCGAAAGAAACACGTCCGCTAATGAAGTCGGGATCCCTAATATCTCAACAATAAAATCAAGAGATGTTATTCTTACACCTTTTGATTGTTCTGCAGCCGCAATTAACTTCATCATTTGATCTTTATTCAAAGTTTTATACAAATGAGCGTCAGCCTTAAATTCAGAACGCATTCTTAATGCCAACACTTCAATTTTTGTATTTCGTTTTATTGTTATATTCGTAATTAATTCGCCTAAGCCTGCAGTTAAACCATATGGAGATTCAAAAACAAGCTTATCACCTTCCCAAACCCTAAACTTTTTAATTAATATATCTCGATTGAATAAATGAAGATGCTTTACCGTTAAAGGCTCTTCCGGATCAATGACGGCTTCGGGTAATGATATTTCAGCTGTGTTTAAACTATTGCATTCCGAATCAGAAAGATTAATACCACATTGGGTGTATAATTTCGTACGCTCTTGCCTTGTAGTATAAAGATCTGTTAATGGATGATCAAAAGCATCATTCATCGCATTCACGGTTTGTCCATTATAATCTTGCTCTACCGTCCATACAAAAGCCCCTTTCAATCCATTGTCTTTTGCATATTTTGCTTTTACATATGCGGTACGAGGCGTGTCAATAGAATGAAATATCTGGGTATTATAATTGTAAAAGAAGTCTGCATTGGCTTCTTTGTCTGTACGTAACTCCCATCCATTGACCCCTCTCATGCCCTTTCCTGCCATATTCGGAAAAAGCTCATAACCTTCTACAACGGTATTTTCCCAAGTTCCGAAAACAAGCGAATTATTTAAAGCGCCGGATGATAACGGAGAGGATTGATATAAAGGCGCTTTTGCACCTCGTGAATAATTTGCAATACCGAGGACGATTTTATTTTTATCAACACCGTTTTTCTGAAGTAACTGAATTGCATTTTCAATGCTGAAATCTTGACCTAATGCCGTTGAATTTCGTAAATTTGACTGATGTCCTAATTTAGTTTCCCAAGCGCCAAAATAATCATAATTCATCAAATAGATGTTATCTATATATTCATTAACGAGCTTATAATGTTCACCAATCTTAGAGATGTAATTTTCTGTTGCCCCAACGGCAGAAGAGACCTCGTATTTTTTCCCCGTTACTTTAGAAAGGGCATTGAGTCCCATTTTCATGTCTTTTACTAACAAAGAAAAATTCTTTCCATCTTCTTCTGTCCATTTTCCAGAAACACCACCATGTCCAGGAAATTCCCAATCCAAATCAACGCCGTCAAGCCCCCATTTATAAACAAAGCCAATAACAGAACTGATAAAAGTATCACGAGAGGCTTGGTCTGCAGACATGCGATGGAATGGCTCGGACATGGTCCAGCCACCAATACTGATTGCAACTTTCAAATTTGCATTTTGTTTTTTTAATTCCAGCAACTGCCCCATTAAGCCACGGGCTTTGCTTTGTGGAATTAACTGTGGATTATTCGCATCATAACTCGCATCCCAACCCATACGCTCTTGTCGTTCATTAATCGGTTTAATAAAACCAGCCCAGGGGTCCAAGATCACCATTTCGTTTTCTTTTAAATTTTGTTTTTGGCATTCTTTTCTTACAATATCGGACGCAGAGCCTGAGGCTCTGTCGCCACAAATTCCTGCAAAAGCGTAAACCAACCTGTTGTAGGACAAACCTGATAAGCGCTCAAGATCAAAGCCTCGTCCATAAACAGACCATTCACTGACGTAACCCCCAACAATATGATCAGAAGGGAAAGTGGCTTTTTCTCCTGAAATTTTACCCCCATCATTGTATTGAACTGTCGCTTTCGTCAATCCAACAATTTGATTTCGATAATCAAAATCAGTGGTCGCAGGATGATCTTCACTTCCACTGCCTGTTTCCAAAGGCGGAGGCGGAGGCGGATTTGATGAATCAGGCGTCCCCCCTGAATTATTTAACAGAGTCCAAGCGGAGCTCCAGGCGGTCCCTTTTCCTGGCTCATATGCCCAAGCACTGGTTGAGCACCATGAAGAAACGCCCTCCTTGCATTCATATATATTTTTTGTTCCGATAGCAAAAACAAGATCGCCAGATTGATAAACTGTGTTTTCTTTGTATTCAGGGATGGTTTTTATTTTTTCATGTTCATTGATGTTATTTATCTCTTTCTTTCTTATGCCTAAACCACAAGAAAGCAACTCCCATGGATTTTCAGAATTAATCTCTGTTGATATTGCTGGGCTGATACCCGAATAAACAAACGTTTTCGCCTTAAATATACAATTATCAAAAATAACCGTTTCGTTTCTCTCATAAGATAATGCAGTATTATGATTTACAGTTTCAGCATTGACGCTTGCCCCACAAAAAAGGACAAATAATGCCAACGAAATTGATGTGAATTTCATTGTGAAATTTCCTGGATTTTAATTCATTAAAATTTTTACAAACGAAAAAGAACCTTTAATAAAAAGGTCTCTTTTTTGCGTTCTTTATGTTGGATTTACTAGCAAAAACAACTAAATATTTAGAAAAAAAGATAGCTCACGTAAATACACTTTAAGATAAAATACAAAAAAAGCATCAAATTAATAAAGTGACACTTTTAAAAAGTCGTGAATAAAAGTTTTTTGAGATGCTATTTTTAAGAGCCGAATAATACAGAGAAAAACAAACAAATGAAACAATGTCTTTTATGTTTACGTAAAATTATTTTTTAAAATGACTTCAATTTCTTAATTAAAAAAGAAACAAAAAATTAAATCATTTCTTTTCAATTATTTATGGTTTTACAATGCCATAAAATAGAACACTGTAAAATAATAAATAAATACAATGAGATGCGTTTATAAAATTAAAAAACTTAAATTCGACTTAATAATCAAACTTAATTTCACACTTACTTTACATCTTAGACCGCAATAGCATTACTTAATTCACGCTAAATTTCCTTTATTTAAATATCTTTCCTATTTAAAATAGAGAAAGATACATTATTTATATTACAAAACCTGCTCATAACGAATACTGAATAGAAAAACACCAATAGCTCACGTAAAATAACACTTCGAGAATACTGGCACCTTATTCATTCAAGAAATAACAATATAAACAAAATGACCTCAATCTCGCTTCATTCAATATTTAAGTAACCTCAAGGTTTCATTTTATTCTAAATCAAGGCTTTTGAACCTTGGATGTCAGC
>CAMRBZ010000308.1 GCA_947040595.1 uncultured Enterovibrio sp. | reverse complement strand
GCTTAGCTGCACTAGCAGAAAATGGCTTTTATCAGATGCAGTAAAGCGACAACGATAATCTTGTTTTCATTTACCAGTAAAACCCGCTTTGAAGATGTCTGTATTGTTGCATTCTGAAGAATGAAGTTCTTGATAAATTGTCATATCGGCATGAGACAGGAAAAACGTAAATCACATATATGAGCCTCGACCTTATTTTCATGAAAGATAAGGTTTTTATTCAATAAAGAATAACAATTCCTAGAAAAGTGTCTATGCTTTTAATGTTCATTTCAAACAGGCGCCCACCTTGAGTCACATTACAAATACACTCTTAACATTCCCACCCTTCATCTTCTTTTTCGCAGTGATAATACTCTCGTATCTATTTGAAGATCTTGCGATCGTCTCTGCCAGTGTTGCAGCCACACAAAATGTCCTTCCTGTTTATCTAGCCCTGCTTGCTCTTTTTATCGGCATTACGACGGGGGATCTTGCCTTATATTTTCTGGGGAGCTGGTCTCGAAAATGGCAAGGACTTCGCCGAGTTATACTCACAAAACCCAGTTTCAAGATCATTAAAAATAAATTAAAAAAAAATACATTTAGTGTACTGTTTCTCATCCGATTTATTCCTGGCTTACGCTTTATTGGTTTTTGTTTAAGTGGTTTTTTTCACCTTAATTTAAAAACTTTTTTGAGTGCAGTGCTTCTTTCTACTGCCTGTTGGACTGCCTTAATGTTCAGTCTTGTATATCAACTCGGTGAAATAGATTGGATTCAAAAAAATATCAGCTGGGGACTAATTCCTATCTTATCCATTATTCTTTTTTTCTTCCATCGCATCGCTGCTGAAAAATTAAGAGAAAAAACACGCCGTGCCGATTAATTCAAAAACAGAGACCTCAGCACAACATTGCCCCCTTAATCAAGGAATGCCTGTTCTTGACATGACAGGAAAGCCTCTTTCTTGGTTTGAATTTTTACCCACCTTCTTCTTTTATACGCCTGTTCTCTTTCTCTGGATATGGCTTGGGTTTAAATATCGCAATTTAGCTTTACCCTTGATTGCAAACCCAGGAATCCCCTTAAGTGGCATGGTAGGAGAATCTAAAAATGAGATCCTTTCATTGGCAGGAAATAAAGCAAGCACTTGGATTTTGCCTTATGTCATGTGGAAGAAAAACACTCAATCTTCTTCGATTCAAGCACAAAACATTATATCGAGACTTCAAGAAAAAAAATTAACGTTCCCTTTGGTGGTTAAACCTGATATTGGATGCCGAGGCGCTGGTGTTCGATTAATCGAAAATTCCGACGAGCTTGAAAAATACCTTCTTCTTTTTCCTAACCATTGCAACATCATGATCCAAAAGAAAGCCCCGTTTTCAGCGGAAGCCGGCGTTTTCTATGTCCGTTATCCTGGTGAACCTCACGGGAAAATCATTTCTATGACATTCAAATACACTCCTTTTGTCATTGGAGATGGCGTTCACACCTTAGGTGAGCTTATTGACAATGATCCAAGAGCAGGAAAAGTTCGCCATTTATACCGAACCCGACATAGAAACAGCTTACCTGTTGTTCTACAATCCGGAGAAGTTTATAGACTCACTTTTTCAGGAAGCCATTGTTGTGGTGCTATTTTTAGAAATGCGAATGAGTACATTACTGAAGACTTGGTCTCTGCTTTTGACGACATTATCAATGATTTGCCTGGTTACCATTTTGGTCGTATCGATCTTAAATTTAAAAATCTTGATTCTCTAATGCGAGGAGAGGATTTTCATTTAATTGAAATTAACGGAGCCAGCAGTGAAGCCGCACATATTTGGGATCGTACTACTACCCTAAAAGAAGCACTTTCTACCTTGTTAAATCAATATCAAATCCTCTTTGAAATTGGAGCAATGCAAAGAAATTCCGGTATACCAGTGCCAAAGTTCACGACGTTATGGCAGGCTTGGCGAAAAGAAAGTGCATTAGTGAAACGTTATCCTTCAACAGATTGAAAATCCGGAACTCGCATTCAAATTCAATTCTTTTTTGTTAGAAGCATGCCATTATTTTAAAACGAGTGTGTAAAACATGATAAGAAACTTAAAATAACACATCAACCAAAGAGGAAATTATGTTAGTAAACGATGCAACCTCAAAGAATGATCTCATCATTCCAGCCGAAGTAGAAGGTTGTTTAGATGTCGCAAAACAGGCTCTTACCTTACTGAACCGTTTGTCTTCCCCTGAATATAATCAAATAGCAAAGCCCTATTTGGAAAGCTCGATTGGACAACATATGAGGCATGTTTTAGATGTATTTCACGCTGCCATGGGTTGGCCTAATTCTGAAATCATTGATTATGATCTGCGCCGACGCACTCATCTTGTTGAAAGCGATAAAATGATAGCGATTGATGAATGGCACTCGATTTCTCAATGTTTAAAAGAAATTTCTGTTGAGGAATTAAATAACAAAGTAAATGTAAAAAATGAAATTTCGTTAACGCATAAAAAAAGTGCGCTGAGTAAGTCCACTCTCGGACGAGAATTGTCTTTTGTTTCAAGTCATGCAATACATCATTTTGCATTAATGCGGATCAGTTTATCTTTTCAAGATATCAATGTTTCTAAAACATTTGGAATGGCACCAAGCACAGCAAGTTATCACCGTGGAACTCAATAATGTGCACTGTTAGTTGGCTGCTTAATCCTTCGGGATATGATGTTTTTTTTAATCGTGATGAACAAAAAAGCAGAGCCATTGCTTTTCCTCCTTCTCATTTGATTTTAAATGGTACTCCCTGCCTCATGCCTCTCGATCCTGAAGGCGGAGGATCCTGGATTGCAGCGAATCACCATGGGCTTTCTATTTGTCTATTAAATTATTACCAAGGTGAAATTCCCTCAAATAAACTGACAAGTCGAGGACGCCTTCTTAAATTTCTGTCTTCTTTTTCTTGTGTCGACGCGCTCATTGCACAATTAAATCAGCTCGAAATGCAACGTTACGCACCTTTCACGCTTCTTGTTTTTAATCCCAATCTTAATTTACACCAAGAGCATGTTCTCACCTTCCAATGGGACGGGAATGTCTTGTTTCAAAGAGCCAGTGTAGAGCCTATGATTTCGTCTTCTGTTGATTATCTAGATGTTATGGTCACACGACGTCAAGCATACAAAAGCATGATGAACGGAAACGTGGGCGTAGAAAATGCTATTTTATATCACGCAAGCCACCTTCCAAAAGCAGACCAACGTTCAGTCTGTATGCACCGAGTCGATGCACACACAGTCAGCTTTACTCATCTAAAAGTCACCCCAAAAGACATTCAAATGACGTATATCGACGGAAGTCCTTGTGAACAAAACACCGCTATAACCTCCGT
>CAMRBZ010000307.1 GCA_947040595.1 uncultured Enterovibrio sp. | reverse complement strand
TACTCGCTATACGTGCCGCGTAAAAGTCGCAGACGCAGTCTGCATTATCTTGTTGAGAATTTCACTTTTCACTGTTGGATTACGTTGTAATCGTGATACAGAAACTAGATTTGAATAATACATTGTTAACTCAGACAGTGCAGGGATAGCTGACTGCAAACAAATGTTTGTTTTGAGTGGATCTATTCCAACTGCCAAGTAATCAGCAATAACATTTAAAATGTTCGAAGAAACTTTATGAGGGTTATGACCATTATCTGTTAGACCTTGTAAGTCAGCGACTAAGATGGTTTGATCATATTTATCTTGAAGAGATATTCGTTGTTTCAGAGATCCAACAAAATGACCAAAATGCAACTGACCTGTAGCACGATCACCTGTTAATACTTTTTCTTTTGTAATTTTTGTAGTTTGAATTTTCATTATATATCTCCTTAATTAGACCGCCGGAGACATAAATATTTATTTATTTATTTATTCATTACCTGTCTTCCGACGGCTTTGAATAGATGTAATTCATTGCCGCACTAAAATGTAGTGCGCCACCATGAAATAAATTTTGTATTAATCATTACATTCATTTTTATTTTTTCTTAAATAATTCTTTTATGAAGCTATCAAACTTAGCCAATAATTAAACTTATATTTTTGCAATTTTAATTATCAATTTTGATTTATCTAGGGTTTACCCAAGCCTATTTATAATAGAAAAACTGGTAGTGCTCCTAGATTATTGATTTGAACTATTATTAAGTTTTAGATTTTTAAATGGTGATTATTATGGTGATGCTTTCTCTTCAATGTCCTAAGTGTGATGGCTCAGAGAGCATTCGTAAAAATGGACACTCAACGTCTGGACATCAACGTTATCAATGCACTGACTGTCGGCATACTTTTCAAACGGATTATTCAATGAAAGGCTCTGAGCCTGGCATGCATGAATAAATTATTGCTATAGCGATGAATGGCTCTGGTTGTCGAGAGACAGCATTAAACATGGCGCATGTGGCTGTGGATAAATGCTTGATGGTGGCTACCCACTATTATATAAACTAATTTTTATTACTATAAAAATAAAAAAGGTATTATTTCACACAAATAATACCTTAACAAAAATGTAATATCTATATAGGGTTAATAACCCATAATATTTCTATTTTTTAACTGAGTATAATTTTTTAAATAAAACTGACAGTTCTCATAGAGAGAAGAATCAATCTCTTTAATTTCATTAAACGTATAAATCCGATCTTTCGTTGTCATTTGGATTAAATCAATAAGGAAAAAATACATTTTTACATTGTTTAAGTAATCACTTTTAAACATAGAGGTGCTTGATGTTTTATCATCAAATGCACTATACATTAGCGTGTGATGATCATCAATGCAGCATAAAATTCTTTTATAAATCAAATTGTTAAACTTACAAGAGCATAAGTTCACTAGCTTGCTTTTCACTAATCCAGTAATGTCTCCCTCTGGATCTAAAGCTGGATATAAAGGAAAATAACTTCCCACCTTTTGATTATTAATGTTTTTTTTCGCTTGATTTAAAATAGACAACTTGTTTTTTTTGATCTTTTTAATTAAATACTTCTGTTTAAAAACAACATAAAACTTAATTAAAAAATAAGTAACAACCAATAATGATATTAGTTCATACCAAATATGAAACGTACCCAAAACTTCCTCAACATAGAGATAAAATAAAATTTTCGTAAAAATACGACTTAAATAATAAATAATCAAGAAAGAAAAATACAAATTGGTATTTTTTATTTGTAGATTATTCTTTTGTGCAACAACTCCTATTTACTTCTTGGAGTAAACAATAATTCAAGGAATTTATTTATTGTTTTATCTCTTTAACAGCCAATCAGAAAGCCTTTCTTTCTAGAACTGCTAAATTAGGTAGTGCTTCTAGATTATTTATTTGAGCTATCATTAAGTTTTAGACCTTTGATGGTTAGGAATTTTAGTCACTACCTCGATCCGATTTGTCAGCCACATCATTAAATGTTCGTTTTTTGATACCAAAAAATCCAGCCTAAATAGGTGTTATCTAAGTAGTGATTTACTTTGATGATACCAATCCTCAGTGATACCCCGATTTAAGATACCTCAAAGATAGTCGATGACGTCACCGCGTACTGCGGAGGGTTTCAAAGGGTTTACCCTTTGGCACACGGCATGTTAACCCGATACGGAGTATCGAAAGGTTAACGTGCCTGTCGTGCCTGTTTTTTTACGCCCTACTTTCTTGTGACACCTTAGATACTCTTGTGACACCTTAGATACTCTTGTGACACCTTAGATACCCTTGTGACACCTTAGATACTCTTGTGACACCTTAGATACCCTTGTGACACAAAAAATAAAAGGTTCTAAGTCTAAGAGGTTCTACTCAGGTTCTAAGGGGTTCTACTCAGGTTCTAAGAGGTTCTACTCAGGTTCTAAAAAAAGTAGGGTAAAAAAATAGGCACGACGGGCACGTATACGCGACGGTACTCCGTACCTGCTCTACATGCCATGAAACCCTTTGAAACCCAGTTCACTGACGTGGTTAGATTTGTATTAAATGGATGTTTTACAGGTTTAAGATCAAGTCTATTTTTTTATCATCATGTTCTGTCGTGATGAAAATGGTCAATTTAATGTATTCATCTTTTATGCGCATTTCTTCGGGCGTTTTTAAAAACGAGTAGCATAACTATTCTTTTCGTTTTTAAAAACGGCCGTATATTTATGCGATTACCAAAATTAGGTTTCGAGTCGGTTTAGCTAACCAGATAGGTAAGTTTTAGCTAAATAAGGTAAGTGAATGCTTGAATGCATTCGTTTCCAGTTCGACTGTCGTTATGGGTGTGTTTTTAGCTAAACAGTAGATTTATTTTAGAGCCAGTTTAGCTAAGTAGATGGGTAACCTTTAGCTAAAAGTTAGGTGTTCTTTTTTCTTTTTGAAAGGGGGCTTTGCTCCCTTCTTGGACTGGTTTGAATAACTGTAACCTTAGTAAAAATCTAACCTGGTTTTATCAGTCACTCCCGTAAAAATTTTCATGAGAAAGTTTTATTTTATCAGTCGTTCTGATTAAGTTTTTTGTAGATGTTAACTGGTAAGTCACTATGTCTAATTCATCAGCTTTTAATGAGTTGATTAATAATAAAATAGATCTGTAAAACTAGAGTGTTTTCAGTATGACTTTGGCTGTTACGATTAGGTGAGGTTTTGAGTTGTGACAGGGTGATGTTGCGATTTTTGTTGATAGTCGTATGATAAGGCTAATTTCTGAGGCAATCGTGCCCAGATGCAACAGAGCCCCGATACTCGAAATTCATCTTGGCGGAGGAAAGGAGAGTAATCGAGGCTCGCTGTATGAAAAGGATTTTAGCACATGAATGCTAATCA
>CAMRBZ010000306.1 GCA_947040595.1 uncultured Enterovibrio sp. | reverse complement strand
TCATCAGTGCAATAAGGTTTTTTAGGCAGTGAGTCGAATAACGCGAGTTCAAAAGCGGCTGAATGTTTAGATTTCACACAAACCCGCACTTATGGCGGACAAATATGGTTGAGTTTGGGGTGTCATGTAAGTATAATTCCTTTAGCATTATGCTAGCCCTGAACTCTTATACATCCGCCAAGATTGGAATAAGATTCGGGGCTTTGTTTTATCTGGCGATCTTACGCTTTTCCTCAAGTCGCTGCAATTTCTGCTTTAAAAGCTACAAGCTGGATCAAAAAAGCTTAAGTTCCTCGCACAGCAGGAAATGAGTGTTATCACATTTAGCAGTAAGAGAAAGACATAAACGAACCTTTCTGCTGATTACACCACGTTACACCACCTTACAACACATATGTAAATACCGCATATAACCGCATATAACCACAAATGTTCATTCATTCTTTACTTTTTAGACAGTGAACTTTAAGTTATGATGACTTGACATTTTGTTTTGCATTTACAATACAAAACATAAGAAAAGCCCCGAAAAGCGCTAACTTTACGAGGCTTGGAAAAGCTTAAACTACCGCTAAATAGATTAAGCAATTAAGAATGGTAAAACCAAATTTAATAAAGGCACCAGTTTGCTTAAAAAGTAACCAACTGCAAACAAACGAACAGAAAAAATATCCAAATAAACTCCTATTACAAATCAAATAACAAGAGTCCTGTGAGTCCACACAGGACTCTTTTGTTACTGAAACAGAAAAAATTCCAGAAAGCGCAATATAACATCACTGCAGAAATCCCATCTAGTTTTTTTAAGCGCATTTTTCAATGATATTCATACAGTTGACAGGGGTTTACTAATAACAACGTTAATCAATACTCAAAAAACTTCATAAACACTATTCCTTAAAGAAAAATAAAGACACAACAAATAAATATATTTACTAAATAAACCAGCACGACACACCCGCGCTTTGCCCACCCCAAATAAAACCACCGAACCGACCACAAGTAAAAAACCACATTAAACCTGTGGGGCGAAGCTATGGCCGTTTGGGGTGCGGTGGCTAGTTTGCACCTTTAAATAGCAACGCGAATAAAACGGCAAATGCATTTGATCTACCTCACCAAACCAAAAAAATCATAAAAACAAATAAAGGGAAACGGGAAACGCATGTTTCCCGTTGTTTTGCGTTTCCCTTGTCTGTAATATGCCTGTTATTTATTGGCGGGTGTGAGTGATGAAAGTGCAAAACAGTGTGACATTTGAAGAGGTAGCGAAAGCGGCATCAAGCATGCTCACCCAAGGGATCACGCCTTCTGTGCGCGGCGTGATCGCGGTTACAGGCGGAAAAACCGAAACCGTTTCTATGTATCTTCGTGATTTTTTTGATAAGCGTAATGCTGAAGTGATTAAAATGGCTGATGAACTGGGAAGCACTGCGATTGCAAAGCTTTTGGCAAGTGAAGTTCAAAACGTCGTAGACAGAAAGACCGCGCAACTACAAGGCATCATTAAAGAGCAAAAAGAGCAACTCAACGAAGTGATCGAGCTTTTAAACGATAAAGAGAAAGACTGTGAACACCGCGTTGAACTTGCAGAAGCAAAAATGACGCAATCCATTAATGAAGCGAATGAAAAAATCAACAGCGCCAAAGAACGTGCAGACAACTTTGAAGAGCAAGCAAACCAAGCAAAATTAGAAGCCAACGAAAAAACAAAGAAAGCTCAAAACGCGATTGAAGCCAATCAAAGTAAATGTGATTTATTGGTAAGTAACGCCAAAAGCGAAGCGAACGCACTTATTCAAGCCGCAAATAAACACAGTGATAAAGCTGAAGCTGAAAGCATCAGCTTGCGCGAGCAAGTGAAAAGCCTAAGTATCGAGCAAGCCAAGCGAGAAATAGAGCAAGACCAATACAAACACATGCAAGAAATGCACAATAACATGATGAATGATTTGGCTTTTGAGAAAACAAATAACGTAAAATTGCAAGCACAATGTAAAAGCAAAAACGCAGACATTGCGCGCTTAACGGGCGAACTCAACGAAGCCAAAACAGACAGCAAGCAGCTCACAACACTTCAAGGCCAATTGATAGAGGTGCAAAAACAACAGGCACAAACGCAACATGCCTTAACCCAATCAGAGCGTGAAAGAGAGTCGCTCACCTTGGCGCTTCGAAGCCAAAAATAGAAGAAAAAGAAAAAGAAAGGCTGTGGGTGGGTGAAACGTTTTTTCATTTCTCGCGCATTCTCATGCGCTGAAAAACAGCATTAAGTGGGCGGGATCTGGCTTTAGGGCGGGGGGCGGGTATAGATATTTCTAAAAAGACGTTCTCACGGTCTTTTTAGAAATTCCCCCATTTAAAAAAAGCATTCTCATGTTTTTTTAAAATCTCCGCTTGGGATGGTGGGCGGGGATCTTAGTTTTACTCTCACTTTTTCCCTGGCGCATTTCCATGCGCGCCCTGGCACGGGATTTTGCTCAAAGCAGTATAAATCGACACGGCCACACTCAAACCTCCACGGCCACGCATGAAACCGCAAATGCGCGAATGTTCAAAGGCGCGAACGCGCAAATGTGGGAATGCGCAAAGGCGCAAAGGCGCAAATGCGCGAATGTTCAAAGGCGCGAACGCGCAAATGTGGGAATGTTCAAACCTCCACGGCCACGCAGAAAAAAAATAGGAAACCTTTTTTTTTAAATAACTATCGAAAAAGATAAAGATGAATTACATTGCACGCAACGTAATACACTTTAAAGGAATGCTCACCATGCCTTCAATATCGCTTCGAATACCTGAAGAAATTGAACAACAACTCAACCAGCTTGCAGACTCAACAGGGCGTACAAAATCTTGGATCGCCAATCAAGCTATTCAAGATTATTTAACCAAAGAGCTATGGCAAATAAACGAAATAAAAACGGCCATCACACAAGCGGATGCTGGAACCTTTGCCAGTGAAAAAGAAGTCAAAGATACATTTACCAAGTGGGGCATAGATGCAAATTAAGTGGCTCCCTACAGCATTAGAAAATTTGGATAACGCCGCGAAATACTTTGAAGAGCACAACCCAAAAGCGGCGAAAGCCTTTGTACAAGAAGTTTATGATTTAACCCATTTACTCAAACAACACCCTTCAATGGGGCGGGCTGGACGCGTGTTTGGCACAAGAGAATTAATATTGCAGAACTTTCCTTTCCTGATCCCTTATAGAGTGAAAGACAATTGCATTGAAATTTTACGAATTTTTCCAACCAAGATGGCGCAACCTGAATATTGGTAAGCATTCGATAAGTCAAACGTTAAGAACCAACGAACAGGAACGCCAGCCGCCAACACCGCCGCCGCAAGAAAAATGACATACCCATTTTAAAAAATGACCCACTCGAAAGATCCATCCTTGAAAAAAAAGTGACAAGTTTAAGGAT
>CAMRBZ010000305.1 GCA_947040595.1 uncultured Enterovibrio sp. | reverse complement strand
AAACGCCGATCATTCAATTTGAAAATGTTGATAAATGGTACGGGCAATATCAGGCATTAAAAAGCCTTACCTTTGATGTGAAAAAAGGGGAAAAACTGGTTATTTGCGGTCCTTCGGGTTCAGGAAAATCCACGTTAATTCGTTGTATTAATGATTTAGAAACGCACGATAAAGGCGTTATTCATGTGTTTGGAACCCCGATTACGCCAGGCTTTGACCATAAAGGCAAGTTGGGGATGGTGTTTCAGCATTTTCATCTTTTCCCTCATATGACGGTATTGGAAAATTTAACCCTTGCTCCACGGCACACCCTTAAATTGACGAAAGCGGCTGCGAAAGCGCGTGCGATGCATTATCTTGAGCGGGTTAAAATTGCAGATCAAGCGCAGAAATACCCCATTCAACTTTCTGGCGGGCAACAACAGAGGGTGGCCATTGCTCGCTCTCTTTGTATGAAGCCTTCTCTTTTGTTGTTTGATGAACCCACCTCAGCATTGGATCCTGAAATGATAAGTGAAGTGCTGGATGTGATGGTGGAGCTTGCAGAAGAAGGAATGACCATGATTTGTGTTACCCATGAAATGGGGTTTGCACGTAAAGTGGCTGATCGCGTTATTTTTATGGATGAAGGGGCTATTTTAGAAATGGCGTCACCTGAGCAATTTTTTGCAAAGCCCCAACATCCTCGGGCCCAAGAATTCCTTCAGCAAATTTTAAGTCATTGAAATGCTAATTAATCAAAAAAATAAATTGGAATTGAAATCGGTGTTATCCGCCTTGTTCCAGATGGCCGTTTTGCTGGTGGGGATTTTTTGGATCCTGGATGCTGGGGCGCGGGCGATGGGCTACCAATGGCAATGGGAACGCGTTCCAGATTATATTTTGTTTTTTGATGAGGGGCAGTGGTGGCCTGCTGAATTACTTGAAGGTTTTTTTGTTACCTTGCAGATTTCGGTTTTGAGTATGGTGTTGACCCTCATTATCGGTTTATGCACTGCTTTATTGCGCTTGTCTCGCTCAGTTGTTGGGCGAGGATTGGCTTTTTCATATGTTCAGCTCATTCGAAACACCCCGTTATTGGTGCAAATTTATCTGCTTTATTTCGTGTTTGGTCCTGTTATTGGGTTAGATCGATTTGCGACGGCTATTTTAGCTTTGTCTTTATTTCAAGGGGCTTATACCGCAGAGGTTTTTAGAGCGGGCTTAAGTAATATACCCGAAGGCCAATTTGAAGCCGCAAGAACCTTGGGGTTGTCACGTTTTCGTTCTTATTGGGATGTTATTTTACCTCAAGTTGTTCGCAATGTGTTGCCCCCATTAACCAATGAAATGGTTTCTTTGATTAAAAATTCTTCTATCGTCAGTGTGATGGCAATATTTGATCTGACAACGCAAGGACGAAATATCGTATCTGAAATGGCGATGCCGTTTGAAATCTGGTTTACTGTTGCCAGTATTTACTTGGTTTTAACCCTTTCTCTTTCTGGTTTCGGTGCTTGGTTAGAGAGAAAATTTTCTATTCAAAGTCAACAAAAATAACAAGGAATGTACGTCAATGACATTGAGATTTATAAAGTCCCTCTTCGTTTTATTTTTATGTGTTTTTCATGCCCAGCCCTTGCATGCAGAAACAAAAAGTTCATCTCTTGATAAAATCCATCAATCGGGCACTTTACGTGTGGGTGTTTCCGCATCAGTGCCTTGGGCTATGCGTGATAACCAAGGGGAATTGATCGGTTTTGAAATCGATGTTGCGAAACGTTTAGCCAAAGACAGTGGCTGGAAGGTGGAGTTTATTCCAACGGCGTGGGATGGAATTATTCCTGCATTGCTTGCCAATAAAACCGATGTGATTATTGCGGGCATGTCAGTGACCCCAGAAAGAGAAAAAAGTGTTTTATTTACAGAGGCCTACGCTCATTCCGGTGTGCAAATTGCGGTAGATATCGAGCATAAAGGTAAGATCAATCATTTCCAAGATTTAAATTCGCGTAGAATGAAAATTGCTGCGAGAAGAGGCACTTACACTATTCAAGTGGTGCGTGAAATTTTTCCAAAGGCAAAATTATTGCAATTTGATGATGAAGCTCAAGCGGTTCAAGAAGTCTTAAATGGCAATGCAGATGCGGTGATTGCGGCGACCCCAAGACCGGAGCATGAAGCCATTAAAAATCCAGAGCGACTTTATTTGCCGTTTGCCGAGCGGCTCAGTGAAGGAAATGAAGGGTTTGCAGTTCGATTAGAAGACAAAGAAAAGAAAGCATTTTTTGATGCTTGGATCCAGGCACGTATTCAAGATGGATGGTTAAAAGCCCGATATGATTATTGGTTTGCTTCACTGGCTTGGAAAGAGAAATTGAGTTTGACCCAAACAAAAACGCAAAAGCTTTCACAGTGAAAGATCAGGCGTCATGATAAATCACTCCACGCCTTTAGCGAAACGCCCTTTCTATTTACGATTGAATAAGCTTGATTTTATTCTTTTGTTTTTTTTAGCTTGTGTGTGTTTCGTTCTTTATGAACGCGCAGCCATGGGGGTGCAGTACCAGTGGGAGTGGGAAAAAGCCATTCAACTGGTGTTTACACCGCGTGCAAATGGTGATTTACCTTATTTTTTCCAAGGTGTGATTGCCACCCTGAGGCTGAGTCTTTGGGGCATTTTTGTGGCCTTGATTTTGGGGTTTTTGTTGGGATTTGCGCGTTATTTTTCTTGGCCTTTTTTTCGTGTTATCGCCACCTTGTATGTTCAATTAATTCGAAATGTCCCCCCTTTGGTGTTTGTATTTATCTTTTATTTTTTTATTGCAAACCAACTGATCCCGGCCTTGGGTTTGACCTCTCTTCTACGTGAACACCCAGGAGAGATTAATGGCCTTCAATCGCTTCTTTTTGGCCCTGTGAGGTTATGGGAAAACCTCTTGTCAGGTGTTTTATGTGTGGGGCTTTTGAGCGCCGCGTATGTTTCTGAGACGGTCCGCTCTGGATTAGAAAATATACCTAAAGGACAATGGGAAGCCGCAAAATCGTTGGGACTTTCCCCGCGAGTGCGATTTATAAAAGTGATTTTGCCACAAGTTATTACCGTGATTGCCCCGATATTGGCAGGACAAACGATTTCTTTGGTGAAAGACTCTTCCATTGTTTCTTTGATTTCAATTCAAGAATTGACCTTTGTCGGCTCTGAAATGGCCAATTCGTCAGGCTTGGTTTTTGAAATTTGGCTTTTGGTCGGGGCAGTATATTTTATATTGTGTACGGGCTTGTCTTTGCTTTTCCGGTCGATGGAAAAAACCAGCCATAAACATAATTTAAAATAAAGACCTCAAAGAGAATCCCTTCCTATTTATACTCGCATCAGTCGGTTGTTAACCAGAAATTATTTGAACTTGGACATATATGGACGCTCCGTAGAACGGAAGGTATTTTAACTATTTTAACTGGACA
>CAMRBZ010000304.1 GCA_947040595.1 uncultured Enterovibrio sp. | reverse complement strand
ATTACGTTAGATGGGATTTTCGAAAACCTTAATGCTTAAGGTCCAGTCTATGATGTGATTTTAACTCACCACAAATACAAATCATTTTGATGATTTGTGCAGAAAGAAACAAAGCAGAAATAATCAATGACCGAAAAAGAGTATTTATTAATCAAAACAAATAACCTTCGGGTTTGATAAATTGCAAATAATCATGTCTGTCTTTTTTGTTGTTTTGTAATTTGAACTCGCCACAAATACCAACCTCCTTTTGATCATTGCGCAGAAAGAAAAAAAGAAAAATAATCAATGACCGAAAAAGGGTATTTATTAATCAAAACAAATAACCATCGGGTTTGATAAATTGCAAATAATCATGGCTGTCTTTGTTGTTTTTTTGTTGTTTTGTGATTTTTACTCGCCACAAATACCAACCTCCTTTTGATCATTGTGCAGAAAGAAACAAAGCAGACCGTTTTTGACAGGGATGTCAAAATTCGAGCTTCAGGGATGAATTTATGCGTGTCAGCTTTGTTTTTCTGCTCGATGAGCGGTGCCGTATAACAAAAAATAACCAACCAACAATTTACTAAATTTTTAATTACTTAGAATAACTTTCATGGAATTAATAAATTATGGGTGGCTTTGTTATTCATGGGCGTTGTTTACGAATTTCTGAGTGGATAAGGTTGTGGATGTCATTAATTAATGACATCCACAACTGTAGTGGTTCAAAGAATCTGACCGAATATTTATAAAAAATGATAAGTGTCAGAGCTTATCGGAACCACTACAAATTAATCCTAATCCAATGTAATCTTCACCATTGTTTCATCCAAGTTAATACTTATTTCTTTTCCTATTATATCGTGCACCTGACCTATTTCTCCAAAAACTTCAATTAGCTGTTTTGTGTTGGGATCACGTTTATAACCATAATTGGGATATACAATTATATCCGCAACGGATGCGAAAATTGAAATATTTTTAAATCTTTGCTTTTCTATCTCATCTGATAAATAATGAACAAAACTATAACCATTGTTATCTTCTATATTAAATAGAAAATCAGTTAAGCTCTGATCAAGAATTTTTCCTTTAATTTCATCTTCAGTAAGATTAATAGTCGTTGAGTTAAATGACATTGCCGCATCACAAGCATCAATATGTATTGTGTGATCGTTAGACAGTGTTAATTCATTTTTTAAAAAATCACTTAATTCGACTGCCGTCATGTTCTTTGTGAATGTATCGTTGAATAATTTGTTACTATTAGGTTCGCTGTGCGCCGAAATCTTGTATTTCGTAAAACGATCTGGATTATCTTGGCCGAAAATCAAAAATTGTTTATCTTTGAAAATTTTATCATATGTTATTTCATATATGAGTTTTGCTAACATTTCAGGCGTTTTCGAAATTTCTACAAATCTTTTAATGAAGTATGATTTGTTATCTATAAAATATTTCTTAGTATCTTCCATATGCTGTTCACTAAAAAACAAAGGCGTTGTTTTAAACGTTGGGAACGCATGGACTAATAACGCTTCTGAAAGAAATTTCAACTCTTTATTTTTTTCAATTTCCGGTGAGTGCGCATCATAAAATAATGTTATAAGCAATTCATCACTGTTATTAAATTTTGTTTTATGTAGTAATTTAATGAACCAATAAAATGTATTTTTATCAACAATCCCACCTGGAGCTTTATCCATGAATTTATGTTCTTCGAATACCTTATCTCCTAACACTTTTCCATATTTTTCATAAACGTTCGACATAAATTCATGATTTGTATTTTTTAATTTTAGTAACCCAGAAAGAATTTTCATTTCGTTATCATTTTCACAAGGGGGTTGTGAAAATGCAGAAAAAGAAAACAACAGGAAAAAAAGGTAATAGCCAGCCAATCTTTTAATAAAACAGTTGAACATAAGTACTCAGAATTATAAATGGAGCAATATACATTAAGTGAGAAATAGATCAAGCGATACCAACATGCTGTAAATTAACAATCGCTCTCGATATTAGACAAATCAGCTCGTTTCATAATCAATATCAAAATATTTACTTCGATACGATTTTCATATTTCGTCTGGTTTCTAGTCTTATTTAAATATTCATTTCTAATTTGCTTATCTGAGCTTGAAAATGGCAACCCTTTGCTCAATACATTTTCTAATTCATTCAGAATGATTGATGTTCCTTATTGTTTCAATAATGCACCCCAAATTCCTCTGCCACACCAGCAAGAGTAAGCGCAAAAATATAATTTTTGGATATCAAAGCGATACAAAATGCTTGAGTCACAGAGCGAAGTTAAGGATATGCAGAGCGTTTTTGGCGGAATGCCAAAATTAGAGCTTCTAGAATAAATTAATGCGAGTTTCCGTTGCTTTTGTGCACGATGCGCGGTGCCGAAAAATCCGCCGTAGCTAACTGACTATTCACTTAACTTTTAAGTGCTTACGATAATTTTACGCGATGAGTGAATTTATCGGTGGCGTTAGCATACTCGCGAATTATTATCGTGCATAAAGCTTGACCATATCGGTGTTATAAAACAACTGCTCTGCCCCTCGTTCTATTTTCTGCTGTGCCCCCTTTTTCTTTTTTTGGTAATGGTTCATATATGTGATTTACGTTTTTTTCTGTATGCTGTTGATATGGCACTTTATCAAAAAATTCATTGCCCAGAATGTGGCAACACAGACATCATGAAAGCGGGTTTTACTGCGGAAAGAAAACAACGTTATCGTTGTCGTTTTACTGAATGTGATAAAAGCCATTTTCTCCTCGATTATTCTTATCGAGCCTATCTTCCTGGAGTCAAAAAGCAAGCCGTTGATATGGCCATCAATGGCTCTGGGATCAGAGATACTGCTCGTGTTTTAAATATATCGAGAACAACGATTTTAAGCGCATTAAAAAAAAGAAAAAAATCTCGTTCAGGTTAATCCTAATTTTTTCCCTCATCACTCAGAAACAGGGGTAAAAGTTAGAGTAGAGCGGGTCTGCAATGACGCTGAGATAGATGAGCAGTGGTCATTTGTGAGAAAAAAATCTAATCAACGGTGGCTATGGCACGCAGTCTGCCATGAAACAAATACCGTACTTGCTTATGTTTTTGGGAAACGAAAAGATGTCGTTTTCAAAGAGCTTAAAGAGCATCTTGCCCCTTTTGGTATCGCTCGTTTTTACACTGATGACTGGGGCGCTTATGAACGACATCTCGATTCAAGTGAGCATGAAGTAGGCAAAAAAAACACGCAAAAGATTGAGCGAAAAAATCTAAATTTCAGAACGCGAATTAAGCGATTAACTCGACGTACAATTTGCTTTTCAAAGAGCGAATTGATGCACGATATTGTTATTGGGCTATATATTAACGCGGTTGAATTTGGGATTGATATTCATGCGAAAATGCAGGTTTGAGCCACCACCCAATTTACTTAAATAAAGAAATATCGGGCTTGTTCAACACCCGAATAGAAGTGTT
>CAMRBZ010000303.1 GCA_947040595.1 uncultured Enterovibrio sp. | reverse complement strand
AAGAATCAAGAATCAAGAATCAAGAACAAAAAATAAAGAGAGGAGGAAGATCTTGATTGTCTTTTAAAAAACCAAGTTGAACTCACTTTAAATGCAAAGGTTATGTCCATTTCGGATTTTAAAAGAAAAGATTATTAGGTAGATGCCCCCCCTGAATCATCAGCTTCCCTTAACCTCCTCGCTGTGTTTTCAAATTTCTTAGATACCGTGCAACTTGAATCGATGAAAAAGAGAGAAATAGACTCGCCAATTGCAAAGCATAAATCAAAAAATATCACTCTTTATTAGAGAGAAAAGCCATTAAAATCTCTACCCAAGACACTTAAAGATGCGCGTAGGCGCCAAACGAGTGGAGGGCAATCACAAAGTCCATCTATATAAAAGGGGCATCAATTGGCGCAGGCCGGCATCGTCAATGACTTTCGGTGTAAGTTTGAGTTTCTACCCACCGCTTTGAAGATGCAGGTAGAAGCCCCTAAGCCTCGATCTCCTGCCTGAATCGGTTTTGATCCGCCTGTCCGCCGTTTCCCTCTTGCGGCGTCGAAAACGGGTAAACTGCTTCAAGAAAAATGCCAAAAGATTGAAAAACGGAAACATTAAATAATTCACAAAATATCACTCTGCATTCAAGACGGATCCCAGTAGAGTTATTTCCTCAAGATATCCTTCTTAAGGAAAACATTCTTTTTTTATATCGCGGCATTGTTTTGTACCGTGAAATTAAAAAGACACTTTTGAGCTTTAAAGCAAAATCTTAAAAGCCAAGATTTAAGGACGGAACTACAGCGTTATTTTTTCAATCAAAAAAGGTAAATATTATGGCTTCTCCTGCCTCAACTATTAATGCTTCTCCTACTTCCCCTCCCTCTCAGACACAGCCCTCTGAAGATGGAAAGTACACAAAAGCTTTTTCATGAGATGCGTTAAAAAGATCAAAAACGCTTGCTGCCTACCTGAGACAATGCCACTCGCGGTTGGGGTCGTGCTTACAGGCGTAGGTATAGGACTCGTCGCAGCCGGTACAGTAGTAACAGCCGAAGCACTGGCTGCGGTCGGTGCAATAGTGGGGTTTACGGGCGTGGTGATACACGCACTAAGAAGAGAACGCAACGCCTATAACCTGCATCCCTCAAACACTTGAAGATGCGTGTAGGCGGCAAACGACTGAAGGCCCTGAGCATAGATGGACGCTGTGATTGGCCTGAGCGAGAGCAGCCAACACCCACGCAGTTTCAAAAGCGACGGGTATAACCTCGATTCAAGTTAAGCAGGAATGACTCCCATTCCCGCTTACCCCCTAAAGCCAAACTGCCAAACAAGCCACTCACACTAAAACAACGAAATAAATTGACCTTATCAGCGATTTAAAAAAATCATTGAATATAAATAATGAACCCACTCCTTATTAAATAAGGAAAATACAGGTTTATTTGTCATTTCGCACCTAACCTCGATTTTTGAAAATCTAACGTTGAAATGCAAATTTTTCACCTAGCGTCACGCGCAGATATAGGTTTATGGACAAGTTCTTATCGGAATGCCAATAAATCAAAATTATTTTCTCATGTGCGGCGGAATGTCGGGTTTATATTACGTGATGAAGAAAAAAACATGTTTTTTAGATATGCCCGCCGCCTTTGAAGCTACATGGATGTTGGCTAGGCTCGCTACGCCCAATCACATACTCCATCGATATACAGGGATTTCAGTCGCTTGCCGCAGGCGCACATCTTCAATGACTTTGGGTATATAACTTTTCACCATCCGTTTTAAGGCAACAGTCTTCTTTTCTTTTTTAGAAGGGACGAAGCTATTGTGATGCTCACGCTGTTTAAAAATACGTACAAGAGCCAGCAAAATGTCTTCGGCGTTTTTCTAAAGGATCACAATAATGGGTCACCTCTTTCGGTTACTTCTTTCAATGAGGCGAGTCCCCCATGAGATCAGCTGAAAAATTAACGAGTGCGTTTCAATCCATTGTCTTGAGAAATATTTAATCTTGTGAGTCGCTTCTCCTTGTTTAAACCGATAAACCCCTTTTTCTCATCCCGCATCATTCTTTGCGTTTCATCCAGTCATTCGATGTTATTTTGCAATAAAAAATGAAGCCCATCATCAAGGGAATGACCTTGGTTTTACTTTCATTTCCACGGGCTTTTAGGCTGCGTCCCCACCGCTCAAAGCGGCTTCAATGCGCAGTTTTATACGGCAGTACTCTGATTTATCTAGAGTCTAAGCACGCTTTGCCCTTATGGAATTGAATACCAATTCCATTAAGTAGTTCGTCAGAAATTGCGCCGGAAAAATCACGGAAAACAAGGCGTGAATTGACGATAACGCCTTACTCTAATTGAAAAAGTCATAACGATGTTATCGGTAATTTTAACAAACAAGAATGATCAAATGTTTAATGGGATGGGTATAAATCAAGCTCATCCAATAAAGCTTTCCATGCCCGTTAAGGCTTGAACGAACGCAGCTCACTCATGCAAGGTCAATACGGGTATTACAGAGGGTAAAAGTGTTCTCTTCAAAAAGTGCTTTATACCGCCATTCATGGCCTTATTAGGCATTTATCGTTTCTTCTTTCTGCAATCTTAAAACGGTCGAATAAAAGTAAATCCAAGATCAAAAGAAGGGGCATCGTGGTGACATTGTTGCCTTAGGGTTCCTGCAGGGGGAGCCAAGCGGGATCCGCTGTGGACAGGTGGGCTTAAAGCCTGCGTTCTTAAGAAATAAAAACATCCGCCAATGTAGATTTATCTTGGGTGTCCAAGTTAATCCAAGTTAATCATCCAAGTTAATCACTCCTTGAATCGATGAGAAAGAGAGAAAGAGACTCGCCAATTGCAAAGCATAAATCACAAAATATCACTCTTTATTAGAGATAAAAGCCATTAATATCTATACCCAAGACACTTGAAGATGCGCGCCTACGGCAAACGAGTGAAGCCCCTGAGCATAGATCTACTCTGTAATTGGGCTAAACGAGCCTAGCCAACACCCACGCAGTTTCAAAGGCGACGGGTATATCAGTCAAGATTTCGTCCTTATAAAAAGAACATGCATCTTTGATTTGTATTTTTCTATTTTTAAAAAGAAAAGATCCTTTCGATTTGAAAATAACAAGACTAAAAAACAGAGATAAAAGACGAAATAACACATCAGTATTTTAATATGAAAAGGTACGCGATATGACAGCAAAAATAGATCCAGCTGCAACTGCAGCTGCAACTCAAAACACAGCTCCGACTCCCACAGAGAACAAAAAAAGCTTTTTCATGAGGTGCGTTACAAGCATCAAAAACGCTTGCTGCCTACCTGAGACAATTCCACTCTCAGTTGGGGTCGTGCTTACAGGTGTAGGTATAGGACTCCTCGCTGCCGGTACAGTAGCCACAGGCGGAGCACTGGCTGCGGTCGGATTGACAGTGGGGCTTGTGGGCGTAGTGATAAACGCAATAAGAATAAATCAGAGCTCCTGTGCCTCCTATGACCTAGGCAATACAGCT
>CAMRBZ010000302.1 GCA_947040595.1 uncultured Enterovibrio sp. | reverse complement strand
CTCTCGCTCAGGCCAATCACAGAGTCCATCTATGCTCAGAGCCTTCACTCGTTTGTAGCAGGCGCGCATCTTCACGTGTCTTGGGTATAGATTCACTGTGTGATTGGGTTTTAAGGGCGCAAGCCAACACCTAAACCACTCAAAGGCGATGAATTGGAACCTACAGCTTCAAAAGTGACAGATATTTTAGCCTGGGACAAAAAACGCATATCCGGCCCAAAGAAGGAACATCGCCATAGCGCCAGCCACGACATCATCCAGCATGATCCCAAAACCGCCATGCACTTTTTTATCGAGCCAATTGATAGGCCAAGGCTTGAGCATATCAAAAAAACGAAACAGAACAAAACCCGCAAGCACCGTTTGCCAATTAACAACGGGCACCAACAACATGGTGATCCAAAAGCCGACAAATTCATCCCAAACGATGCTTCCATGATCATGAACGCCCATGTCTTTTGCTGTCTTATCACATAAATAAATACCTAAAATAAATGCCACAAGAATGATCCAAGGCAATAAATTAGCGCAGTAAGTCACGATAAGAAGATACAAAGGCACAGCGGCAAGGGTTCCCATCGTGCCCGGGATTTTAGGAAAAAGTCCTGATCCAAAACCTGTTGCCAAAAAATGCACAGGATTTAACAGGCGTATTTTATCTTTTGGACAGCTCATACAAGAATCTTCATTTAATCACGCCTTCATTTGAAAAATGATCCCAACCTTTTAAAGACCATTGAACCTCTTTCCCTTGCCAGAATACACTCACCTTCTCTTTACCCTCAGAGACTTCATGAATACGCCCGATGCAAGTGATGGGGGTATCATGATGCAAAAATGCCCTCTCCATAGCCAATCTGTTTTTTTCTGGCACAGTGAAGCAAAGCTCATATTCCTCACCGCTGCAAAGGGCCCATTGAGCCGCCTTTTTTGGCGTTTTTGTGTACTCAAGCAAGGCGTCAGACACTGGCAATGCCTCTGCATTTAATCTGGCAGACACCTTACTTGCTTTAAGTAAATGCGTTAAATCAGCGACAAGGCCATCTGAAATATCAAGGGCTGAAGAAGCCCATTCGCGTAAAAGCTGCCCTGTTTTTACTCTAGGAATAGAATAATAATGCCTTTCTAAAAGTGTGCGCTCTAATTCATTTTGAGGTGAGCGTCTTTTTAAAATGACATCCAGTCCCGCCGCACTGTCTCCCAAAGAGCCGGTCACATAAATACAATCTCCGGGTCTTGCGCCATCTCGGCGCAAAGCGCGTCCTTCAGGAAGGTATCCTTGCAAGGTCAAGGTGATGCTCAATGGCCCTTTTGTGGTATCTCCCCCAATCAATTGCACGTCATGTTTTTGCGCTAAAAGATAAAAAGCCCGACAAAAACCGTGAAGCCAAGTTTCATCAAAATGAGGAAGGGTTAATGCGAGAGAACACCAAGCAGGGACAGCGCCCATTGCAGCCAGATCGCTTAAATTGGAGGCCAGCGCCTTATAAGCCACTTTTTCAGGGGGGGCCTCCTCAAGAAAATGATTTCCGACCACCAAAGTGTCTGTTGTCACAACAAGGTGACTCATCGGGGGAACGCACACCAAGGCGGCGTCATCTCCAATCCCTAAAACAACGTCTTTTCGCTTTATCGGTTGGGATTTAAAATAATGCTCAATCAATTCAAATTCATTCTTTAACATGTTTTTTCCGGTCCATTTTCCTTCAAGGTATTCCTGATATATCAAGGTCCTCAAATTCTATACCTGTCGCCTTTAAAAATGCAGGCTTGTTAAGTGCCTTTTTAAAGCCCAATCAGATCCTTCATCGATGCCCAGAGGCTTTTCTTTCTTGGCGCCTTCTTGCATTTTCAAATCACTTGGGTATAAAAAAGAGGAAACGAAAAAAAGCGTTTTAAGAAAAAAACGTCACAGATGTGTGGGCTTGAGTACGCGATACATCACGAAAAAATGAGAGGAAGCGGTATTAAAAGAGAGAATGAAAAGATCACACAATCCATTGTTATCTGTTAATCCGTATTAAAAAAACTAAAAAAGACCAGCAAAAGCTGGCCTTTTTCTTCTGTTTATTTATGGCTTTTTTCTAAGTGTCGGAACGGCTTTATCAAGCACGCCATTGACAAACTTATGGCTGTCTTCAGCACCAAATCGCTTCGCAAGCTCAATCGATTCATTAATGATCACTTTGAAAGGCACATCTTCACGTTTACAAAGCTCATACATAGACAAACGTAAAAGTGCATGTTCCATTTCATCAAGATCCTGTAAAGGACGCGATAAATAAGGACGCATTTTACTGTCGAGCTCTTGATGATGAAGCACAACGCCGACAAACAAATCCCGAAAATATTCAACATCCGTTTCAGGTGAACGCAGACGAGGCTCATCAGCCTGATGATCTTCTTCTTCGTAGTGATCGGCAGATAAAAATTGTGATTCAATTTCAGCAACATTGCTCTTGGTTAATTGCCAAGAATAAATAGCTTGTAAAGCAAAATGGCGAGCATTACGACGCGCAGCTGGTTTCACGATAACCTCTAGGATTCAATTTGAGACAGTACATTAACCATTTCAAGCGCGCTGAGTGCTGCCTCTGCTCCTTTATTACCTGCCTTGGTACCAGCACGCTCAATGGCTTGTTCAATGGTATCAACAGTTAAAACGCCAAAAGCAACAGGAGTATCAAACTCAAGTGCAACTTGTGCTAAACCTTTATTACATTCTCCAGCCACATATTCAAAATGTGGCGTCCCCCCACGAATAATCGAACCCAAAGCAACAATCGCATCAAATCGACCACTTTTTGCAACTCGTTGTGCTATCAAGGGAAGCTCGTAAGCACCGGGACAACGAACAACCGTTATATTGTCTTCCAATACCTGACCGTGGCGTTTTAATACATCAACAGCAGCCGAAAGCAGGCTTTCATTAATAAAACTATTAAAACGAGAGATGACAATAGCAATCTGAGCATTTGGCGCAGCAATCGCGCCTTCGATGACATTCATGGGCTGTCCTGTAATTTTTCTCTATTGATATAATCGCAAATTCTATCATATTCTTGTGCAATGCCTATACACAATCAAACGGCAGACGCTTTTAAATAAAAAATCCCCGCTCACCCGCCAAGCCATTTCCCATAACAGCCTCCTTGTGAGACATTTCACAAGATCGAAAAACAGGCAAAATCAGGCAAAATCAGGTGTGCGTATTTATCGCCAAATGTTTCTTGATGCTAAGCCACTACAGAGGTTAAGATCTCAGTCCATTTAAATTAAACATGGGTGTCCTGTTAAAATCCCACTCACCCGCCAAGCCATTTCCCATAACAGCCTCCTTGTGAGACATTTCACAAGATCGAAAAACAGGCAAAATCAGGCAAAATCAGGTGTGCGTATTTATCGCCAAATGTTTCTTGATGCTAAGCCACTACAGAGGTTAAGAGGTTAAGAGGTTAAGAGGTTAAGATCTCAGTCCATTTAAGTTAAACATGGGTGTCCAGGTAAAATCCT
>CAMRBZ010000301.1 GCA_947040595.1 uncultured Enterovibrio sp. | reverse complement strand
AGAGACGCTTTGCTTCAAAATCTATAGTTCACCGCCACGCAGGCGGCTTAGAAAGAACCCTTCAAATCCTCGCAATGAGCTCTCTAGTTCACCGCCACGCAGGCGGCTTAGAAAGTTTGGCCATGCACCTTGCCTTTTAGGCGATTGTTCACCGCCACGCAGGCGGCTTAGAAACCAATGCCTATATATTCCTCCCCCGGACTAGCGTTCACCGCCACGCAGGCGGCTTAGAAATGTGTGCAGAATTATGATGGATGGCATCAATCGTTCACCGCCACGCAGGCGGCTTAGAAATCTTTTAAAGACATTGATAATATTAAAGCAATGTTCACCGCCACGCAGGCGGCTTAGAAATACCGCCAATAAAATCGACAACAATTCCTTTCTGTTCACCGCCACGCAGGCGGCTTAGAAATGAGACGAGTGCTGGAGATGTCGAAATAAAAGGTTCACCGCCACGCAGGCGGCTTAGAAATTCAAATTACCAGAGAATGCGCACACAACGAGGTTCACCGCCACGCAGGCGGCTTAGAAAAGCAAATCCCCGCGCCTTAGTTTATTGATAAGGTTCACCGCCACGCAGGCGGCTTAGAAAGCTAATGATGAATTCATGCGTGTATCGAATCGTTCACCGCCACGCAGGCGGCTTAGAAAAACGAGAACACCAAAAGCGGCATCAAGCGTTTGTTCACCGCCACGCAGGCGGCTTAGAAAAAGCATGGTGTCGCTTCTAGCGATTGGAAGTTGTTCACCGCCACGCAGGCGGCTTAGAAAATTCAATTTGCAAAAGACTCTATTTATGCAGAGTTCACCGCCACGCAGGCGGCTTAGAAAGGCTGCGAATAATGCGGCTGTAAGTGACAGTGGTTCACCGCCACGCAGGCGGCTTAGAAAGCTAATGATGAATTCATGCGTGTATCGAATCGTTCACCGCCACGCAGGCGGCTTAGAAAAACGAGAACACCAAAAGCGGCATCAAGCGTTTGTTCACCGCCACGCAGGCGGCTTAGAAAAAGCATGGTGTCGCTTCTAGCGATTGGAAGTTGTTCACCGCCACGCAGGCGGCTTAGAAAATTCAATTTGCAAAAGACTCTATTTATGCAGAGTTCACCGCCACGCAGGCGGCTTAGAAAGGCTGCGAATAATGCGGCTGTAAGTGACAGTGGTTCACCGCCACGCAGGCGGCTTAGAAAGCAAATTACGTCTTCAGCAGGTTCGTCTAGAAGTTCACCGCCACGCAGGCGGCTTAGAAATACGCAAGACAAACTCCCCGCAATTTCTTTTTGTTCACCGCCACGCAGGCGGCTTAGAAATGGGACCGTGTTTTTAAATATTTTGCTTGTCAGTTCACCGCCACGCAGGCGGCTTAGAAAAACAAATTCATTTATTTCGCAAACAGATTCAAGTTCACCGCCACGCAGGCGGCTTAGAAATCGGCCTTGCTAATACCCATGCCTTTTGACAAGTTCACCGCCACGCAGGCGGCTTAGAAAACAGACTGATTAACAGAGACACCCATTTTTAACTAATCTGGGAGCTTCACTTCTTAAGATCGCAGGCTTTCAGCCCACACCCGAGCAAAAGGGGTTCAACAGCTAACCCCTCTTGCATCTCCCAGCCGCGACCAACAAAATTGCAAACCTCAAAATAAACGAAAAATTAGCTAACAGGCTTAACGCGTTCCCGACGCGATACGCCTTATGCCGCCATCCATGGCGTCATTACGCATTTGTCGTTTATTTTTCAGCAATTTTGAAAAGGTCGAGATAAGAGAAAAATCTAGATCAAAAGAAGGGCGTTGTGAAGAATTTGGAAATTGTGGTGTTTTAAAAAAAGATTTTTCATGCGTCTTTAAAAGCGACAGATCTATAGAGTATTATTTGATTTCAAAGCCAATTATGCGCGTTTACTCTTGTGAACAATCAACAAGCATTTTAACATCAATTAGTTATACGTATGTGCTTTGAAAGATGCACATCCGTACTCTACAAATGTTATGTGTTCATTCAATCGAGAGTTATTTGTGTCATTACTTGTTAGATCAATGAATCTTTTATGTGTTGTTTTGGGTGTTCCATTTTTTATATCAATGGTTGTATACCCATTTAGTATAGGAAATTGGGAGCATGTTCATTCCGTGTGGCACTATTGGCAGTCATTAAATGCAGGAATATTAGCCTTCGTGGCAAGTGTTATAGCTTTAAATGCTGTGAAATATAGTGAAGAGAAAAAGCGGCAACGTACTTTTGTTGCAGCAAGAGCTTTTTTACCTCAAGCCCTTTCAGAATTATCTCGATATTTTGAGAGTTGCTCTGAAGCATACATAGAAGCATGGTTTCGTGCTAAGGATGAAAATGATAGATGTAAATCTAGCTTAAAGTCACCACTCCCAAAAATACCAGATAACTTTCAAAAAGTTTTCAAGGAGTGCATCGCTGAGGCCCAACCTAATGTAGGTGAGCACCTTGCTTACATATTAATGAGACTACAAATTCATCAATCAAGAATAGAGTCCATGTATTCAGAGTTCTCAAAAAATAGTGAGGACATTCAAATACACTATAACATTATGAGTTATATCTTTGCCCTAGCAGAGTTGCAATGCCTAATCAATCAACTTTTTGGCTACTCTAGAGGCATTGAAGATTTCGATAATTCCCCTCTTAAAATGGATTCCTTTGTGTCAGTGTATGGTAGCTGGAATATTGAAGATGAAAACGATTTAATAGAGTTCACCGAACGAAACCATTCTAAACGATGGAACACACATAAAAAATAGAAATGAACGTCGCGCAGCCAACACCGAGGCAACCTCAAAGGTGACGGGTTGCGGCATTCAAGGGATTAATTGAACATCCAGGATTAATTTGTTTGGGCTGGTATCTTAACCTCTTAAGATCGCAGGCTTTTAGGTCACAGCCGAGTAAAATTCATATGGGGTTCAACAGCTAATCCCTCTTGCGTCTCCCTGCCGCGATCAACAAGATTGCAAGTTTAAAATTAAACGCCAAATTTGTTTGTGCAGTGAAGGGGGGGGATCTAGTGCAGCTAAGCGTTTATACACAAGCACTTTTGGCTTGCAATGCTCTGTTTTTGTAAGTCTATATAAATGCCTTCGTTATATTGTTATGGTGTATTGCTATTAGAGCTTAAGTGCACCAGAACACATTCGTTTTGTTTTGGCCTTCATCCCTCGCTATCAGAGAGTTATTGCTTCAAAATCAATAGCGGGTTATTGAGACACCCATGATTAATTTGCTTAGCTTGATATCTTAACTCCTTAAGATCGCGGGCTTTTAGCCCACACCAGACCAAAAGGGGCTCAACAGCTGGCCCCAGTTGCGACCTACAAGATTTCCAGCTTAAAAATCAACGCCAAATTTGCATGTGCATCGAAGTGGTTATCTAGGAGCACACTCGTGTTGTTTTGACCTTCTTTTTTTACTGAACAATTATTTTATTAATAAACAATAGCTTACGTTTCGTCTGTTTTTAGAAGGGTAAAACAAGGTTTTTGGCCTTCATCCCTTGCTATCAGTG
>CAMRBZ010000300.1 GCA_947040595.1 uncultured Enterovibrio sp. | reverse complement strand
AAAATTTTTCACGTAGCGTTAGGTTTGCGTATGGGTTCATGGAGCGTGTTTTATAAAGAGGGCGAGAAAACAATCTCGTAACTATTTAGGGGTTATTTTTTGGTAAAAAATAGACGAGAAGTCGGTTATTTTGAATGGTCAAAGGACATCAAAAAATAGCAGGCTGATTTCGAAGTGAAAACGGAGCTGAGATATTGTGTGTTTGTTCGTTTTTGACGATGCAGGTTTTTTGGTTTGTGTTTTCAAAGCGAAATCACAGATTTTTTGATGCTCAAGAAATTTTCGCCTTGACGCCTCTTCAGATTTTTAAAGCTATTGAGTCTATTTCTTTTCGATAAAAAGAAGATTTCATCAATGAATCCAATATTTTGACTCATTGACTTGAAATTGCTCTTCAGGGTGCCCATTTTTTAAAACTACAACCATGATACGATTTTGAGGAGTGCTCATGCGCCTTGACCGATTTACCAGTAAATTCCAGCTTGCGATATCTGATGCTCAGTCATTGGCTTTAGGACGTGATCATCAGTTTATTGAACCTGTGCATTTGATGGTGTCCCTTTTAAATCAAGATAGCAGCACGATTCGTCCTTTAATGACCCTGCTTAATATCGATGTTGCGCAGTTGCGCTCAAGTTTAAGTGAAATGCTCGACAAACTCTCAAGAGTCACTGGAACGGGGGGGGACATTCAGCTTTCACATGGAATGGGCTTGCTTTTTAATGTCTGTGACAAGCTTTCTCAAAAACGTAAAGATAAATATATTTCTTCTGAGTTATTTATCCTTGCGGCAGTGGAAGACAAAGGCCCACTCGGAGAGCGTTTGCGCGGCTTTGGATTAACCACAAAGAAAATAGAAGAAGCCATAGATAAAGTACGTGGTGGTCAAGCCATTAATGATCCTAATGCAGAAGAAGCTCGCCAAGCACTTGAAAAGTTCACAATAGATCTGACTGAAAAGGCAGAGCAAGGCAAGCTTGACCCTGTTATTGGACGTGATGAAGAAATTCGCAGAACCATTCAAGTGTTACAACGGCGAACAAAAAACAACCCGGTGATTATTGGGGAGCCCGGTGTGGGTAAAACCGCCATTGTTGAAGGTTTAGCGCAACGTATCGTGAACGGTGAGGTTCCTGAAGGGCTGCGAAATAAACGCGTCCTTTCACTCGACATGGGTTCACTTGTTGCGGGTGCAAAATTTCGAGGCGAATTTGAAGAGCGGTTAAAGTCCGTTCTCAACGAATTGGCGAAAGAAGAAGGAAATGTCATTCTTTTTATTGATGAAATACACACCATGGTGGGCGCAGGAAAAGCAGAAGGTTCCATGGATGCGGGCAATATGTTGAAACCTGCATTGGCGCGTGGTGATCTTCATTGTGTGGGGGCGACCACCTTGGATGAATATCGCCAATACGTTGAGAAAGACGCGGCACTTGAACGTCGGTTTCAAAAAGTGCTGGTGAATGAGCCGAGCGTTGAAGATACAGTGGCTATTTTACGGGGCCTTAAAGAAAGATATGAATTGCATCATGGGGTTGAAATTACAGATCCGGCGATTGTCTCAGCTGCAACCTTGTCACACCGATATATTTCAGATAGACAACTTCCTGATAAAGCGATTGATTTAATTGATGAGGCGGCGTCCAGTATTCGCATGCAAATTGACTCAAAGCCAGAACTATTAGAACGCCTTGAAAGACGTCTTATTCAATTAAAAATAGAACAACAGGCCTTAGAAAAGGAAAATGATGAAGCCAGTAAGAAACGCTTGCTTATTCTTCAGATTGAAATCGATGAAAAAGAGCGGGCTCTTGCTGAGCTTGAAGAGGTTTGGAATGCTGAAAAAGCCGCCTTATCTGGAACACAACATATTAAAACAGCATTAGAACAATCGAGAATGGATTTGGAGATCTCACGTCGTGCGGGAGATCTCAGTCGGATGTCAGAATTGCAATATGGCAGGATCCCCGAGCTTGAAAAACAGCTCGATTTAGCAAGCCAAGCTGAAATGCAAGAAATGACTTTATTGAAGAACAGAGTGACAGATGTCGAAATTGCGGATGTTCTTTCTCGTCAAACGGGCATTCCTGTTTCAAAAATGCTTGAGGGAGAAAAAGAAAAACTCCTTCAAATGGAAGATGAATTGCATGATCGCGTGATAGGGCAAGCAGAAGCGGTTAATTGCGTTTCTAATGCCATACGTCGTAGTCGCGCAGGTCTTTCTGATCCGAATCGGCCCATTGGTTCTTTTTTATTTTTAGGCCCGACAGGTGTAGGGAAAACGGAACTCTGTAAAGCGCTTGCTGAATTTATGTTTGACAGCTCAGATGCCATGTTGCGCATTGATATGTCAGAATTTATGGAAAAGCATTCTGTTGCAAGATTAGTGGGAGCCCCTCCTGGGTATGTCGGTTATGAAGAGGGGGGGTATTTAACGGAGGCCGTACGCCGTCGCCCTTATTCTGTTATTTTGCTCGATGAAGTAGAAAAAGCCCATCCAGATGTCTTTAATTTGTTGCTTCAAGTTTTGGACGATGGTCGTCTGACGGATGGGCAAGGTCGCACGGTGGACTTTCGAAATACCCTGCTGATCATGACGTCGAATCTGGGTTCAGATCGTATCCAAGAGCATTTTAATGAATTGGATTACGAAGGAATAAAAGTGATGGTCATGGATGTGGTCACTAAATATTTTCGACCTGAGTTTATCAATCGAATCGATGAGTCGGTTGTTTTTCATCCCTTAAATCAAACCGACATTAAAAATATTGCTGCGATTCAACTGCAAAATTTAGCGCAACGTATGGCAGAGCGTGATTTGCTGCTTGAAGTCAGCGATGAAGCTTTAGCCTTGATCAGTGATGCGGGCTTTGATCCTGTTTATGGCGCTCGACCACTGAAACGTGCTATCTCGCAAAAAATAGAAAATCCATTGGCACAGGCCATATTAAAAGGAGAGGTGATCTCAGGGAAGACGGTGAAGCTGGGTGTTGAAGGGATGCAGATTAAAATACTGCAATAGTGTCAAGGTCCATTGACGCTTCTTTATATTGATATACCCGTCGTCTTTGAAACTGGGTGTTGGCTAGACGCATCTTCAATTACTTTGGGTATACCTGCTATTTTCAAGATATTTGCAGATGCAGCGAGGTCCCTGAGCCAAATGTTCTGTATGATTGTGTTTTAAGCACGCAGCCAATGCCCAGGCTAGGCCAGATCAGACCAATGTCCACAAGGAAATCAACCGCGACTTCCTTATGGACTCTCTTTTACGACCTCGCGTCTTTCACGTTTTCCAACTTCAAAATAACCAATCTTCTCTCTGCTAGAAAAGCAATGCCCTCTTTAATTGGTCTTTGAGAATCCAACCAGTGCCCACGTCGCTATCCGGTCGCTATAAAGAAGAGGAGTATGGGGTTTGATTTGTAAATAAGGGCGGAAAATGCGTTGAAAAGAGAAAAACTGAAGAATATCGAGTATTCAAAGTATGAAAAATCGCCCTTTCGATTAAAATACCCTCACAAATGCCTATTTTTACAAAAAGAGAGAAAAAAGCCTTGCCAAGATTTTAAAGCGCCCTATAATGCGGCCTATCGACACGAA
>CAMRBZ010000299.1 GCA_947040595.1 uncultured Enterovibrio sp. | reverse complement strand
CCTCAAATATCTCGGGCATAATCGAAACGACTAAATAATGAACATGCGTTATTTCACTCTATTGCGAGTAGGGTGGTCAGCAGTATGTTTAATTTAAGTGCGAGATCTTTATTATGAATTGACAGTGTCAGTTAATTGATTCGGAAGGTACAGAAGGTGAATTCAAAAGCATTCTATTTCTTTTTTGAATTAAACGGTGTCATGTGTTGGGTTTTATTGTGTTTTACTTTTATCAAATCCGTCTTATGTCCGTCGAATTTGAGCCTTCGTGGGTCTTGCCTACGCTCATTCAGCCCAATCAGATCTCCCTTGTCTGCTAAGGGGGTTCTGTTACCTGCCTCAGGCGTGCAACTTTAACTGTCTTGGGTATCGCTTTGTTTGTGTAATAACTTGAATCCATCAAAAGAACAGGTAAAGTTGAAAAAATGAAATCGCTGAAGAAAATACAAGGGAGAACGTCATGATGCGCATTGCCATTGCAGGAGCTGCAGGTCGAATGGGGCAGGTTTTAATACAGGCTGTTCATCAAATGGATGACGCGGTATTGACCGCAGCAAGTGAACATCCAGATTCCACGTTAATTGGTGCGGATGCAGGCGAGCTTGCGGGTGTTGGAAAATCGGGTGTTTTGATTGTTGATCACTTTGAAAAGGCAGTTCAAGATTTTGATGTCATCATTGATTTTACCTCACCTCTTTCTACTCTTGCTCATTTAAAGTGGTGTCGCAAACAGAATAAAAAAATGATCATTGGCACCACAGGGTTTACGCCTTCACAACGAGAAGAGATTGAGGCCGCAAGAGGTGATATCGCGATTGTGATGGCAGCGAATTACAGTGTGGGGGTTAATGTTTTATTCAAGTTGCTTGAAAAAACAGCCAAAGTGATGGGGAATTCTTGTGATATTGAAATCATTGAAGCCCATCATCGCTATAAAGTAGATGCACCTTCTGGTACCGCGCTTGCGATGGGGGAAGCCATTGCGGGTGCGATGGGCAATAAGCTCAGTGATGTCGCTGTTTATGCAAGAGAAGGACACACAGGTGAGCGCCGAACGGATGAAATTGGCTTTGCGACGGTTCGTGCTGGGGACATCGTGGGTGAACACACTGCTCTTTTTGCGGACATCGGAGAGCGTCTTGAAATAACACATAAAGCGTCTAGCCGTAGGACATTCGCCAATGGGGCTGTACGCGCTGCTATTTGGCTTGAGGCTCAGGCGCCTGGCCTTTATAGCATGGAAGATGTGTTAGATTTGGGGTCTATTTAGTTTTTTATTTTTAAAATCAATGATGTCTATACCCATCGTTTTTGAAGCAGCCTGGGTGTTGGTTAGGCTCGCAGCCCCCAATCACAGAGTGCATCTATGCTCAGGGGCTTTACTCGCTTGCCGCTGGCGCGCATCTTCAATTAGTTTGGGTATGGCGCCTTTATTTTTATTATTGGAATGGAATAAATCCGTCATTCCGTATATGAAAAGAATGATATCTGTTTCTAGGCCGTTGCATTAAGTATTCTCTATTTGCCAAGTCATAAACGTAACGCGACGTGAAAAATTTGCCTTTCAATTTTAATTTCAACACCCGATTTTAAACAATTGAGCTTGGGGGCGAAATGACGGATAAAGTAAACCGTGTTGTAATTGGGTGTTTATTTTGTGATGAAAATCACATAAGCGGCAGGTTTTTGTAATTAAATTCACTTTAAACTGATCTCTATGGCGTAAGAATTTTGTTTCAAAGTTCTTTTCGAATTGTCAGTTAATCAATAAATAATAAATAATAAATAATAAATAATAAATAATAAATAATTTTATCTGAATTTATTATGATAAATAATGTATTTATTTAAATATTAAAATAATTGTTATTGAATTCTGATGGTAAATTAAATGCATAATTTAGATATATTTTATATCGCATTTTATATGAATGGGTTTAATATGAACTTTAATAAAACATTGATAGTTTCGGCTATGGCTTTAGCCAGTTCCTTTGCTTTTGCGGGAAGCGCTAATCTTGATCACGTTGTTGTTTATGATGACAATTTTGAACAAAAAGAATATTTGGTTGGTACTGAATTAAGTGATGTAAAGATTGCTTTATTCGCTCTTGTGGGTGAAAAAATCGAGGTTGAAGGCTTTACTGAATCGAATTTTCTTGGTGATCGTTATGTTTTCAATCAAAGCAATATCAATGATGTGCATTTTGATCATGACAAAATCAAGTCGCTTAAAGTCTTGGGTGATGTTCCTGAAACCGTGGGCAATGCTTCGGCCTTGTACATGATGAATAATACGGCAAAATGCCTTGACGTTGCTTACTTTGTGTCGAGCTTGAGCATCCCTAAAACGCATATTAAAACACTTTGCCAAACGGATAAACCTCAAGAATTGCTTGATTTTGCAAGCTTAAACTTGAATTTGTCTGAAAATTCAAGAGTGAATATCGCGGTATCACACACGAATCCTGATCGCCCACAGAGCAATGCATTGGTCGCCGCTTTTGATTTTTCTATGGATGACTCAGGAAAGATCAATAAACTCAAGTCATTACTTGGGACCACTGGATTTGACTCGAATGTGTCAGGCCATAATATCACTGAAGTGGGTAAAAAAGCCCCAATCGTTAATATTCCTGATCCTGAAAAGTTATTTTTGAAAATCACGTCTGAGTATTGTGTCGATGTTTTATACTTCGTCAATTCTAAAGACATTGATAAAACCTTGATTGGCGAGTTTTGTCCTTCAGATGCCAACCAATTTGCTTTTGATTTTGCAGATCCTGCTTTGGCGTTAACAACAAAAGATTCAGTGAATTTTGTGGTTGAGTCTAAAAGACACAACGGTTTTGTTGCAGGCTTTAGTGCAACCCGTAATCTTCAAGCTGCTCAGCCAATTAAAGTGGATTATGATGCTCAATTTTCATCAAATGGTTATAAACCCTATTTACTTGAAAGCAATGTAATGCAAATTGGTAAGCCTCGCATTTAAGTTTTTTTGCGAAAAGACGCCTTGTGTGATTTTACAGGACGTCAAAACGGTGAATAAAAAAGTCACTCCACCCAAAGGGCTTGAAAAGACAGGCAGAGGTTAAGAGCGCAAAGCGATTGAGCATAGAAGGGCTATGTTTGCGCTTTGAGAACGCAGCTATACCCAAGACACTTGAAGATGCGTGCCTGCGGCAAACGAGTGAAGGCCCTGAGCATAGAGAGACTATGTGATTGGCATGAGCGAGAGCTGCCAACACCCACGCAGTTTCAAAGGGGACGGGTATAAAACCTAAGCCTCTTCAAAGGCGATGGGAATAAAGTGAGTTGATCTCCTTTGGGATCACTTATTGAGTGACCGACCAGGCCTGGTTTCGATACTTTATCGGAGTCAGGCCTTTTTCGTTTTATGGTCTTTTTTTGAGTCGGTATACCGTTGAAATGCAGGAAACCATCGAGGCAAAAAGGATGCCTCTGCCTCTAGAAAAATCAGCACTCTTTTGAGCGTGGGCTGTCAATATCCAGGCATTTTTAAAGGAGACGGCGGGAGGCGAGAAAATGGCTTGATCTTATTTATATATTCAAAGGAATTGAAAAGGCATGTCGGCGGAAAGTGAGTGAGGT
>CAMRBZ010000298.1 GCA_947040595.1 uncultured Enterovibrio sp. | reverse complement strand
GCCTATTAAATTCAATGGGTTAAAATGCGCTTGCCGTGCTTTCGCATGTCGGTGATGCCAGTAACCAAATAAATCTGCGCAGCCTGTTTCATGCCAAGGCCTCAAGCCAGTGACAGATCTGCGCCTTTGGAAAATCAGCCGGAAATGCAACCCGAAGGCCAGAAAGCGAGGTGATAATTACCTGTTGAGTCATCAATTCATCCTCAATAATGAGGGGGAGAACCTGCTGAGATAGTGTTTTTGCGCGGAGTTTTTTTGTCCAGTAGTAGAATGTGGCAAGTTTAATATCATTTTGCTGACAGAATTTGGCATGGGTTAGACCGCTTTGGGATTGTTTCTCTATAACGGCTTGCCAATGTTGTTGCTTATGGTTGAATGACATCGCAATTCTCCTTTAAAAGAAGAGATAGAATGCGTGAACCTTTTTAATTTTGGAACGTGGGGTTTATTAGGCGCGTACTTTAGACGCAATAAAGCAACAACGATAAGGTTGTTTTTTTCGCAGTAAACCCTGCCTTTGAGATGTCTGTATTGTCACATTCAGGGCAATGAATTTTTTGAAAATAGGCATATCAGCATCATACAGAAAAAAAGAAAATCACATATACGAGCTATTACCAAATAGAGATTTTTGTCAATCATCAACAAATGGAAGCGTGACATGGTCACGATACATTAAATTCTAAATGAGGTGCGGAATGACGGTTCTTTTCAAATTTTCCTAAATGTTCACCGGGGTTGTTTGATTCTCACGCGTAAAAAACATCCTTATTCAATAACGGGCCTTCGCCTGAAAAATAATTAAGTTACAATCTTTGAAGCGTTGTCAATAGCTTCCCGCTGAACAGTGAGAGATGAATGATTGTGTAAATTTGGAAAGTGATTAAGTACGGGCGTTGATTCTTGTAGATGGTCCTGAAGAGAAAGTACTTCTTCTGGTATAACAATGAATTTCCCCACATCTACCGCAATGACTTTCACGCACGTTCCTATACGTAAAATTAAACCTGAATGAGAAGAGGCTAAGATCATATTCCAATTAATCCCTGAATATTTAACAATGATCGACTTTTTTTCACTCAAATCAGACAAGAGCATAAAAGTCAGTCCAATATAATCATTGTGAATGTTAAATTTACTTTGCTCAATCACTTGAATACGTTTTAGCGGTTTCCAGAAGATATAAATTAGAACGGCAGCAGAGAATCCTGAAAACCCAATTGCACTGCTGAACGTGTCAGGCAAAATACCCAAAGAAATAAACAAGGCTGTGATAATAGATGTGGTCCCTAAGATCAGTAAAATAATACTTGTAAACCCAAGTACCCAAACATCAATCATCAAAAAAAACAAGCCAAAAAGTGCGCTTATTTCTGCCACGTTATTTTGGAAAAACATTGATATACCCATTAAATTTATTTCACCTTAGAACTCAAATTCATCGCGGTCATAATACTCATAGCTTCAGCCACTACGTAGCTCACGCTAGATTGTTGGTCGGATAACAAGATAACGGATGATTTTTTTGCAATCGCTTTTCTTGCTTCTATTGCTTTTTCAGCTAAGTCAAGTTGAATGGCTTTTTGTCCATCTTCTGTTGAAGCGCTTCGAGCAACAATAATTAAAGCTTCAGCTTTCGCTTGAGCAACAGAGATAATAGATTGCGCTTCCCCTTCCGCCCTCAATATTTGTTCTAACTTTTCTGCTTCTGCAGCCAATATACGCGCTTTCTTTTTTCCTTCGGCAATGGTCACCTCAGACAAAGACAAACCTTCAGACTCTAAAATAAGAGCCCGTTTTTCACGTTCTGCTTTCATTTGACGTTCCATTGCCTCCAGTACCGTACGAGGAGGATTAATATCTTTTATTTCATATCGTAAAACTTGAACGCCCCAAGGAAAACAGGCTTCATTAATGGCGGAAACAATGGCTGCATTCAAACTCTCACGATCTTCAAATGTTTTTTCTAATTCCAATTTTCCTATTTCAGAGCGCATAGAAGTTTGAGCGAGCAAAGTAACTGAAGATAGATGATCATCGACGCCATAAGAGGCTTTAATAGGGTCTAAAATCTTCATGTAAACAACGCCATCTACCACCACTGCAATATTGTCTCGGGTAATTGCTGATTGACTTACAACATCAAACGCCTGCTCTTTCAAAGAACGCACATACGCCACCCGATCAACCGCTGGGATCAAAAGATTAAAACCAGCTTCCATTGTTTTCAGATATTTACCAAACCTCTCTATAACATAAACGCTGTTTTGTGGAACTATTTTTATAGAAAGAGACAGGAAAAGGATAACCAGCAGGGTAAGGCAAATCCAAATATTGAAAAATCCTAAAAATGTAACAGATAAAGGCATTATTTTTCCTCGGTATAAATTAATCACAAAAGCGAATTTTTTACAATTGAAATAGTCATCGTTAAGTATGCATGTGATTTAATCGTTTCACGCTTAAGAGTTCTATTAATTTAATGCAGTAAATCAATTACTTAAGCATCCTTAATGCAGAAATGATGATCATTGTTTGCAATGATATCGAACGTATTTCATGGGTGTCAGGTCTTGGCTTATGTTAACAGAACTCTTTTTTTGTATGTACATTTGTATTAAAAAAAAGAGCCGAAAGAAAGATCAATTTATAATCTGATTAAAAACATATGGACGTCAATAAATCTTACTGTGATAAAAAGTGAAATATAAAGAACTTTTATTCTTAATTTTTATTTAAATAGAAATAACCATATGTAATAGTTTGATTTTAAAGTGTTAAAATAGAGACTTTATTTATATCTAGAAGAGAACTACCGTTATAAATGAGCTTGATATTGTGGAGCTCTGAATGTCAGTTTTAGTGATTTAAAGCACATAATTGAAAATGTACCTTTTAAAGAGCTAAATTAACTATACAAACGGAATTTCCATGGTATTATTACCTGACCTGGTTAATAGAGCTTTTTATGCTGCAATTGAATACACTCTTCGTCATACTCTTCCTTCGTAAAAGTAAGTTGTCCTGAAGATATTCGCTACATTTGCCACCATAAATTATTCGTTAATAGGTCTGTATACGTACGCACCAAGTAACAAATGTAAATATATTCAGGAGACAAAATGGCTAGAGTAACTGGTATCGTGAAGTGGTTTAACGAAGAGAAAGGTTTCGGTTTCATTCAACAAGAAGCAGGACCAGACGTTTTCGTTCATTTCAGAGCCATCCAAGGTGACGGATTTAAAACTTTGACCGAAGGTCAACAAGTCACTTTTGAAATCGAACAAGGTCAAAAAGGACCACAAGCTGCAAACGTAGAAAAAGCTTAATTTTCTATCTACAGCGAAATTTCTAAAGGGATGCAATAAGCATCCTTTTTTAATGCCTTAAATTGATATAAATATTCTTAATCACGCTTTTATATTGGTAGTGGCTCAAATTTGAATTTTCGCATGAATATCAATTCCAAATTCCACGGTGTTAATATATAGGCGAATAACAATATCATGCATCAATTCGTTTTTTGAAAAGCAAATTCTACCTCGCGTTAATCGTTTAATTCTTGTTCTAAAATGGATGTTTTTACGCCCACTCTTTTGCGTATTTTTTTGCCTACTTCACGCTCACTTGAATCGAAATGTT
>CAMRBZ010000297.1 GCA_947040595.1 uncultured Enterovibrio sp. | reverse complement strand
TTATTTCAGCGACTAAAAAATGGGTTGGGTTCACCGGCAGCGATGGGTCTGTTGGAGGTTCTGTCGGTGGTTCCGTCGGTGGTTCTGTTGGGGGATCCGTCGGATCTGGGGCCGGTTCGGTGATGTTTGGAGGTACAGCGGAACCCGCATTATTGACGTTCTTTTCGTCTTCCTTTTTACATCCGATCAATACAAAAATAAGCAGTGATACCAGTGTTAATTTTATATTCATTGTATGTCCGTTTAATTTTATTATTATTTCAGATATACCCGTGGCCTATAAAACGGGTCTTGGTTGTGCTTCTTTAAGTTCATGAGCGAGTGTTCTGATGTTCAAGGGTTTCGCTTGGACAGCTGATTTGTCATTTCAAAGGCGGCGAGTGTCGCTTAATGCTGCGTTTTTCAAGTCTTAATTATGAGGTTAAATGAAGAGCAGTATGAGTCGCCTTTTATTCATTAAGAAGTGAAATATTATGAGAAAGTCCAATAGATCCCCGGTGAGTTATTTTGTGTCACGTTTATGGGTTAAAAGTGATCAATGAACGAATCCTTCTTCGAACATAAGCATAAAGCGGTTGAGTGCGTGCTTCCCGTTTCGAATGGATATATTCCATTTCTTTAAGGAGTCCATAACTGCAAGAGAGCTCTCTTTTTGCTGAATTATCCGTTTGACAGGTTTTCGGAAATGGCCTGTTTTTCGTTTCCCTATCCTTGTTGGGCGAGAAGGTGTATTCATTGAAATTCGTTCATTGAGCGAGCATGCATTGCGTTCTTAATCAGCGCGTTGAATTCATTTTTGTAGGTATACCCGTCGCCTTTGACGTTGCGTGGGTCTTGTTTAGGCTCGCTCAGCCCAATCACAGAGTTCATCTATGCTCAGGGGGTTCGCTTGTTTGACGCAGGCGCGCATCTTCAATTACTTTGGCTATATAACTAATAGTTATAAGGTAGTGCGACATAGACTAAAGAATGGACTTAAAAAGATATCTTCTTTTCGCATTGGAGAATAGTATTCCCCTCAGAGCAAGTGTCTTTATTTTTTATTTTCGTGTTTTAATGATCCCTTCTTTTTTATTCAAGGCGAGATCTTGAATGACTGTGTCTTGAGCAAGGTTAACCTAATAATAAAACATCGCTAAATTCTGTATATCCGTCGCCTTTGACTGTGCGTGGGTGTTGGCTACGTGCGTTCAGCCCAATCACAGAGTCCATCTATGCTCAGAGACTTCACTCGTTTGGTGCAGGCGCGCATCTTCACTTAATTTGGCGATAAAAGACAAACAAGAATTTAACTTTAAAATAACGGAATTAAACTTACGACAGGAATTGATTTTTATTTTTTTATCATTTTGATAACCCATGATCTTCGTCTTCTTTTTAATGGAAGAGGGCTTATTTATTTTTTTATTTATCCTGTTTTATATTTCAAATGAAGACGTTTTTTTAAAATGATATTCGCATTTTCATTCTATTTTAAGTTGATATTTCCATGAGCCTTGTTTTTAATTTTACGATTTTTCTCTTTTTGATGTTCATTCTTGTTAAGCAGCAGCAACAAGATCATTCACTTTCAAAACGTGTTTTTACTGGTTTGATTTTTGGTGTGCTCTTTGGACTCGCTTTGCAATGTTTATATTCCGAAAATGAAAATGTTATTTTTAATACTTTGGAGTATGTCAATCTCATTGGAACAGGATATATCAGTCTTTTAAAAATGATTGTGATGCCCTTGATTTTAGTGTCCATCGTGGCGGCCATCATCAAAGTCAAAGATCCCGGTACCTTGGGTAAAATTTCGTTTGTAAGCTTGTTTGTTTTGCTTGGAACCACGGCGGTTTCCGCCTTTATTGGGCTTTGTGTGATCCATGTGTTTGGTTTGAGCTCTGAAGGCATCTTGCAAGGCGCACAAGAATCTGCGAAAAATCAGGAATTAACAGGGCAATTATTGGATGTTTCGACCCTGTCTTTGATTGATGTGATCTTGTCCTTTTTACCGACCAACCCGTTTGCTGATCTGGCCGGTCTGCGTCCGACCTCGACCGTGGCTGTGGTTATTTTTTCTGCATTTCTAGGTGGGGCGGGCTTGGAGCTCATGCGACGTGAGCCTGCTCTTGGCGCCAGTTTTGAACATTTCATTGAAGTATCTCAAGAGCTTGTAAAAACGTTAGTCCGTATGGTATTGAGTCTAACGCCTTATGGTGTAATGGCTTTAATGAGCAAAGTGGTTGCCGATTCAAATTACAACGACATTTTTAATCTATTTCAATTTGTGCTGGCGTCGTATACGGGCTTGCTTATTATTTTTTGTCTCCATGTTTTTCTGGTGACCTCTGTGGGCGTACGACCCGTGCAGTATATTAAAACGATTTTCCCTGTTCTCACTTTTGCATTTACGTCAAGATCGAGTGCGGGAACCATTCCATTGAATGTCGAAACTCAAATAAAAGGTTTAGGAAATGCAGAAGCGGTGGCCCATTTCTCTGCCTCTTTTGGCGCCACAATGGGACAAAATGGCTGTGCGGGTTTGTACCCTGCAATGCTTGTGGGGATGCTGGCTCCCGGTATGGGAATTGACCCTTTTAGCCTTGATTTTATGTTGACTTTTTTGATCATTGTGACAGTGAGTTCTTTTGGGATTGCTGGGGTCGGTGGGGGGGCGACTTTTGCGGCCTTGATTGTACTTTCTACGCTCAATATGCCGATTGCCTTGGTGGGCTTGTTGATTTCGATAGAGCCTTTGATTGATATGGGTCGAACGGCCATCAATGTAAGCGGCTCTATTACGGCGGGCACGGTGACTTCGCGTATTTTGGGTTTGAGCGCTTCACCCGCCGTTTCCAATCAAATCAATAAAGCCGAACCACTTCAAGAGCAACCGCTTTCTTGAACTCTCCTTTTTCGCGCCGTCAGGCGCAACCTATATACCCAAAGCCATTGAAGATGCGTCTCGCCAACACCCACGCAGCTTCAAAGGCGACAGGTATATACAAGAGTATTTAATGTCATCCCATTTCAAAGAAAATGGTGCGCGTTGAGCCTTGTGAACAACTAACAAAAACTTTAAAATCAGTTGGTTATGCATGTGTGTTTTTGAAAAATCTGCATGCGCAATTACGCGGAAGAACAATTGAAGTGAATGAACGATTTTTTTTATTTCAAAAAATTAAGGGTGCGCGTTTTTACTGGTCGAATGAGATAAACGCGCAGGCGCACTGTGAAAGTGTGATACGCCTTTTAAATTTTGAGTACGAGTTGGAATTATGAGACAAGAATTAAGATCAAAAATCATCGCAGTGTGCGATAAAAAAATAGCGAGTAAAGGAGATAATGTTGGGGTTTCATTTTATGCATTCTTCGCCAACAAAAATGATGATCCAGAGTTGTTAATGGAAGCGGCTACCTGGTGGATTCAAATTCATAAATTAGATCATTTCGTAAAGGCTCTAAAAATTAAACAAATGCTTGTAGATGGTTTGTAGCGGCAAATAAAAAGCGATGGAATGAAAATGCGCTTAACCCTGTCACGCCCATTTCGGGCTCACTTATTGATCGGGCTTAAGCGAATTTTTGTGTTTATCAACGCCGTATTAGCGCAGTTTTGATAAACCGTTCGTTGAGCCCAATGCTTAGAGCTTAAGAACGTG
>CAMRBZ010000296.1 GCA_947040595.1 uncultured Enterovibrio sp. | reverse complement strand
TTATTCAGATGAGAACGAAGGAGGAAGGCCGATATCGAACGAAAGCGCGCTTTTTGTAGGGAAAATCAATTGGCTTTTGCCTTTATTGCCGATTTTAAAGGGTAAAACCCAGAGTTTGAGATCATCGCTAAATTTAAAGTGCCCTTCAATGGGTGTGGTGAAATATTCGGTTTGAGGATAAATCAAAATAAGCGTCCCTTTGCCATTGAGGTACTTTTGCCCGTAAGCGAACATTTGATAAAAATCGGCTTGTGAAAGATCAAATTTAAATTTAAATTTACTGCTCGAGTCAATGCGCTTCCATTTGGTATCAAGCACACACAATGCTACCCCGCTTTTTTCTATGATAAGTTCCGGCTGTAGCGTGAACATCCCCCGTTTTTCATTCGCGATATGATGCACGACCAGCGTTTTCGCACAAGATTGCGCGCGAACAGAAAACCCCTCTTTGATTTGGCTTCGCAAGATTTTGGCCACATAAGCTTCAAATACGACTTCCATCGGAAACAAAAGCGAAGGCGCGTCGGCCTCACCTTTCATGCCAATGGGAGAAACATCCGCCAAAATAAGCTTTGCCCAAGCAAAAGCAGATTGATAATGGACAGTCCCTCTATCGACGCGAACCCGCGCCAAGTCTTGCTTTATTTCCGTGCTTTTTGGCGCCCCATCAAAGAAAAACAACAATTCTCGCAGCCATTTTTGATGCCTGTGATGTCGCGTGTAACCTTGTACTTTGAGCATCGCCGTTTTCAAAATTCGGTTTATCGGCCTGTTGATAATATATTCATCAAACTCACAATAAAAACGGTGCTTATGCAGCGCATTTTTCCGAAGTTGCCCCGCCATGTTGAGCTTTCCCTTTTTCACCAACACGTTATCTTCTTGCCCAACATAATCACACCGCAAGCCCCGTTTAACCACATGGTTCACGCTTTCAAGAAAACGACCAATGAAAATCTCCAGCAGCGGCATGTTCCAAGTGCTCAGCCCTGCGCTTTCAATCTGAATATGGCGAAATTCGCCAAGGGCTTGGAGCATGACGAGCAGTTTTTTGCGCGCATCTGCAAAGGCCGTTTCATTTGGCTCGCTCCCCCTTCCCGTTTTGGGGAGCACTTCAATGTGCAGGCCTGAAGGCACAAAAATCACCCCTGCAAAGTTTTGAACTTGTAGCAGTTTGCTACCTGCTTTTATTCGAGGTTTCATCAGCTGATTAAAATCACCATTGCCCTCGGTTAGGCACCGTTTTTCTAAATAAGCAAAATCTGACGCAGGGATAAAGGTATATTGCCAATCGTTTTTATCAGAGCCGTCTTTATTCGAGGCGTCTTTATCCGAGGCGTCTTTATCCGAGGCGTCTTTATCAGAGCCGTCTTTATATGAACATAAATAGCCATATTCAAAGACGGTTGGCGTATTTTCACCCATCAATTATGCGCCCTCAGCCGTCGTTTCATGCAGATTCAGATTGACATCAATTTCATTTTCCTGATGGGCATTTTCGTTTTTAGTCATCTCTTGGGGATACATGCCGATATAGGCGTTTTTGTCTTTCCACACCAGATTATTAAACGGTTTTAAACGACATTGTTTGGGTGCATCGCCAAAATTATCAAGCTCAAATCCTTGACCAAATAAATCCACCAGCGCCTTCTTGTTTAAAAGGGTCTCTTCTACAAACTGCACGCCCTTATCGCGCTGATTGTCTCCCAGCACAAGGCGTATTTTCTGCCAATCTTCAAAAAAATATTCTTGTAAAAGCGGAATGATTTTATGTTGAAACACCCCCACCAGCGCATTAAAAGCCTCTGTTTCGTTATCCGCATCAATGCACTTTTTGACTGGCATAAAAAAAGCGTGCCCTAAGGTATGCTCTCTGTCATAAAGGATTTCAATGCGTTGGTTCAGGGTTTCAAGCAAGCTTGTGAGGTTGATGCCTTTGACTTGTGCATTTTTTAATTCTTTTGGGTTTGGCATCATTTCAACGAAATCAAATCGGCGACGCAAAGCGGTGTCCATCATTGCCAGCGAGCGGTCTGCTGTGTTCATCGTGCCGATGATATAAAGGTTGTTTGGGACGGAGAATGTTTTACCTGAGCAAGGGAGGGTTAATTCTATTACTTCTTTTTGACCCGCTCGCTTTGAAGGTTCAATCAAGGTGATAAGCTCTCCAAATATTTTGGAGATATTACCCCGATTGATTTCATCGATGATCAAGACATAGTTATCATTAGGCTGCGGCAATGGATCTTCTGCCCCAATACTTATTTTTTCCATTTTCAATAAATTGAAAACATCTGCAATGGAAAATCGATAAAGTTCATAAATGGTTTTCTGAGTAAAATTCACTCCTCCATTCAGTGCGTGAAAATCAACATTGATATCTGTCACTAACCAATTGACCGCCAACTGATGAGAATAATGCTTATAGTTTGCCGTTCCTTCGGGCGCAAAACGATATTCTCCTGAAACAACGCCCACAGCTTGAACGGTTCGTTTGCTCCCAATACACAAAAGCAAATCTCCCACGGCTACCCGCGCTGAAAATTTGGACAATGAACTTTTCTCGTTCGATCCAAGATTTTTATAATATTCATTGTCTTCGCGTTGTTCAGAGAGTAAATCACCTGTTTCCCCCCAGCCGATGGCCGCCAAACCATTTTTTAAACAATATTCTGATGTTTCCGTCTTTCCTGTGCCATCTATTGATATTTTCCAAATGGCGGCGTCTTGCTTTACGTCAAAGGCTTTTCGATAAGATGTACTTTTTGCATCTTCCACAATTGATTTAAATACCCCGTCTTTAATCGGGTAACTTAAATTCCCCTCGTTGTCGCTTTGTGCTCTTAGCCCTTCAACAAAATCTTCATAACCGAAGCTTTGATGAAATGTGACAAAGCGGATGCGTTTTTCAGCGATAAGGCCATTGTATTCTTCGAGAAATAACTGACGACGCTCTTCTTCATCCGTCGTTTTAGCCAAAATTTTAGAATAACGCGCATTTTCCGCCGCTTTTACCGCCGCTTCAATGGTGTGATAGGTTTTTCCTGTACCCGGCGGGCCGTAAAAAATTTGATTTAGAGGCGCGGGCATAATTTTCAAGTTCTCGTTATTTAAATTTCGCGATGAGAGAGATAGTTTCTCTGGTGGGAGTTCAGCATTGAAAGGTTTAATTTCAAATCCAAGCCCCCTCGAGCATTGCAAAAATGCCTCAATGTTAAAGATCCCCCATTGATTACTTACATACACTTGTTTGCCGTCATCGGTGGTCAGAATCTCAGTGTCGTTTATAAAATAACGATTCTCAGCATCATTGCTGTTATTGAAAAGCGCATCGTATTTCTCTTTCGATACGAATACATCTCTTTTACTGCCTGAAAATACAGAGGAGAAGGCGCTTTCTAACATGCTGTAGGTTGCATTTTCGCGTTTGATATAAGCGGCAACGATTGCCCAAACAAGTCGACCTTTCTTGAACGTTTCACCTTGAAATAAATATTGGGTGGTATCTTTTGCCATTTTAAAAATCCTTTTATTTTTCATGAAAAAGCGTGCCAGAAAGCGCGCTTAAAAATGAATAAAGCAATGAATAAAGCCACCCATGATTAGCGCGCCAGATAAATTCATACATATTAATGACACATCCGAA
>CAMRBZ010000295.1 GCA_947040595.1 uncultured Enterovibrio sp. | reverse complement strand
TTCATCGTATTTAAATCATATTGACAGTAATTAGCAGATCTGATCTTCTAAAATCAAAAAGTTCAATCATTTATAATGATCTTGCCGTGCATATCCCCCCAGGGCAAGCGTATTACAAAAAATGAACAGTTTTCGGTCAGAAAATAGACCACCAGATTCTTGCTGCATATGAACTAAACTGTAGCGGCTTGACCATCAATAAATAAGCTTCGATAACTAACAAATTAAAATCAACTAAATTACATATGATTTGTTTTTGTACAAAAAGTAATGTCAAGATGATCTTGCCCTGCATATCCCCCCCTAATGAAGGAAGATAAAATGGCACATTAAAAATAAAAAGATCTCATTTCCGGATGAACCGTTAAATCACACTGATTTTTTTTGAAATTGGATCAACACGCCCAGACCAGGATGACAATCATACAGTGAGATAGTGCCATGATGCAGACCAGCAACCGCTTTAGCAAGAGATAACCCCAAACCTAAACCGCCATCTGTTCTGCTTTTGTCCATACGGTATAAGCGTTCAAATACGCGTTCTTTTTCAATATCAGGGATCCCGGGACCATTGTCTTCTAACTTGATCCAAATTTGATGTTCAATCGCATCCCGACCACAGCTCAATTTTAAGGTGCTGCCTTTCGAGCAATAACGTAATGCATTTTCAATTAAATTAGCAAGTTGTTGAATAAGAAACTGCCTGTCACCTTGAATTTTTAGCACCTCTTCTTCAACTTCAACAACCAGGTGCATACCCGCATCTTCGACCACATCGTTGTAAATTTCAACTATTGTATCAATGACTTGTTTAATATCTGTTTCAGAAAAACGAGCGCGTCTGGCCCCCGACTCAATCTGTGAAATACGAAGCAAAGCATCAAAAATAATCGCAAGTCGCTGAGACTCTTCCAAAGCTTGATCTAATTCATCAAAAAAAAGTTGTGATTGTGAAGATTTGAAGGCTTCCTCTTTTAAGGTCAATAAGATATGCCTTAATCTTGTTAACGGTGTTTTTAGCTCATGGGCAATGTTTGATGAAATATCGCTCATAGCGGCTACCGATCCTTCTAGTCGTGAAAGCATTTCATCAACAGAAACTGCTATTCTAGCAAGATCATGGAAAGTATGAGTTTCACCCGTTCTAGCAGATAAATCCCCTTCCGCTGCCGCATTTAAAACGCGTTCAATCTGGGCGATTTGTCTCTGACTGAACGCATTCATTGAAATCACCAATGCCGCAGTAAGAAAAGAAACCAACACACCTGCAATAATAAATCCGGAGGTCATCACCTCCAAAATGTCATCATCGTCAATGGGATCATCATCAAATTCAAAGAACATCCCTTGAGCGAGTTGTTGTGATGTTTTCTTGATTTCGGAATTTTGATCATCGAGCTCATATTCAACATATAAAACAGTGACAAAGGCCATCAATAATAAGCTAAACAAAGAGACAAGGGCAAAAATCATTCCTTGTTGAAGAGAGGTGCTTTTCATCCATAGTGGCAAATTTTCAAGCTGACGCTCTGATCTTACAAGACGTTTAATACACGCTAAAATATTTAAATTCATTTCTCGTCACCTGCACTTTTATGATCTAATTTATATCCTGCACCCCGGACCGTCTGAATAAACGAGTCTCCAAAGGGCTTTTCTAATTTATTTCGCAATCGACTAATATGTGTTTCTACCACACTGGTTTGAGGATCAAAATGTACATCCCACACATGCTCTAATAACATGGTGCGAGTAATGACGCGCCCAGGATGACGCATAAATAATTCAAGGATCCGATATTCTTTTGGCTGTAAATTTAATTGTTTTCCTTGCCTTGTTGCCGTGTGTTCAAAAAGATTTAAAATCAAATCTCCACACACCAATTCTGAATTTATTTCGGTGTATTTTTGTACTGAACGTCGAGAAAGTGCAACTAAGCGAGCCAATAATTCTGAAAATGCGAATGGCTTGGTTAAATAATCATCCCCTCCCGCTTCCAACCCTTCAACACGATCATTCACCCCACCTAAAGACGTCAAAAATAATATCGGCGTATTAATTTGTGCGGCCCGCAAAGCTTTCACCAAAGACAAGCCATCAAGCCCGGGTAACATACGATCTACCACAGCCACATCGTATTCTTCAGCCATACACAAAGAGAGTGCAATTTTTCCATCGTCAGTGGCTTCAACTTGATGCCCAGCGTCTTGTAGACTTTTTTCAACAAAAGCACTTAACCTTGAATCATCTTCAACTAATAAAACGCGCATAAAATCCTCTAAATAGACATTCCCACGGGCGAGATGACTACGATAAATTTGACTAAAACCCCCTGACATCCAAGAAACTTGAAATGATGTGCAGGCTGCAACTGATCGAAGCCAGAGAAGAGAGAGGCACTTTAGCTTCGAGAGCCTTGCAACAACCTGACAGTTTCAAGGGTGATGGGTATATTTGAATAGAAGCATTATAAACCAGCGCGATTAAAGACGTTATTTAAATAAATTTAAACTAAAAATGAACACAAGGAATAAACAAACAAATAATATCAAAATTAAAATAAAAAAAGACGCAACTGAATATCAGTTGCGTCTTTTAATTTTCATTCAACTATTTTTATAACAAAAATGACTTATTCTTTTGCGTCAATCTTAAATTTACGATCGGCACTGCCTTTTTTCAGGTCTACTTCATAGTATGCTTTTAATTTCTTATTATTGCGCTCGTCATCGTCATCGTCATTGCGGTCGTTGCGATCGTTGTCATCATCATCATCATCATCGTGATCGTCATTGCGATCGTCATCGCGATCATCGTCGCGATCGTCGTCGTCGTTCCAATCATCATCATCGTCATAATGATCATTTTTGTCTTTCCAATCATCGTCTAACTTATAACTGGCATCATCCGCTTTAAAAGATCCGTGTCTCTGTTCGGCTTGATTAACGGCAGATTTTAAAGTGATGAACTTACCATTCTCTACTTTTTTATACCAAATTTTGTTTTCACGAATATCATCACTCTCAAAATCATCAAATTCGTTTTTAATACGACCATTTTTAACTGAAATATGTAAGTCTGTTGTGTAGCCTCTAGGACCGATTAACTCGACGTCCCAAAATCCGTTCTTTCTAGAACCTTTTCGCTCAGCGGACATTGCTTTCTTTCCAGTGTGATCTTCAGCAATATCGATCGCTTTTTGCATCGTTCTCACTTCTGCAGCTTGCGCAGGAAGGGCAAATAATGCGCTGCTCACAAGGAAACTCATCAGTGCAGGTTTAAAAATTTTTTTCATCTTATCCCCTTAATATTAATTAGTAACAAACGTCTCTTTACTGGGAATTAGTTTTATCAAAGAAAATTGTCATAAAGATGTCCGTTAGTTTACAGTTTTGTAATGTTTTGAAGTGGAGGGTAATAAGGAGGAGCTTAATTTTAAATAATCATATCTAATTTAAATTTAAAAAGAAATAGAAAGTGAAATATAATGATAACTTAGTGTAAAAAGCCAATTTTTCTGTCCTTTCATGCATATAAAATGTTTATTTTTAGCTCGAGCATAATAGAAACAAAACAATGGCAACTCAAAAATTAAGCAAGCGAATGTATTGTATAAATCGCATTTTTTTTCTTCATTAATAAAAAAAAGAACTTCTTGCTGGATTTAAGCAATA
>CAMRBZ010000294.1 GCA_947040595.1 uncultured Enterovibrio sp. | reverse complement strand
TGTCTGTTGTTATTGTCGCTTCAGGGCTTGTCGTGTCTGTTGTTATTGTCGCTTCGGTGGTCGAAATCCTTGTTGTATCAGGGACTGGCGTCGTGGGCGGAGCATCCGCTTCCCTTCTTTCTCTCATGCTGTTTTCCACTGCGGGTGATAATCTTGCCATCAATTCAGCAACGCTTGCTACAGACTCCAAATATCCCATATCCGCCGCAGTTTCTGTCCATGAATCAGGATTATAAGAAAAAACGGGAATTCCTTTTGATGTCAGCTCCAAAGCCCATTCAGACAAGGGAAAAGAGACGCCATCTTCCGTGCTTTGAAAATGTGCGTTCGGTTGAACAATCACAAGAGAATTAAGTTCTTGCCCTTCAGCAATCAGATCACCTAAAACGTGTATAAGCCCCAATGAACCGAAAGCCTCTGTCGCATTTGATGAATCAATGGGAAATATCCTGGTATCAGGGCAAAGCCTGCTAATTTCGCCAACAAGCCCTTGCATTAAACCTTGTGCCTCAGTGAGGCTGCCATTATTTTCAAAGAGGCGGTGATCCCCCATGAGCGTCACATCAGGAGGACAAAATTGAGCGCGTATATTTAAAATACTCTCGCTCAGCATCTCCTTTTCTTCCTCGCTCATGCTCTGCGCCAATGTAGAATTCCATGATGAGGCAAGCGTTCTATTTTGTGCTGGTGCGGTAAAATTTAACGTCGCTTTTTTTGCTGTTGAAGAAATATCAGATGATGTAGGCTCTGTTACGGATGCACTTGTCGAAGGGGGCGATGAAGAGGCTTGCGCCTCCTTTAAGTCAACCTCGTCACACACCTCTAAAGCGGCATTGAACACCGGCTCTCCATTCCCATTAAAGCCGGTAAGGGTTGAAGTCTTAATGTGACGACATTGTACTGCTGAATCTTTTAAAGGTGCTTGCGTGGGAGGCGCCCCTGATGTAGCTTCAGTCCCCCTCGGTACTTGCGTCGATATTCCATCACTTTCCAGCGGAGCTTGCGTCGTTAGAGGTGGGGGATGAGGTAAGATGTCAGGATCGATACTCATATTGAGAAGACATCCCTCATCATCATTAAGCGCAGCGCCAATGGCCGTTCCTAGCTCCTCTAAGGTGAATTTTATTTGACGTTGATGTATCCCTTCTTGTTTTGAATGCCAAATGCTCTTCGTTTCTATCGCATTTTGAATCGTGTTTTGGGTTGGAAGAAGAGGTGGTGAAGCGCTGGTTTCCGGCTCTATTGGTAAAGAGCTTGTTGGTAAAGAGCCTGCTGCCGATCCCGTTAACGTCTCATTAAAAATACGATTTAACACACGCGTTTCACATTCTGCACTCAAAAAACTCATGCTGGTCAGCACCGTCGCATCAGCCTCTGCGGTCGAATTTAAGTGACGGTATGCTAATTTCATTGCGCTTGTATCAAATGGCAATGGATTCTCCTGCCCCTCTTGCTCTGTTGAGTCCATATTATCGCCACTGTCGCTCAACGGTGATCCAGGGTCAATTCCATCATCTCCTTCAGCCATCTCGGAAGAAGCCGCTTGATGCTCACGGCGTTGCGTTTCATCTTGTACCTTCTGTATAGGATCGGCAATGGCCCCCATGATGGTTGAGCCAAGCACAATCCCGGCCGCCAAATAAGGATGTCGGTCTGCAAAGTTCATTGCCAAGGTAATAGGCAAAGCGGCCACAGTTAAAACGCCCGTTATGGCCTGCCCCAATAAAGATCCCCCTAAGAACTCATCAGAAGAGAGAGATTTCTCAGACTCCAGCTTATAAGCTTCATATGCAGCCTTGAGTAATTGCTCTTGATTATTTAATTTTTGTTTTCTCTCGCCTTTGTTTAATTTAGGATTCTGTTTTGTTTTTTCAATTAAGGCTTTTACATTCTCAATTCTATTTTCTAATTGCTCTAATCTCGATTCCACCATCCCTCTTTGAGCTGGAGATTTTGTGTTTATACGCATCTTTTCTATCTCCGAAATTTTCATTCTAAAAAATGTTGCTTTTTTCCAATTCAAGCATCACTTTCAGAAGCCTCATTGACCGTTTCCAAATCAAGAAGAAGATCGGCTTTTATTGTCTTCGCATTTTTTGAAAGCGATTTTAATGTTTCAAAGGGAATGGATACCCCATTAATTTTTATTGTATCTTTCACGCTTTCTTTAAGCTCTCCATTTTCAAAAGCATCTAAACAATTAATCAATAAATTATGTTTGCTCAGCTCGTCGGATGTGATTTGAGTAAATCGAAGTGTCTTTGCTTGGGGCGCTTTAGGGATTGCAAAATAGATATTTTTCTTTTCAAATTTAGGCGCTGTGCGCGTTATCGGTGAGGCCGTAGCAGAATTCTCGTTTTTATCTTCATCTTCCTCTGTCGGTATTTCATCTTCCAAAACATACGCCGTGATCTGATCAACATCGAATGAACCATTCAGGTTGATTGTCTGTGTATGCTCTCCAATTGAAGAGTCTTGATATTCCAGGGGGGATGGCTGTAATAAGGTGATCGTTTTTAACTGATCTTGCATAATTTGAGAAATGTCCAAAGGCGTCACTTTATCCTTTTCGTCTTCTAGTATTTGTGGCAACAAATACAATTGCGTCACAGGCAAATAAGGTAGTTCATTTTCCTTTTTGTCTTTTTCATTTCTCAAGGTTAAATATGCTTGATTTTTTTGAATTGAAATATAATCGCACGCAAGCGTACTGACTTGCTCTACTTTTGTGAGATCAGTAGGATAATGAATAGAATTGATGCTCTGTGATTCAGGATCGATGGTTGTTAATTGAAGCGTTGTCTGAGATTGATCTTTTAAACCACCCACCATTACCGTTCGATAAGATGTTTCGTTGGTTCTTGGTATGAATAATGGCGTGTTATCAAAGGTATCCATGAATATCATGGGTTGCGCCGGTGTTTTTGCGGTTGCTTGCGCTCCATCACTCATTCTAACAAAGGCCGCATTATTGGACGGTGCACCATATTTAAAGATTAATCTTTGATATGCCTCTTTTAATTGAGAAACATCTTGCGTATTAACACCTGTTGAATTTAAATAATCGGCATTACACGCAACAAGACGTGGATCCTCTAAGCTCTCCGATAACCTAAAAGCAACCCCCTCTAGAGTCTGAAAGACCAAGCCGCCTCTGGTGTCATCCCGAACTGAAATAATGTGCATCCCCTCAGAGACCTCTTTAACTTCTTTAATGTATTCACGGGGGATCCCGTTTTTATTAATCTCATCAGACCCCATTGAGACAAGCTCTTTTCCTAATTTTTCAATTTCTTGTTTTTTTAATATAGGAACGGCTGAGATTTTTATTTCTGATATATCAGACAAACCAACTGCTTTTCTTCTTTCATTAATTATTTTTAATTTGTCTTTATCTTCTTTATTTAATGTCTGTATTTTCGCCCCAATTAATGCATAATCATTTTCTGTATTACGGAGAATGATTTCAGGATGACCTAATGGCGATGTGTTTTCAATCAATAATAAATGAGGTTCTTCTCCTCCGATATAATCCATATAGAGTGGTTTTTTCTCTTGCCCATTCCCTCCTTTGACTCCAGGATTGTTTATTTTCACAAGAGGCGGCAATTTGTTTTCATTTTGTTCTTCTTCAATATAATCAAAAATATTACTACAAGAGGAAGAGGAAGAGGAAGAGGAAG
>CAMRBZ010000293.1 GCA_947040595.1 uncultured Enterovibrio sp. | reverse complement strand
CGCAGTGGACGCTCAATGGTCAGGCGGCGGTAGCCAAAATCGGTGGTATTAAATATCTTGCTTGCGAAAGTTTTTGGCGCTGCTGTTTTGCTGGTGGACGCTTGACGACCCCGGCTCGATTTTTGCTCTGCTTGTTTCTCTAAGCCTAAATCGGCAAGAGCCGTCGCATCAACCACTTCAAAATTACCAAAAGTACGGGTGATGAGTTTAATGTCGTCTTCACCCATTAAATTACGCTTCGAGCCCAATGATTTACGCATCTTGCCGTGTAGGCTCGAGCCATCAATCAGTTGCACTTTTCCTTTTCGAGAGGGCTGGCCTTTTCGCTCAGTTGCTTTTTTGTTAGATAAAATCCACACATAAGTCGCAATGCCTGTGTTGTAGAACATATCGGTCGGCAGGGCGATGATGCCTTCTAATAAATCCGCTTCAAGGATGTAACGACGGATTTCACTTTCACCGCTGCCAGCTCCGCCTGTAAACAGGGGCGAGCCGTTGAGGATGATGCCGATACGGCCGCCATCGGAGAGTGTGCCATCGACGGAGTGAGGCTCACGCATTTTGCTTAAAAGGTGCATCAAGAACAACAAGGAGCCATCAGAGACACGGGGTAAACCTGCACCAAAGCGACCATCAAACCCTTTTAGGCTATGTTCGTCTTTGATTTCGCCTTCGATTTTTTTCCAATCGACACCAAACGGGGGGTTAGACAGCATGTAATCGAATTGATCCCGTGGCAGTTGGTCATTCGATAGGGTGTTACCGAGCTTGATACGGCTCACGTCTTGCCCTTTGATGAGCATGTCGGCTTTACAAATCGCGTAAGACTCTGGGTTTAACTCTTGGCCAAAAGCGCGCATCACCGCTTTCGGGTTTAATTCGTGAACGTATTCCATGCCGGAGGATAAAAAGCCGCCCGTGCCCGCTGTTGGATCGTAAACAGTGCGGATGATGCCATCTTGTGTAAGGGCTTCATCGTCTTCCATGAAGACAAGAGATGTGGTTAAGCGCACGATGTCACGCGGGGTAAAGTGCTCACCTGCGGTTTCATTCGAGCTTTCTGCAAAACGGCGGATGAGCTCTTCAAACACCAAGCCCATTTCATGGTTTGATACCTTGCTTGGGCTGAGATCTGTTGTTGCGAATTTCTTGACCACTTTAAACAACAGATTGGCGTCATCGAGTAAACCCACAAATTCATCAAATTTAAAGTGTTCAAAGATTTCACGGGCGTCACGAGAGAAACATTGAATGTAATTTTCGAGGTTGTCTTTGATGTCACTTTGACCCATCTTGGCGAGGTTCATCGGTGAGGTGTTGAAAAAGGACAAGCCCCTGTTTATTTCGGAAGAAAGAGGGGTTTTAGAAGAAAGGGTTGCACGCAGGATCATTTTTTCCTGCGCCTCTTCTGGCAGCTTCATTGCCTTGACTTCTTTGGCCTTGGCAACAACCGCCTCTTTGCTCTCATTCAGTACACACTCAAGACGACGCAAGAGAGTAAAAGGCAAAATAACGCGACCGTATTGAGATTGTTTGAAATCACCGCGAAGTAAGTCTGCGACAGACCAAATGAAGGCCGCAGTTTGAGTAAAATTAGAATTAGGCATGAAGGCTTCTTAATCAAGATATCAATAAGATAATGGCGCGCATTGTAACAGATATCCCCGTCGCCTTTGAAGGTGCCTGGGTGTTGGCTAGATTCCTTCTGCCCAATCAAGCCATTTTTTCAGGCATAAAAAAGGCCACCCTGAGGTGGCCTTTTCCAAACGTTTGGTGGAGCTGGCGGGAGTCGAACCCGCGTCCAAAAACAGTCAAACTAATGGCACTACATGCTTAGTCTGTCTTTATTCTCGTCAGTGTGCTGCGAACAGACACGCCACACAAAGCCATACCCGAATTATATTTAACGTTTCAACTATCGAGTCAAAGTTTCCACGCGAGCTTGTTTGGGTTTGATCCCTTGTTGGTCCCCGTCTTACAGGCGAAAGCTAGGGCAAGAGAGATTCCGGTAGGGGTTTAATCTACAGTTTACGCCGCGAGGCGCATTTCGGAGTCAAAACAGTTGTCATTTGCAACTATATTTTTACGGCTTTTTACGAGGCAAACCGTCCCTCGGCATGCTCCACGAGCCCTCATGATCCTGTCGAATCCTAGATCAGCCCCTGAATACTCTACAAATGTATCATAATTTTTTGCCTCGTCAATCGTTATTTGGCTTTTAACCTTATTTTGAAGAGGTTATCGTGAGCTGTGTTTCATTATCCGCGCTTTATCCCGTTGCCAATCTCGGTCTTTTACGCTGTCACGTTTGTCGTGGAGTTTTTTACCTTTGGCCAAACCGATTTTTAACTTGGCCCAAGAATGTTTCCAATAAAGAGAGAGCGCCACTACGGTGTACCCGTCACGGTCGACTTTACTCATCCAGTTTTCAATTTCGCGGCGTTTCATCAGCAATTTTCGGATGCGCGTCGGGTTGGCCACGATGTGTGTCGATGTTTTTTCCAGTGGGGTTATCGTGACGCCGGAAATAAACGCTTCGCCATTACGGAAGAAAACATAGCTTTCCGTGATGTTTGCTTTTCCTGCGCGCATTGCTTTTACTTCCCAGCCTTGTAGCTCAAGCCCTGTTTCTAAATCATTTTCAATGAAATATTCGTGGCGAGCCCTTTTGTTCTGGGCAATGGTGTTGCTGCCAGATTTATTTGAATTTTTCTTTACCATAATCACGCCATTTTACGTAGGGGGAAAAGGGGAGGAAATCGTTTTTGTTCATTTTTTTGTCTTGGATAAGGAATGTTAATTCTGTTCTTGCTTTGATGCAATCTATCGTGTTGAAAAGCGTGTTCAAGGTTATACCGATTCTTGAGGAAAGTCCTTGGCGAGTGTTATGATGCGAAAGACTGAAGAGGAAACACGATGCCACGAATAATCCGCAGCGCACTGGTGAATTTCAGTGCTGAGCAAATGTTTGAGCTTGTCAATGATGTTGACGCTTATTCTCTCTTTTTACCGGGTTGCTCTGGCTCTCGCGTGTTAGATGTGAACGAAAATACGATGACAGCCTCCGTTGATGTGAGCAAAGCGGGAATTTCAAAAACCTTTACGACGCGCAATAAATGGGTAAAGGGAGAAGTGATTAAAATGGAGCTTCTCAATGGTCCTTTTCGTAAATTACGGGGAAGTTGGTCTTTTAGGGCTTTAGGCGAAAATAAATGCAAAGTTGAATTGAATTTGGATTTTGAGTTTTCAAATATCTTTATTGAAATTGCATTTGGTCAAATTTTTAATGAAGTGGTGGGAAACATGGTCAATGCTTTTACGCAACGTGCGAAAGTGATTTATGTCTGACGTCAATCTGTTGCATCTTGAGCTGATTTACGCCTTGCCTGATGAACAGCGTATTTTTAAAGTCAGTGTGAAAGCCCAAATGTGCGTTGAAGAGATTATTCGTCATTCCGGTATTCTGGACGTTTATCCTGAGATTGATTTAGGAAAAAACAAAGTAGGGGTTTTTAGCCGGATGGTAAAATTGGATGCCCACGTGCGTGATGGTGATCGAATAGAAATTTATCGTCCTTTGATTGCCGATCCTAAAGATATCCGCCGAAGACGCGCTGAAGAGGCAAAGCTAAAAAAATAACCCCTGATACCTTGGCGTGAAATAAAAAAAGACAGCGAATGAATGCCTGTCTTTTTTGTGTC
>CAMRBZ010000292.1 GCA_947040595.1 uncultured Enterovibrio sp. | reverse complement strand
TTTAATATCATTATGCTGACAAAATTTGGCATGGGTCAGATTGCTTTGGAATTGTTGATCAATAACGACTTGCCAATGTTGTTGTTTATGGTTGAATTTCATCGCAATTCTCCTTCAAAAGAAGAAACTGGATGCGCGATACTTTTTAACTTTGGAACGTGAGGTTTATTAAGCGCTTACGAGCATCTTTTCTCTTTTTGTAAATAGCTTTAAATAAAAAACCGCAGAAATATCTGCGGTTCTTTTATTGAAACAGACTAAAAATTACTTTTTAGCATTTCTTTCTTTTTGTTCTGCAATTACTTTTTCAGCCACGTTCATAGGACATGGTGAATAGTGAGAGAACTCCATAGAGAACTGTCCGCGACCTGAGGTCATGGTACGCAATGTTCCGATGTAACCAAACATTTCGGAAAGAGGAACATCTGCTTTAATACGTACACCAGTAAGGCCAGCTTGTTGGTCTTTGATCATCCCACGACGACGGTTAAGGTCGCCAATAACGTCACCTACGTGATCGTCAGGAGTGAAAACGTCAACAGCCATGATAGGCTCTAGAAGTTGAGCACCTGCTTTTGGCATAGTTTGACGGAATGCACCACGAGCTGCAATTTCAAAGGCCAGTGCAGATGAATCCACTGCGTGGAAAGCACCATCATAAAGCTCAATTTCAACGTCAAGAACAGGGAAGCCAGCAAGGACACCCGTGTTCATCATGCCGCCAAAACCTTTTTCGATAGCAGGCCAGTATTCTTTTGGTACGTTACCGCCAACAACACTTGATTTAAACGTGAAGCCAGAGTTTGGCTCACCTGGTTTGATGCGGTAATCAATTTTACCAAATTGACCTGAACCACCAGATTGTTTTTTGTGGGTGTAGCTATCTTCAACGGCTTTCGTGATGGTTTCACGGTAAGCAACTTGTGGTTTTCCGACCATCAAATCTACACCGTAAGTACGTTTTAGGATATCGACTTTGATGTCAAGGTGAAGTTCACCCATTCCTTTTAGGATGGTTTCGCCTGTCTCTTCATCCGTTTCAACTTGGAATGTTGGATCTTCTGCCACCATTTTACCGATAGCGATACCCATTTTCTCAGAGCCACCTTTGTCTTTCGGTGCCACTGCAATTGAAATTACAGGCTCAGGGAAAATCATAGGTTCAAGGGTACACTCATGTTTTGGATCACAAAGTGTATGGCCTGTTTTCACATTTTTCATGCCAACAATTGCAATGATATCACCAGCTTGCGCAGAGGTGAGTTCATTACGATCATTCGCTTGCATCTCAACCATACGGCCAATACGCTCAGATTTACCCGTTGCACTGTTAAGAATTGAATCGCCTTTTTTCAACATACCTGAGTAGATACGTATAAAGGTCAGTGCGCCAAAACGGTCATCCATAATTTTGAATGCAAGTGCACGCAGTGGTTCATCTGCAGAAACAATTGCAAATTTACCATTCGCTTCACCCGTTTCAGGGTTAGTCAAAGGCTGTGGGTCAACTTCAGTAGGAGAAGGTAAATAATCAACCACACCGTCAAGAACCAATTGCATCCCTTTATTTTTGAAGGCTGAACCACAAAAAGTTGGGAAGAAAGAACAAGTACGTGTACCCGCACGGATGCAACGTTTGATTTCTTCAATAGAAGGCTCAACGCCGTCCATGTAAGCCATCATGATGTCGTCATCTTGATCGACAACGGCTTCGATCATCAGTTCACGGTATTCTTCTACAAGGTCAACCATGTCTTCTGGGACATCTTTAACTTCATAGTTTTCTGGAAGACCGCTGTCATCCCAAACGTAAGCTTTACGTTCTAGAACATCAACAACACCTACAAAATCGTCTTCACGGCCAATTGGCAGTGTCATGTGTACCGGTGTTGCACCCAACACTTTCTTAATTTGATCGGTTACGGTAAAGAAATCTGCACCCATGCGGTCAAGCTTGTTTACAAAAATGATACGTGCAACTTTTGAGTCATTCGCATAACGCCAGTTTGTTTCTGATTGGGGCTCAACACCACCAGAACCACAGAAAACACCAATACCGCCATCCAGTACTTTCAGTGAACGGTAAACTTCTACTGTGAAGTCAACGTGTCCCGGAGTATCGATAACGTTAAAACGGTGATCTTTCCAGAAACAGCTGACCGCCGCAGACTGAATGGTTATACCACGCTCCGCTTCTTGCTCCATGAAATCCGTTGTAGATTCACCATCGTGAACCTCACCCGTTTTATGGATTTGGCCAGTTAGCTTTAGGATACGCTCCGTTGTTGTGGTTTTACCCGCATCAACGTGTGCAAAAATACCGATGTTTCTGTACTTCGTTAGGTCTGTCATTGCTCGTCTCTATATAAACAATTTTTGGCTTATTAATGGGCGGGGAGTATAACAGGCATTTTTGTGTAATGAAACAGCTAGCTTGCGATGAAAATTAGATTATTTTTCACAGATTACTTGAAAGCCTCTTTTATGTTCATTTTTTTTGTTCATTTATACCCAAAATATTTGAGGATGCATGTGGGCGGAAAGCGCGCGTAGCCAACACCCACGCAGCTTCAAAAGCGACGGGTATAGCTGAAAAAAGGAAGAGTGTCTTCATATTAAAAAGACATAGAAAAGGTGTAAAAAAATAACCCTTACAAAAAGAGATCAATGCTTTTTTTTGTTTTTTTAATACAGGGTTGGATTCCACTTTTCTTCGTTTGCTTGCTTCTTGTGCAAAACGTGAGAAAAGCGTGTATTAATACTGGAAAAAGTAAAGCAGTCTTGGTTAGAATTGCATTAAGTCAATATAAAGATCAGAGAGAAAAATTCTAATGGGACGCAGTTTTGAAGTTCGTAAAGCCTCAATGGCGAAGACGCAAGGCGCAAAAATCAAGGTTTATTCAAAATACGGCAAAGAGATTTATGTGATAGCCAAAAATGGCGGTATAGATCCGGCTTCAAATTTGTCTTTAAAACGCATGATAGAAAAAGCAAAAAAAGATCAAGTGCCAAGTCATATCATTGAAAAAGCACTTGAAAAAGCAAGTGGTGGCGGCGGTGAAAACTATGAAGTGGCCCGTTATGAGGGTTTTGGTCCTGGTGGTTGCTCTGTGATTGTTGATTGTTTAACGGACAATAACAGCCGTACGTTTATGGAAGTTCGCCAATGCTTCGTAAAGACAAATTCAAAAATTGGCAGCCCTGGGGCTGTTTCTCATTTATTTGATCATCAAGCCGTTTTCCAATTTGAAGGAGGCGATGAAGAAGTGGTTTTAGATGCTTTAGTGATGGCAGATACAGATATCGCAGACATCGAATGTGAAGACGGGGTGATCACGGTATTTGCTCCTCAAACAGAGTTTTTTAAAGTAAAAAATGCTTTATCGGAATCCCCTTTATCTATAAACCTCGATATTGAAGAAATCACGTTTGTACCTCAACGGATGACTGAAATATCAGGTGATGATCTTGTCATGTTTGAAAAATTTTTAGATATGTTAAATGATTGCGATGACGTACAAAATGTTTACCATAACGCAGAATTTTCTTCTTAAAAAAGCATATTTTTAAGTTTGACGGTGAAAATTTAAATCGAATAATATGATCTTTACCAGTTTTTTGATCGTTCCTCAAGTTCAAAAGACTGGTTCACCGCTGAAAATCAGATAAACCCTTGTTTCATATTCTTAGCGTGTTTTATACCCGTTGCCTTTGAAGGTACGTGGGTAGAAATGGTCCCAAACTTTCGGACATTGATTTAAGTGCCTAATCTGTATTAATG
>CAMRBZ010000291.1 GCA_947040595.1 uncultured Enterovibrio sp. | reverse complement strand
CATCACGCAGGGCGCTTGAAAGCTTAAGGCTTTGTTTTAGTGCGCCTCTTTCAAGTCGAGAGGTGTATGCGCGAACGCGTTTTAATTGTTCGGCAACGCTTTCATCGACGAAAATTGAATGCGTTTTTTTGTTTTTTGGCGAGTGTTTTAGGGTGTTTGACCAAGCGCTATTTTGCCTGCTCGTGGCTGTTTGCTTCTGTGATTGACGCGCCGTTTGTTTTGGCTTTTCTCCCAAAAGCAGGCGGTGAAGCTGAGGCGTAGAAAGCGGGGCGGTTTTGTGGCGGCCTGTTGAAAGAGAATGTGCCAAGGCATTTTGAGTCAATGCGTATTCAATTTTCATCGCTTCAGCAATGTCACTCCATCGCACTGGCACAATACCGTTCACCAGGCGCTCCCGTTGCAATAACTGATTAATAGCAATGAGTGGGCTTGGCGGTGTTTTTGTTTGGCTGAATGTGACGCTCAATAAAAGCTGAGCAAAAGGAGAGAGCCAATATTGCTCTTGTTTGAGGCTAAAAACCCATTCCTCTCCGATTTTTTTAATGGTTTTTGGGGAGGTGAGTAAGGCCTTTAAAATGGACTGTTTATCGAATCCTTCTTTTAAAGCCAACCACAAACAAAGAACACCATGATAAGCAATGGGATCGTCTATGTAGGCATAAAGAAACCGCTCGTTTTCTATGAGATCATAGAGTTTTTGGTGCAGATCGCTGTTTAAAAAAATGCCGCCATGTAAAATTGGCTGCTCTTGTTGTATTTGGGTGAACGTTGCGCTCGGGGGGATAGAAAGTCCATAAACCGTATTTATCTGGACGAGCAATAATTGCAAGAGTTGTTGATAAAAATGCTTTTCTTTAGGCTGGTTTCGCGGTGCAAGTTTTGTTTCTAGCGCACGCAAGCTCTGCGGCTCAATGAGATTATCTTTAACTATCAATGTCATGCTTTTTTTATAGACACGAACAATCGCATTCTTTTTATCCAGAACGCTGAGTGTGAGCTTACTTGTCTGTAGATAACTGTCGATATTTTTGGCTGCAAGACTGAAATAACTGCGTTTAAAGGGATCGGTTAACATGTCTTCAAGACGTGATATTGCCATCCTTTATTTATCCAGCCGCTTTCGCGTTAAAATGGAGCTTTTGGCTTGCCAGCCTATTTCCATCATCATGGTTTCTAAATGAGGGATTAAAATTTTGGCAGCGTCCATATGATTTAACGATGAAAAATCGCTCAGTGGGATTTCTCCTGCCACCCAATGGCCTAACTGAAATTTGATGAGCTCTTGATGTAGTTCTTGCTGTGTTAAATAGCGGCGAAGGTAGTGACGTCCTGCATTAATGGGTAAATCAATCCCCGTGGGATCTCGCGCTTTTAGGCTTGCAGGAGAAATCGCTTGAACGTTCAGCTTTGTTTTTTTCTCCGTTGAGTTCAGATCACAAAAGAGCAACATGGCACTTTGATTGCGGTTGTTTTTTATCTCTTCAAAAACCTGATCTTTGGCAAGGCGTCCTGACAATGACAAATACGCATTGATCCCCATGTGCCTGTGAAAATGCGCAGCTTGATATGGAAACACAAAAGAAAGGGCACTGGCAAGCACGTTAAGATGGGCAAGATAATCGGTCAGTTGCGTGGCCAATACCGAGGGAATGGGGACTAAACGCATGTGGGCATGATCGAGCGCCTCATCTTTGTCTGAAATACAAAGCAAACCGTAACGTAATAAACATAAATTAAAGCTGGGCAAAGGGCTGTGAACGGCCCGATAACCCGTGCTCGCGAGAAGCATAAAGGCGGTGTACAGGGTGTACTGATTATGGTAATTCAGCATGGCTTCAAGTGAATGATAATGCGGCGCAGAGAAATGGCTTAACTGCTGAAATAAAGCGGCGGTTTTTTCTTGTAATACAGCGAGCTTTGGGGTGAATGGAGAACCGACGCCCAGCGTCTCTGATGCATCATGAGAAAAATCGAACCTCATTTGCCCTTTATGATTGATGTCGTTTTGAAATACCGTGTTAGGCAAACTAAATGCAGGAAAAGCCTGTTTAATGGATTGAAAAACACGCCGCCACAACGCCTGAGTCGCGAGACTGATTTCATGGCTGCTGTACCAAGCATAATGTCTGGCAGCACGGGTAATGTAATTGATTTCCCCTTTCAGTATTTCAATAAAGACCGGATCGATTTGCTCTGTTGCTTGGGTATGGTTTTGTAAAAAGCAGGTGATCCGACTGAGGCTCATTTGCTGACGGTATTTTTTATTGATTTTTTTGATAAATTGTTCAGCGGATTTTTGAAGGGTCTTGAGGCTCCCCGTGTTTATCAGCACTTCTCCCGCTTTGGCTTTGGGGTTGAGTTGAAGCTTCTCAATGACAAAGGTGGGCAAGGTCAAGAGGCAATAGGATTGGGTATTCAAGGTTGAACAAGAATGGGTGTATTTCCCTTGCAAACTGGTCGCAATGACAGGCATTTTTAAATACCAGGTTTTATCTTGAAGTAAGAATCCCATGTCACCTTCTATCTCGGTGATATAGGTAAGATCAATGACTTTCTCTGCTTCTCTCCCTAGAAATAACATTAAAAAGATCAGTTTTTGTATCTCGCTTTCCGCTATCCCAAGAGTCAAACCTCCTTTGTTTGGGGTGAAGAGTGCTTGGCATAAATAAAAGAGTTCATGGGTTTGAAGTAAAGTACGGCTGAGAAGGGTTAAATTGTGTCCTCGGCGCACTTGAGCGCGGATCCTTTTGGCTTGTTTTTTTTGTTTTTTCGGATCGTTAATCAACTTGGTAGAAGGACGTTGGTATCGAGGCCGCTTTTCTTCTTTGCTTGGATTTTCGGCGATGATTGAAATGATGGGATAATCTTCATCAAGGCATAAGCCCTCGTTGAGATCCTCTTCACTTTTTCGTCTTGATAAAGAAAAAGCATAAAGCCTGTCAGTCCCTATTAATTTGTGTAATTTTTTACCGCTGTATCTGTCGTGAAAATGATGTATTTTCGTGCATTCTTTTCGTTCTCTTTTTTTCCAATCAAGGCGATAAAAGTGCATTAATTCATAGAGGTAAGTTTTCAAATTGGCGTGTTTATTGGAGGGGACATCGAGCATGTCATTTTTTTGTTTTACCAAAAATTGACCGTGGTGATAACAGCGTGAAGCAATCTCTTTGGGGTGACTGCTTTTAAGGCAACGATGATCAAATAAAACATTAAAAAAAACCATGCGAAAGGCCCGCATGATTTGTTCTTCTCGTCCTTCATGCACCACGCGTTTTTCGTGTTGAAAATAAAACTGAATGAAAAACAATAATCCTTCGTAGGAATGAGCTGTGTTTTTGGATGCAAACTCAAACAAGAGGGCATAAAAGGGGCGCTCGCTTTTCCAGCCTTCGCCAATGGTCCTATTTGAATAGCTGCTTAACCTGTCTTTGTGGATATTCGCGGTTTCAGAGAGGATGTCATCATCAAAAGAAAAGCGAAATGTCAGTTTAAAATACGTTTGATAGCCTTTATATAAACGACAAAGAAAGTCCAAAACAAGCTGCAATCCACGACAATCTGGAGGACATTCAATTTCATCCAATAAGCTCAATAATCGAGTGCAATTATTCTCAGAGAGGCTTGGATATAAGTGCTGAAGTTCTTCTTGCTCAAGTGGCATCGGCGTTACAAATCTTTTTCAGAAATGGACAAGTAACGCGCCAGTTTTTTCGCTGTATTTAATTGAGGAAATAAGGTCAACCATTCTTCAGATTGATAAATACTTCGTTTTTCTTCCTGCTTGTGAAACCAA
>CAMRBZ010000290.1 GCA_947040595.1 uncultured Enterovibrio sp. | reverse complement strand
TTCAGGCTTTTTATGTTGTTTTTGAAAAATCACGCTAACTTGGCGGAAGGTTACACCTTTTGGTAAATATCTGAAAGCTTTCCCGTAATATCTTGGCTGTCAAGATACTGCTCATCTTCGATATCCACTCCCGGAAAAGAGACGGCTTTCACAATAAAAGCAGGAAGGCGATTCTGCGGTTTTTTTGCAAATAACAAGGCACCGCAAATATTCAACTGTCCCCGATGGAGTAAATTCATATTTTCCAAAAGCTGAGCACGAGAAATATTCTCCACATCCAGCTCAGGAAATTCTCTTTCAAAAAAAGCATCAAAAAAATCTGAATCGACATCATCAACTGAAGAGGCATTCACTGGTATTTGATCCGCATGGACCAAGGCCGCCGCTTGAAACATACGTTGCAACTCTTCACGCGCCGTTACTTTTCGCTTATCGGCTCCACTTTTTACATACACGTGAAGGCTTTTGTCCATATAGGGTTTACTGATCCCTTTAGGAACAAAAACCACCATAACCATACCATCAGGCAAGGATAAATTTTTAGTGATAGGACTTATCGGAGGGCGCATATGTTCCGTTGCTGCATTTGAAACCAATTGATTAATACGCCCCATATCGTCACTCGTTAAGCCAGAAATCGCCCCATGATCAGAAACGCCAATCAATACAACGCCACCTTGTGAGTTGCTAAAAGCCACCATTTCTTGTGCCAAGCTTTCTGAACGGGTCACATTGGCTTTAAATTGGTGCTTTGAATCTTCGCCATGGGCCATTATTCTTAAAAGTTCTTCGATTTCCATGCTTCATATACCTGTTTACGTTTTTCGAAAGCTTCAGTGCCTCCTTCCATGATGCGCACTATTTTTTTCTGTACATTAACGCAATCAATGCTGCCTGAAAAAATATCGATATGATCATCCTTACATTCACAGGCCATGATCTGCTCTGCATCTCCAAGCACAGGTATATTTGCATTGTGGGTTGCAAAAATAAATTGTGTGTTGGGCTTTAATTCAAGGACAAGCTTAATGACATCGTTGTAAATCGTTTGATTATCCAAATCATCTTCTGGCTGATCAATAATAACCACGTCATTTTTTCTTTGACTCAAGATAAACAAAATCAAAGCAGAAGCGCGCTGACCCAATGAGTGATGCGCTAATGGCTTACCATGATATTCAATGGTAAAAACATGAGGAACTTGCCAAGCCAATAAAGCCCCAAGATGCTCTTCAAAATAACTCCAAAAGATATCAAATGTGTTGCCAAGCATGCTTTGGAGTTTATTTTTATTTTGAAATACCTCGCTAAAATCCCTAAATTCATCTACCACACTCTTCAAGGTTGCCTCTCTAATACGGCTCCCACGGTATAAATCTTGAATGTATTTCAACATGGCCGGTTTGTCCGCTTTAAACTGAGGCAGAATTTTAAGTGGGGATCCCAGACGATTAATTTTATTTAAGGCCTCTTCAATCTCCTGAAACTCCTCAAGAGACAATGCATTCAGTTCATTCAAATAACGCGACAAATTGTGGTGCAGCTGAGTGTATTGATCTTCACTCTTTGTGATAAAAAGAAGCATCTGCTCCACGTTTTCCAGTAAGCTTTTAATCTTTTTAAATTCTTCTGGGCTGATTGCTTGGGCGCCTGCCTCTTTAAGTTCCCCTGCTAAATGGCGTTCAATCTGAGAAAATTCATCTTTCAATGCTTGTTTTTTCTCTTGAAAAAAAGTGAGCTTTTGATTTAACTGCTCAATAACCCTTAAATTTTTATCGGAAAGCAATTTGATGCTATCCAAACTCTCTAATACGGTTTTAAAAGTGCTAAAAAAATCATTAAAAAAAGAGAGGTTTTGGGAAGAGGTGTATATTATTTGATTTCTCAGATCGTCTTCAACGCTTTCAATCACATTATTTAACTCCGTCAAATAATGCTGTGTTTCTTTGATCACTTTCTGTGCTTTACGCTCGTCACGCTCAAAGTCCATTTGCTTTTGCAGCTTGTCTTCAACACCATGCTCTTGATAAACATTTAATTTAAATTCTAAATCCTGTTTTTTTTGCAACCATTCTTCTTTACTTTCAACGGTTTTGTTTAAACGTTTAATTTGATCCACGCCACTTTGTACACATGAAACCGCGTTTTCTCTCTTTTGACGTACTGGGTGTAAACGTTCCCCCAGTAACTTCTCTATCAAATCTTTTTCAAAACCAGCCCCTGAATTTGATAAATCTTTTTGACCGAAATAAAGAGGAAAATGCAATACCGTTTCTTGAATCGAGACGCCCGGTTGTATTTTTCCATCAAAATAAACATCTGGACGTTCTCCTAAAATACGTATTATTTGATAAGGTAAACCGTGCCTATCCATCGCATCTATGGTGATTTTTCCCCCGCTTTGCAATAAATGCTGAAGTAAACCTTCTTTATATTGCAAATCAGAAGAGGTCTCACCAAAAGAAATATTCAAGGCATAACGAATACCTTCGAGCACCGACGACTTTCCACTGCCACGAATACCGATAAGGGCATTAAGCTCAGGAGAAAAACAGATTTCACGCCCCCCTAAACTCCCCACACCTTCAAAATGGATTTTACGAATATAGGAATGCTTCAATTGAGGGGGCTTCGATTTCACGCGTGATCCACTCTCACACAAAGCAAATTTGACTGCATTAAAACTCAATGCACCCAATTTTAAAAAAGTGGCATTTTTTTGAAGGGAGATATCTTCCAGTTTTTTAGGATCAGATCCTTCCACTTCAGCAGGATACGCCTCACCCAATGATTGCTGAATAATAACGCGCGAATCATGAGTGCGAACTTTTTGAAACCCCAAGGCTCTGCGTCGAAGCGGCATATTTTCGAAAAGTTCTTTTATTCGCCCAGGCGCTAAGCCTCCCCACAAACCATTCGAAGCTTCTACATGTGCAAATATCAGGAAATAGTCTTTATTAAATCTGTCTAATTCACGTACAGTTTCAATGATATCCTGATTCGAACGGGCGTTTTCATTTTCAAAATTGGGAACGCCTGAAAAAGTCACATTCATAAAATCTTGTATGTAATTTTTATTCTCTTTATTCGTAAACCATTCATCAGAAAAAACCACCAAGGTATGTACCCCCGATAGGCCATCTTTTATCGAAAGTTCAATACCTGCTAATAAGCCAATTTCGCGTTGCTTCGCTTTTTTCCGAAGCTTTTTAAACTCATCTAAATTAAACTTATTGTGATTGGATATGACCCCAAGGCCAATATCCGCTTGATGAAGTGAATCAATGTATTTCTTTAAATAATCGTTGTCTTCACCAAAATACTTAAATTCTTTGTCCGCGCGTGTATGAAGGTGAAAATCAACTTTTAACCAACGACTGCCAAATTCAAAAACACCTAGACGATTCAAGATTATTTCTCCGATAAAAAACGGACAGCGTGGCCATTTAAGTTGAAATAGAATATCACAAGGTTCAAATCCGAAGGCCTGATCTCTCCCTCAAAAACAGACAACTGAAAATCTTAATGCTTTTAAAACCCAGCCCCTCCCTCGCCTCCCCCTCTTTTTATTAGGGGGAGAGGCAGGATATACCCATCGCCTTTGAATCTGCGTAGGTGTTGGCTGCGCTCGTTCAACCCCATTACACAGTGCATTAATGCTCAGGGGTTTCACTCACTTTCCGCTGGTGCGCAACTTCAAATATCTTGGGTATACAAGATCAAAGCCAATGCCCTTTAAAAGAACAAAAAATCAATGCTCTCTGGTGGAGCGGAAATTCACTTCAGGATGGCGCTCTTTGGTTAAATTCAAATTCACCATGGTGG
>CAMRBZ010000289.1 GCA_947040595.1 uncultured Enterovibrio sp. | reverse complement strand
AGACAAGAGCGAGCCCCTTTTGAATCGACCTTGTGCAACCTCCTTCTTCACGTTAGAGGCAATAAAAAGAACGAAAAGAAGGATTTTTATGCGTGAAAGTCTGGTATTTTCTCTCGATGAAACGCATTATTGCTCGAATTTATTCCTGATTTGAATGTTTTTAAAAAAACGAGTGACGAAACAAAATGATACGCATTAATGAAGTGAAATTACCCTTAGATCACGATGAAATGGCCTTGAAGGATGTTGTCATTTCAAAATTGGGCATTACTCAAGATCAACTGGTTCATATCCATGTCTTTAAACGAGGGTATGACGCCCGTAAACGCAACGACATTGTTTTGATTTATACGTTAGACATCCATTTAAAAAATGTGGATGAAAAACAATTACTCAATACTTTTGAAAACGATCATCAGATAAAAGAAACCCCCGACACCCGCTATCACTATGTGGCAAAAGCTCCTCCCAACTTACCCCATCGTCCCGTGGTCATCGGCATGGGACCTTGCGGTTTATTTACCGGCCTTATTTTGGCTCAAATGGGATTTAAGCCTCTGATTTTAGAGCGTGGAAAGTCAGTTCATGAAAGAGCAAAAGACACCTTTCGTTTTTGGCGTACCCGTGAATTAAACACAGAGTCTAATGTTCAATTTGGTGAAGGTGGCGCAGGCACCTTTTCTGATGGAAAATTATACAGCCAAGTCAAAGATCCGCGTTTTCTCGGGCTCAAAGTCAAAGAAGAATTTGTGGCGGCTGGGGCTCCTTCAGAAATCATTTACCTCAGTAAACCCCACATTGGCACCTATAAATTGGTGACCATGGTTGAAAAAATGCGCAGTAAAATCATTGAACTTGGCGGTGAAATCCGTTTTGAGACCCGGGTTGATGAAATCAATATTGAAAACAAAAAAGTCACCGGCGTCACCCTTTCTACAGGGGAGTTCATCGCAAGCGCCCATGTCGCCCTCGCCATAGGACACAGTGCGCGCGATACCGTTCAAATGCTGCATGACAAAGGGGTCTACCTTGAAGCCCAATCTTTTTCTGTCGGTTTTCGCATTGAACACAAGCAAGAAACCATCGACAAAGCCCGTTTTGGTCAAAATGCAGGGCATCCTTTATTGGGGGCTGCGGATTATAAATTGGTGCACCATTGTAAAAATGGCCGCTCCGTGTACAGCTTTTGCATGTGTCCAGGCGGGGTTGTGGTGGCCGCCACGTCCGAGCTTGAGTCGGTTGTAACCAACGGAATGAGCCAATATTCTCGAAGTGAACGCAATGCCAATAGCGCCATTGTGGTGGGGCTTTCCCCAGAAGATTTTGACAATGATCCTTTAAAAGGCATTGCTCTTCAACGCGAGCTTGAACGCAATGCGTATATTTTGGGGGGTTCCAATTATGATGCCCCAGCCCAATGTGTCGGGGATTTTTTAAAGAATAAAAAAAGCGGCGCTTTGGGAGAGATTGAGCCCTCCTATAAACCCAACGTAAAAATGACGGATTTAAGCGCAAGCTTGCCACATTATGCCATTGAGGCCATCCGCGAGGCCTTGCCTGCCTTTAATAAGAAAATAAACGGCTTTTCTGGCCCAGACAGCTTGTTAACCGGGGTTGAAACACGCACCTCTTCCCCTGTTCAGATTAAACGCGGAAAAGATTTTCAAAGCATCAATACCCAAGGCTTATACCCCGCAGGCGAAGGCGCTGGGTATGCGGGCGGTATTTTGTCTGCGGGCATTGATGGTATTAAAGTGGCAGAAGCCATCGCCCTTGATATGTTAAAAGGATGACGCCAAGCCCCCTTGCTTTCCTTTAAACACAAAAAAGGCGCTCTTTGGCGCCTTTTTTTCTTTTTCAGTTTAAAGGAACAATCAGATCATGCTCCGATAAACCCCCCCGTTTGATGGGCCCAAAGCTGAGAATAAATGCCTCCTTTGGCAATCAACTCTGCATGTGTCCCTTCTTCAACCACAGCTCCTTGATCTAAAACAAGGAGGCGGTCCATGGCTGCAATCGTGGACAAACGGTGGGCGATAGCAATCACTGTTTTTCCTTGCATTAATTGATACAAACTTTCTTGAATGGCCGATTCCACTTCCGAATCAAGGGCCGATGTGGCTTCATCCAAAATCAAAAGCGGTGCATCTTTTAAAAGGACCCGTGCAATGGCCACACGCTGACGTTGCCCACCAGAAAGCTTCACACCTCGCTCTCCCACTTGGGAGTCATACCCTGTATTGCCGTGAGGATCGGAAAGATACTGAATAAAATCATGCGCATGTGCTCTTTTGCTCGCCAGAAGTAAAGCTGTTTCATCGGCATTCGGATCCCCATAAAGGATGTTTTCACGAATAGAGCGATGAAGCAAAGAGGTGTCTTGAGTGACCATGCCAATGTTGGCCCGCAAAGAATCTTGTGTCACCGCTGAAATATTTTGCCCATCAATGGTGATACTTCCCTTTTCAACATCATGAAAACGCATCAATAGATTGACCAAGGTGGATTTCCCTGCCCCAGAGCGGCCCACCAAACCCACTTTTTCTCCGGGTTTAATTTTCAAATTAAGCCCTTCAATCACGCCTTTTTTTTCACCGTAATGAAAACTCACGTCATTAAAGGCGATTTCACCTTGGGTGATTTCAAGGGGGGATGCATCGGGCTTGTCCGTCACTTCAACGTCTTTTGAAAGGGTTTTCATTCCGTCAATCACGGTGCCCATGTTTTCAAACAAAGAGCCGATTTCCCACATGACCCATTTTGACATCCCATTGATACGCAATGCCAAACTCACTGCAATCGCGATGGCGCCTACAGAAATAGAGGCCCCTAACCAAAGCCAAATTGACATGGCCGCAGTGGCAAAGACCAAGAGATAATTGATGATTTCAACTGAAATATTAAACCCTGTCACCAAACGCATTTGGCGATGTACCGTGTCAAGAAAGCCTTCCATCCCTTCTTGGGCATACGCGGTTTCTCTGTCTGTATGAGAAAAAAGCTTGACGGTGCTGATGTTGGTGTAGCTGTCGACGATGCGCCCCGTCATCAAAGAGCGCGCATCGGCTTGCTCTGTTGAAACGGCTTTTAATTTAGGAACAAAATACAATTGGATCCCAACATAGCTGACAAGCCAAATAAGCAGAGGGATCATCAAGCGTATGTCCGCCTGCGCCACCAAAAACAACATGCTCATAAAATAAACAAGGATGTACACGGCAACATCCAGCAGCTTCATGACACTTTCGCGAATGGCCAACGCCGTTTGCATCACTTTGGTTGCAATGCGCCCTGCAAAGTCATTTTGATAAAAACTCACACTTTGTTTTAATAAATAACAATGCGCAAGCCAACGAATCGACATCGGGTAATTGCCGAGCAAGGTTTGATGCATCAAAAGGGAATGAAGCCCCACCAGCAAAGGCATCACAATCACCACAATCACCGAGATAAAAATCAAGGTGTCCCCTTCTTGTTCGAGAAAGGTACTCGGATCTTGTTGGGTTAACCAATCCACCAATTGCCCCATAAAACCAAATAAAGACACTTCAGCAAATGCAATCAATGCGGTCAATAACGACATGAGGATGAGCGGTTTTTCAAAACCTTTCGTGTAATGCCTGCAAAAAGATAATAATTCACGGGGGGGCTGTTCTGGCTCTAACGAGGGAAACGCATGAGTCAAGCGTTCAAAAAATTTATAAATCATACACCGTCCAAAAAAGCCTTCCGAAATAGCACTCTATGATACGCAACTTAAAAAAGAAAAAATATACGCGCCCTAAGGAAATGAAAAATAGACCTAGAAAAAGGAAAAACCCCCCATCCTTTTCACATTCACA
>CAMRBZ010000288.1 GCA_947040595.1 uncultured Enterovibrio sp. | reverse complement strand
CTAGGTGAAAAATAGTGTTTTCAGTTTGAGTTTCAAAGGTAAATTCTAATAAATCAATATATGGTGCGGAACGACGGATGACGGATTGATTTATTGATTTTTCAGTGGAGTCGAATCGTCTAAAAAATTAATTCTGAGGATGAAAAGGGGAGGATCTGTATTTAATAAGAGGCGTTTTTGATGTTTAGGCGCAGCTTCAATGAGGTTGAGTATATATACCCGTCGCCTTTGAAGTTGTGTGGGTGTTGGCTTCGCTCGCTCAACCCAATTACATAGTCCATCTATGCTCAGGGGGTTCGCTCACTTGTCGCCTACAGGCATCTTCAATTCCTTTGGGTATAAAGGCGTACTGAATGTACGCCATTTTGAATGAAAGAAAAAGGGCGGTTATTTTGCTTGAATGCGCTTTACATCCACGCTCGTGCCATTAAAACCTTTGTCAATTTCACCGTTAATGATGACGGTTGTATTTGGATCTACTTTTAAGCCAAACCATTTATCATTATCAATCTCAACGATAATCTCGCCCGTGCTGTCGCGGAATGTGTATTTTTCGTTCCCTAATGCGTTCGTAATGACACCGGTCAAGGTGACATCCGTGTCGTCAACAAAAACACCTAAATTTTTGATTTCACGAACAGTACTGGGAATTTGAGTCGCGCCTGGCCCAGAGAATCCCCCGCCGTTGGGGGGAGTGGTATTAGCAAGAACACTTAAAGATGTGGCTGTAATGACAAAGAATAAACTTGTTAAGGCTGATTTTTTCATTGCTGTTTTCCAATGATCAATTCTTTGAGTCGATAATATACAAGATTGAGTTTTTTATCATCTTATAAATTTATAATTGATATCACATTAATTATTTATTGAAATGATATAGCCGTCGCCTTTTAAATCTCTTGAGTATCGTCACTCAAAAAGCAGGCGATAAGGTCGTTTAAAAATAAGCGCCCTTTTTTTGTAACGTGCCATTCGGTGGCTGTTTCTTCTAAAAAACCTTGTTCAATAGCGCATTGAATGGGAGCTTCTATCGCGCTTAATGCCAATTGCGTGTGTGTGATGAACGCTGATTTTGGGCAGGGTTCCAATAGACGAAATCGATTCATGAAGAACTCAAAGGGCAGGTCATCTTTGTTTACTTCGTTTAATTCACTTAAATAATCTTTATTTTTGTCTAAATAACCCCGGGGATGTTTCACTTTTACCGTGCGAAAGATGCTCCCGTTTTGAGATGTTATTTTACCGTGTGCGCCACAGCCAATCCCAAGGTAATCCCCAAAACGCCAGTAATTTAAGTTATGTCGGCATTGGTAACCGATTCTGCTGTAGGCCGATGTTTCGTATTGTATATAGCCTGCTTTCTCTAAAAGTGCCTCTCCTTGGGTGAAGATATTCCAGAGTTCATCTTCGTCTGGGAGTTGGGGAGGATTCGAATAATATTGGGTATTTGGCTCTATTGTGAGCTGATACCAAGACAAGTGTGTGGGGGTGAGTAAAATGGCTTCTTCTAAATCATTGAGTGCATCTGCTTGGCTTTGATTTGGTAAACCATGCATCAAATCGAGATTGAAGCTTGGGATTTTCGCATCCTTTGCAAGTGTTGCTGCACGCTTTCCTTCTTCTGCATCATGTATGCGGCCAAGGCGAGCTAATTTTTCATTATCAAAGCTTTGAATGCCAATTGAAATTCTATTTATACCTGCTTTTTTATAGGCTAAAAAATTATTGGCTTCCAGGGTTCCAGGGTTGGCTTCCATTGTGATTTCAATGTTTTCATTAAAGGCAAATTGCGTATTTATACCCTTGATAAGTGTGGCGATATTTTGAGGCGAAATCAGACTTGGCGTTCCGCCACCAATGAAAATTGAATGCAATGGACGTTCTTTTATTTCGGGAAAATGCGTTAAATCTTTATTTAAATCGTCAAGCAAGGCATGAATATATTCGAGTTCCGGTATCGGTGCTTTTTGGGTATGAGAATTGAAATCACAATAGGGGCATTTTTGTACGCACCATGGAATGTGAACATAAAGGCTGAGGGGAATGGCTGTTTTCATAAGGGATTATTTTTTCTCTTTACTTAATGCAGTAAAGAGCATTTTTAATGCTTTAGCACGATGTGATATTTGTTTTTTTATTTGGGGTTCAAGCTGCGCTGCTGTGCAACCTTGCTCTTTAATGAAAAAGACAGGATCGTATCCGAATCCGTGGGTGCCAGAGGGCTGACGGGTAATTTCACCTTCTAAAATCCCGTGACAAACAAGCGGTGTAGGATCATTGAAATGTCGAAGATAAACCAAGACGCAGTGAAAACGTGCTTTGCGTTGAGCCGGAGCGGCCTCTTTCATGTCTTCAAGCAATTTTTCAATATTGGCTTGATCTCCTTTTTTTTCACCCGCGTAACGGGCGCTATAGATACCGGGTGCCCCATTTAAATAATCAACCTCTAAACCGGAGTCATCCGCAATGGCGGGAAGGCCTGTTTCTTTTGATGCGTGACGGGCTTTAATAATGGCATTTTCAATAAATGTAAGACCTGTTTCTTCGGCCTCGATTATTTGCCATTCACTTTGCGCATGCACATTAAAACCAAAACCTTGGAGTAAGTCGGCCATTTCATTGACTTTCCCAAGATTTCCTGTTGCGAGAACCAGCTTATTGTTCATTTTTCGTTCCTTAATTTAACGATTTTTTATTCAAAGTAATATGAAAAGTTATTCAAACAACAATACTTCGGAGAGTGTTGGAATTTATACCCGTCGCCTTTGAAGCTGGAGGGGTGTTGGCTGCGCCCTCAAAGCGCAACACCCACGCAGCTTCAAAGGTGGCAGGAATTAATCGTAAAATAGACAGTAAATATATATTTTATTCTTGGAAAACATGGGTTGAATTAGGTCTTAATTGGCGCTGAATACCCATTAAGAAATTACGGAGAATTTGATCTTTACATTCTCTAAAATGTTTATTGTCTGGTTTTCTAAAAAATGCGCTTAATTCATGTTTGCTTATTTTAAAATCAACCAATTCTAAAATATCAATAATATCTTCGGCTTTTAGATTAAGTGCAATGCGTAATTTTTGGAAAATCATATTATTGTTCAAAAAATATTCGGGTTTAGGTTGTTCACCTTCACGGGTACCGCGTTTTAAATTAATCAAACCATTTAGATACATAGAAAAATCAGTGTTGTTTAATTTTATATAATTCTCATCCTCTTCTTTTTTTAGCCAAGAGATGATTTGCTCTTCGGTAACACTTGTGTTTGCAAGAGCGAAAATATCAACCATTTCTTTATCATTGAAGTCAAAGGTGTAACGAATGCGGCGTAATATATCATTATTAGTCAAAATAATTCCTAGTCTTAGGTCAACCCAGCTTGATCATCATGATTGACTGGTGAACAGGGGGGATTCTAACAGAAATTGTAATTTGAGTCGCATTTGAAAACTAAAAACGGGCTTGTGATGAGATGGAACTCTGGCTCTTAATGCGATCTTGGTATTCCCCTCGATTTGAACCTGGCTGGGTTTTGGTTGGGCCCATTTAGCCCCATCACAGAGTCCATCTATTATGCTTTTAAGGTTCACTCATTTGCCGCAGGCGTGCAACTTCAAGTGTCTTGCGTATAAAAAGATGACCTCCTGCAATACAGGAGGTCATTTCATGCTGCCTTCTAAAAAAACAGAGGAGAAGAACCCATTATTTTTATGTATGCCCGTCGCTTTTGAAGCTGCGTGGGTGTTGCTTCGGTTCGTTCAGCCCCATCGCAGAGTCCATCTATGCTTAAGGGCTTCTATGCACAAGGGCTTCATTCACTTGCCGTAGGTGCCCAACTTCAAGTGCTTTGGGTGTATT
>CAMRBZ010000287.1 GCA_947040595.1 uncultured Enterovibrio sp. | reverse complement strand
CCTGTAAGCGAAACCCATAAGCTATGAGGCTATGCGCTATTAACTATGATTCATGGGCTATGAGCCATGAGCCTAGACGCTGTCGGTGCTTGGGTTTCGAGGCGGCGCAAACCCGCCAGCATCGTCAAATTCGAGGGTCCATTGTATGTCAAATTCTTGCTCTAATAAGATGCTTTATCTCGAAAAATAAAGGGATTTACCTTAAAAAGAGATTTAAACCAAAGAAAACATCCATAAAAATAAACAAAATCATTCGCCACGGGAATGGAAAAACACTTGAAAATGTCTCTAGATCATGATCATGATCATGAAGCCCTAGAACAACCGCCTTGGAAGATGTTCTTTTTCTTTATTAAAGCTCTTCGCCTTCTTACACCAATGTACACAGATGCAGAGCCTGAGGTCAGGGCTTCACCTCAGGCTCTGTTTAAAAATGGTTTGCAGAATGACTCAAGCCCCTCGGCGAAAACAAGATCATACAGAAAGCCGCGCGTGCTTAAACACTGCTTTCCTGCTGTAGTCCCCCAGTGCCAGTACCAGTTCCACTACTACCATTTCCATCTGACTTGTCGTCTCGCTTCTTAGGGTCAGGCGCATTCTGCTTTCCATTTTGAGTCAATGGCTGTACTTCATCAAGGCTTGCCTTCGTAACCTTTTTCTTCGATTTATTTCCGTCCTCTAGATCCCCTTCTTTCGCTTTGGTAGATGAACGTAACTTTGACCACAGAGCGTACACACTGCCGATTACCCCAGCAACAGACACAAGGCTCAGCGCATAATTTAAAGTCGCCCTCCAATTTTGGGTGGGTTCTGAAGGGCTCATGGTTGTGCTTGTGCTTGTGTTTGTGCTTTGAACTGCCGCAGCTGGCGTGCTAGAAGGCACAGCCGCAGCGGACTCAGCTTGCGCAGCCATAGCGGGCGCAGCCATAGCGGGCGCAGCTTGGAGCGCAGCCGCAACGGGCACAGCTTGCGCAGCCGCAGCTGGCGCAGGCGCAGGCGTGGTGCTCGGATTGCAATTAAGGTTACTCTGCCATGAATTTTGACCTTGACTGAAGTTCTTGAGTTTTTTGCATTCTTCTGGATTTCTAGTGTCAACGCGAGCTGTCCATTGTTCTGCCAAGAGATCACTTTGCGCAGAGCAATAAGACTGGTTTGGATCAAAAAATATTGCATTGATTGCAGCTTGAGCGTCATCTGCCGTAACAAATTGTTCTGTAGGAAGATTGAGCGCCAGTGTACGGTATCCAGTAACGCGCCTAGCGTCTCCCTCTTGTCTATTGGTTTCGCTCCCGCAAACCAATGAGGAAGGTGCTAATTTTGCTTGCTTCTTATGTTTCACCTTTGCGGGAGGCGTAGAAGAAGTCGCATTCCCCGCGCCGCCTTGTACGCTGCCAGCTCCTCCCGCTCCCGCTCCCGCTCCAGCTCCCTCTTGCGCATTCGTGCAATCCAAACTTTTTTGCCAGTCGTTCAGGTTACGTCCATTGCTGCCTTCATAGTCCTTTACCTTGTCGCATTCACCTTTCTCTTTTGTGTTCACACGCGAAAATAAACCTTTGCACAATTTTTCTGCCTGAGTTTTACAATCCTTTCCCCCTTCTTTGGTCATGCTATCGCACTTGGCTTTTGCCTCGTCAAAAGGGACGGTTTCTTGATTAGGGAACTCCCCTTGAAAATAATTGTACTTTCTTACTTTTTCGTCATTTCCGGTTTTTCCATTCGTCTTTGCTGAGCAAATTACAGAGCCCTGAGGTATTTCAACTTGCTTCCTATGCTTCACTTTCGCTGCAGTTTCTGAACGCCCTGCATCTCGGCGGATTCGGCCTTCATGGCCTTCGGCTCTTAGCTCGTCCTGAAGATTTGGAGGGTGTGGAGTCAATCTTTGGCTCTGGGATTGTGGGGATTGCGGTGATTGCGCAGACAATGAAGACGCTGAAGATTGCGGTGAGCCCGAAGATCCGCTTCTGATTTTAGGTCTCGCACCCAATTCCCTTGCTGGTGCCGCTGCTGGTGTTGGTTCTTGAGCTGGTGCTTGGGCTGAGGCTGAGGCTGGTGCTGGTGCTTGAGCTGAGGCTTGAGTTTGAGCTGGTGCTTGAGGTGAGGAAGAAGAGGAAGTCGAAGGCGAAATAGCAGAGGCGGAAGTCGAACTTGAAGAAGGTCTTGCAGCAGAGCTTGGCGCTTGCGTTGCACCCGAAACGCCTTGCCTTGGAGCTGAGCCTACTGCTTGCCTTGGACTGAATCTTAACCCAGAGCCTGTGCTTGCTGAAGGGCCCGCTTGGGATGCGGGTCCCGAATCTTGATGTTTTAGATCTTTTTGAGAGCGACCTTCCTCTTTTTGAGTGCGACGTGCCGCTTTTCGATTGGCCTCTTTTTTTACTTTCTTTTGTGAATTATTGCCCCCTTCGTTATGTGGTTTTTGTTTGTTCTGTGTTTTTGGAGGCTTAGAAGGGGCTGGAGTCCAATTAGCTAAAAACGATGTTGTAGGCGCTACAGGGGGAGGGTAGCTCGCCGCTATTGCCCGAGAAAAATGAGCCGAAGATGTCACATGTCTTCGAGGAGGAGGCTCACTTGGCTGCAGTGTCGTGCTTGAAGTGCCCCCAGGCCTCTGACTGCTCGTTTGATTATTTGTATTCAGTACACCTCGCGTGCTCGCCGTCGAATTTGTTTGCATATCCAATGGGCTTTGAATAATCCCCGTAATATTTAAAGGCAAAACGAGACTGTTTCTTCTTTGCCCCTGTGCACCTTCTGGTGTATCGATTATTGGCAGGGGTATAGAAGCATTCGCTTGAGGGGCATTCGGTGTAAAACCATTCAAATTCATAATGTGTTTCCATTTTAAATATCATTCTTAAAATAACTGCTTTCATTATTCATCTCGTTTCTTAGCATCAAATCATTATATTTATCGATTAATTAAATGAAGTCAGATCCTTTCTTATATATGCCTTACTTAAATTATATTTCCAAAAAATAAGCTGACTTTGAATATGCACTTTATCGCCCAGTTAAACTGAGATTGCATTTCATATACAGAGCCTGCGTTGCCCATGCTTCGCTTTAGAAAAACCCTCTACCCGTCGCCTTTGAAGTTGCGTGGGTATCGGCTTCGCTCGCTCAACCCAATCATAGAGTCCATCTATGCTCAGGGGTTTCACTCACTTGCCGCCTACACGCATCTTCAATTCCTTTGGGTACAGCTGTAATAAGGTATTTTTTTATTTAATAATTTATACCTTAAAGATCAAGCAGGGGCTAAATTGATTTGGCTGTTTATTGGCGTCTTTATTTATTTGCTTATCCCCTTAAGTATACTTCACGCTACAATCATTCAAATAAGAAATGTTTTTTTACAAAAACAATCAACCTCTTTATATCTTTGCTGCATTTTTAAAACAAATAAAATATTATAAAAAATGCATTTCATCTTGATACTGGAGCAATACAATAAGTGCAAAAGAGAACTATTTTATTTTTTGTCAGCAGGAGGAAGAAGAAGAAGAAGAAGAAGAAGAAGAAGAAGAAGAAGAAGAATTTAAGTTCTCACAGATAAATTCGAATTTGTTATACACAAGAGACTTGAAGTTGCGCTTGGCAAGTTAAGTGAAGCCCCTGAGCATAGATTGACCATCTGATAGGACTGAATGAGCCTAAGCAACACCCGCACAGCGTCAAAGGAGACGAAACCTTGTAAAAGACGTCCTAAAAGGCATTTTCATCTCTGTCGCCAACAAGGTTCTTCAAAAAAACGCAAGGCTAAAATAAGAAAAAAGGAAAACAAATGAAATGAAAAAAAGAGTTCAAAAGGATTGAAATAAAGACAAAAGCATTTGACGGTCATCAATATCACAGCAAGCTCCTC
>CAMRBZ010000286.1 GCA_947040595.1 uncultured Enterovibrio sp. | reverse complement strand
CTTTTTTGCTCAGCTCAATATACCCGTCGCCTTTGAAGCTGCGTGCGTGTTGGCTACGCTCATTCAGCCCAATCACATAGTCGCTCTATGTTCAGGGGCTTCATTCGCTTGCCGCCTACACGCATCTTCAAGTGTCTTGGGTATATGCATTTTCGTATCGATTTGAAGAACGCAAATCAAGGAAATAATCATGGGTGGCCTTGTTGTTTCTAGCAAAAGGAAAGCGCTGACTCTTATGTTTTTTGCGGCATCTTATGCAACAACGGACTTGACCCCTTTCCTCGACATATTTTTGAGATCTAGATCACTAACTTACGAAAATTGACTGGTTTGAAAATGAAATCAACCTCATTATCTCGGAATAATAAGTCAATATAAATGAGCATTCATGCAGAACGGTCGCCGTAAATTTCTCTATTCTAGTTTAGGTGCCAGTCTCTTTACTCTGGGCTGTAGCAGTGTTGGAACAAGGCTAAACCAAAGTTCAAGCGCGCTCAACACGAACAATTTTTCGGATAACTTCACAGCAGACCAAGCCATCCCACTTAACTTTAATGAAAACCCATTAGGGCTAGCCCCTAAAGTCCAGCAGGCCATAACTCAAGCTTTACCTCAAGCATGGCGCTATCCAGATCGCGCCCGTAGTGAGTTGATGACTGAGTTAAGTCAGTCATTAGGTTTAGCCGAGTCACAGCTTATCTATGGTAATGGCTCATCTGAAGTGCTTAAAATGGCGCTAGATGCCTTCGCGCAAACTAACTGTCAGCTGGTGATGCCCGATCCTAGTTATGGGGTAATCATCGATTATGCAATGGCACGCGGGATCTCGGTGGTTAAGGTCAAACTTGACGGTTACTGGCAAACGGATTTGGCTAAAATGCAGGCCAAAGTAGATGCCACAAGGGCCCGTCGATTGTATATTTATGCAATCCTAACAATCCCACAGGTGTCTTGCTGCCACAAAGCAGTTTAAATCAATGGCTCGATAAGGCGTCATCTCAGCTGAGCTTTATTATTGACGAAGCTTATGTTGAATATGTGGCGCAGCCTGACTTTGTATCTGCTTTTGTCCGAATCAAGCAGGGGCAATCTCACATCGTCGTGTGCCGCACTTTCTCGAAACTCTACGCATTAGCAGGATTACGCGTCGGTTACGGTGTTGCACATCCTGAGATCATTAAAGCCATGCAAGCACAAGCGAGCATCGATAATGCCAACTTAATCGGCTGTGTTGCCGCTAAGGCCTCGCTTGAGAGCCCGGCTTGGGTGAGCATGAGTTTAGCAATCAATGCTAAGGGGAAAGCTCTGGTGAATGCGCAATTAACGGCGTTAGGCTTAAGCTACTTGCCAAGTGAAACAAACTTTATCTTCCATCAGGTGAAAGGAGACAGTCAGCTGTATATGGAACGCATGGAGCAAGCGGGTATATTGGTCGGTCGCCCCTTTAATCATGCTCAAGGTTGGAATCGCTTATCCATAGGCACCCTAGCGCAAATGCAGTACTTCTGCGAAACCTTAGTTAAATTCCGTGAGTTGGCCTGGATCTAGACTGGCGTTTGTTTATTCATGTTTTCGGGCATATTTCATCGAAATGCGCCTGTTATACCGATTCGATTAAAGATCAGGTCAGTTTCACCCAGCCTTGAAAGCAGATTTTTATCACCGTGTTGGCGTCTGAGATAAAATCGTTCCATGCATCTGAGCAAGCATCAAGAATGTCGTTGTATTTTGTTGTCCAAAGGGGGCTTCTTCTTGAAACCAAATATCTACTTTGGATAAGGGAAGGTGGGCAGGTATGCTGAGGATGGATGTTTAATTCAATTTTTATTAAACGCATCTTGTTGTGCTGGATCCTGCTTCGGATGTTTAGAACGACGGGTTATCTAAGAAAATCCCATCGCATGAAGCAGGCGGTAAATATTAGAAATGTTATAAACAATGCTAAATTTCCCTTCATAACGCTTCATTCATTTTCCTTTGAGGCCCTGCCTTCTTTTTCCCTCATTTATTCTCTTAACATTTCCTCATCGAACATTTTCAGTTATCTTCTCTCCCTTAATGCGCTTTTAAAGCATGGCTTAACGTACGTAAACGCCCCGTGGGATCGTCAGCCTTTTCAAACATCAGATCTCAAAGACGTGGTTGTAAGTGGTTTGTTGTTTTTTGATGAGCTTTCGAGCAGAAAAAAACGCACAGACGCATAAATTCATCCATGAACCTCCAGCGCGCCATTCATGGCACAAAGGGTCGGTTTGTTTTTATCAGCCCTACGCAATATGTATTTTCGCTTCGATTTGAAGAACACAAATCAAGGAAATAATCATGGGTGGCCTTGTTTTTATGAGTGAATTATTACGTAAACTTAATTTAGGGAAGATGTCTTTGTAATCTTTAATGCGTATATTACTTGAAGAATATTCCGATAGTTCAAATAAATAGGTATTATTTTTTATGTCTTTTAAAATCACTCCTCTTTTTAAATCAATGTTGCTTATATCTGGTTTGAGCCTTTTAGGTTCTTTAAGCGCAGTTCAAGCTGCTAATGTACAAAGCGTGAGTGAACAAAACGTTGAACAAAACGTTCAACAAAACCGTGCAAATCCATATATTTTAGATGCCATTTCGATTGCTTTAAAATATCTTCCTGGTACAAAAGCGATGGAAGTAGAAGAAGAGCCGCGTTTTGGAGATTTAATATATATAGTTGATGTAACACAAGACACTGGAGAAATGATCCGCGCTTTGGTGAATGTTAAAACAGGCTATCTAGATGGCGTATTCCATTCTTTTGTGACTAAAGAAGTAGAAAAAGTAAATAAAGAGTGGCTTGAAAAGATTAATGCGGGGGTTTATATCACCCTAGAAGATGCCATCATTCAAGCGGAACAAATGTCAGGTTTTCATGCCGTTAGAGCAGATTTTGATTTCGATGAGGGGTATGATTATTACGAAATTGATTTAGTTGATGGGTTTGGGAATAAGGCTGAATTTAAAATTAATCCACTGAATTCTATAATTCATGATTGTGATAGTGGCCAGTCAGGCCCAAGTAGTTCTCCATTCACAAAGGGACACTTACGTTCTCATCAGCACTAAAAAAGAAAAGCCATGGAAACATGGCTTTAATTATTTTATTGCGACTTTAAGTAAGCTAGACCCATACGCTGGATACGAAATCAGATTTTCAAAGTGATTAATTTGCTCACAGTAGGCTCTTTTCTTTACCAAAATAGACTTCATCAGGGGTAAGGTTGTTAAGCCCTTGATGATTCCGCTCTTCACTATAAAACACCCTATAATTTCCTATTTCAATTTCTGCTTCTTTGGGGCTCTCATAAGCTTTCAGGTACACCGCCTCATATTTTAAGCTTCGCCAAAGACGTTCAACAAATACATTATCTGCCAAACGGCCTTTCCCATCCATGCTGATGCGTATTTCATTGTCTTTCAATTTTTGCGTAAATTCTAAGCTTGTGAATTGACCGCCTTGATCTGTGTTGAAGATCTCGGGACGACCATGATTTTTTAACGCTTCTTCAAGGGCTTCAATGCAAAAACCTGTATCCATCGTATTTGATAATCGCCATGACAGAACCTTGCGGCTAAACCAATCAATAACAGCAATCAGATATAAAAATCCCTTTTTCATTGGAATGTAAGTGATGTCCGTTGCCCAAACCTGGTTTGGAGATCTCACTTCAAGCCCTCGTAATAAATAGGGATAAATTTTATGCTCTTTGTTTACTGAGGTTGTTTTTGGCTTAGGGTAAAGCGCGCCAATCCCCATCTCCCGCATAATACGGATAATTTTCTTACGATTTACAAATTGACTCTCTTTAGCCAGCTCATTTCGAATGCGGCGGCT
>CAMRBZ010000285.1 GCA_947040595.1 uncultured Enterovibrio sp. | reverse complement strand
GTATCTCACAGCACTTAATATCATAAGTGTCGGAGTCGAAAGTTCTCTTTTTACAGAAAATAATTAATAGAAAAAACATTTTAGCCTAATGAAAACCAGGTATTTCTTATTCTACATCTACAAAATCAAGGGCTTTTTGAGATGCTATTCTCGGGTTTATTTTGGGTGTGCTTGTGGCTTTTATCGATGTCTGTTGATTTTCTATAATCTTATTCCCCATTCTTTGAAGATATTGAGCCAAGCGAAGATCGACAAGCTCTTGAACGATTTTTTTGAAAAAATCTGCTTCCTTGTCTTTTAAAGAAAAGACAGGCATAAAATGGTCGTTTTCAATTTTAAACCATGCTTTTCCAAATTTATTCTTTGTGGTAAATGCCTTGATGGGGTTTGTTTTCCAGTAAGTAAACCACGCCTTGTCTTTCGCTGTGCTGCATTTCAGGGCCTCTGATAATTCCAAATCAACTAAATCTGGTCGCCTAAAAAGGACATTATGGGAATGTTCGGCAAGTGCGCTCAGCGTCGGGGGATTTCTAAAACCATCAAGATCCAAGAAGGCTTCAAGTAAAATAGCTTTAAATGATTTAGACATTGCAGTGGTTTCTATGCCATCAAATAAAAAATCTCTGTAAATATTCAATATAGAAAGCAAAGCCAGATCGTTTTCTTGCAATGCCACCAAGTCAAACCAAGTGCCGTGTTGCTTGCGCATTTTAATTAAATCATAAGCATTTCTGAAAAATTCTGTCGCTGATGGTCTGTGGGCTAATTGCTGCTTAAGCTCTTGATAATCTTCAATGCTTGAAGCTCGGATTTTTTTTGCTAATTTCTCCCAGAAATCCACCAAAGCAGGATCAAAATTAACAAAGCAGCCCTCAGCTAATTGAGGGTTCAATAAGCTGCTTAAGATCTTATTGATTCCATTTACATTAAAGAGGATTGCAGGACGATTTAAAAACGAAAAATGATTTCCAATAAAATCAAGTACCACTAATTTACGCTTATTCGTTTCGGGTGATTGACGCAGGCCACGCCCCAATTGCTGAAGAAAAAGAATTTTAGACGCCGTTGGTCGAAGCATTAAAATGGTATCAATAGAAGGTAAGTCAGTGCCTTCATTAAATAAATCAACGGAGAAAATAATCTCTATATCACCTGAATTGAGTTTTTCTAATGCTTCATTTCGGCGTATTTTAGAATCACTGTAAACGGCAACGGCGCGAATTCCTTTTTTACAAAAATACGTACTCATAAATTCAGCGTGTAATTTTGATACACAAAATGCAAGAGTACGGCTTTGACGTTTCTCTTTCCATCCCTTATAAATGTGCATAGCCCGTTTTTGTGTTGCAAAAACAACATCTAGGGCTATTGGATCGAATTTACCGTGACGCCACGGAATTTCTTGGTAATCGACAGATTGATCCGAAATTCCATAATATTCAAAGGGAACTAATATTTTTGAATCAATGCCGTGAACAAGGTTGCATTCAAAAACAAGGTTATTATCACATAAAGAAAGAATGTCCGCTTGATCAGAGCGCTCAGGTGTTGCGGTCAGCCCTAACATGAATTCAGGCTGAAAATAAGCCAACAAGGCTTTGTACGTCACAGCGCTCGCATGATGAAATTCATCCACAACAATATAATCAAAATGATCTCTTTCAAACCTTTCTAAATGAGCTTGCTTACCTAAAGTGCTGATTGAAGCAAACAAGAAATGTGCCTTTTCATCTTTTCTACTGCCGTTATAAAGTCCCGTGTGCGCGTCCAGATTTAACAAGCTAAAAGTTTCTTGTGCTTGAAGAAGAATTTCTTCTCTATGAGCCACGAAAAGAAGGCGTTTTGCATTTATTTGCTTCGCATCAAATGCAGCAAGCCAAGTCTTTCCCATTCCTGTTGCTAATACCACTAAACCTCGCTTGTAACCTTCTTCACGTTTTTTATGAAGCGCAGATAACGCCTGCTCTTGAATAACGTGAGGTACTGGCATATCCAATGATTTTTCATCAAAAATAAATTTACTTAATGCCAGTTGTACAGTTGATTTGGCTTTTTTATAACGAGGTATATATTCATCAATCCAAACGTGTGAGAGAGGAAGCGTGTTTCTATTATTAAAAATAACTTCGAACTGCTCACGGATATTCTCAAACTCTATGCCTGAGTTGGGATAGATTAAGGGTTCATAATCATATCGCAATGTCCACTCATGACTGTCAACTAACGCCGTTTTACTGATGTTATTAGAACCAATCCAAGCGCAACCTTCTAAAATGGCGTTTTGTTCACCTCGAACAAAAATATATGATTTCATATGAAAGCTTTGGTGATTTTTGCATTCAAATATTCGGCATCTCGCTCCACGTTCACTTAAAATCATTAATTTTCTCAGTGCTACCGGATTGGTAATTTCGAGATAATCTGAGGTAAGAATTCTGAGATCTGCCCCTCTTTTTAGAGATTCCAACATAGAATCAAATAATAAATTCAATCCCGATGGTTGAATAAAAGAAACAGAGATCTCAATTTTACTTGCATTATTAATCGCATTTTTTAATTTAGGCAAAAGTGAATCAGAAGCGCCACCGACTGTAAGTTTTTTTCCTTCATATAATAAAGGCTTATTCAATTCGTTCAGTGATTTCATTTTTTTCTTCTTATTATTATTTTTTAATTAAAATGACATTAAGCCATCGTTCTTTCTCTCTTTTAGGTCTTAAGTCAACACTCTGCCACACTTTATTAATTGAAGCGCTTGTGTTACAAATAAAACTTTTTAATCGCTCTTCATCACAATCTGTAAAATAGCGCCCATCACATTTCCTATCTTGAGTACCATATTTGAATGAACAATAAAAAGCCCCCCCTTTAACTAATAAGGAACAAAGATGTGAAATGTTTTCTTCTAGATTTTTTGAAGGGATATGCAATAAAGAAGCACAGGCCCAAATACCATCAAACCGATGCGATGAGTGGTAATTTAAAAACGTGCTGACTTCTACCTCTTGTTTAATATACGATGAGGCAATTTCAGCAAGCATGGGACTCTCGTCAATGGCAACAAACTGATACCCGTTATTTTTAAAGTATTTACTGTCTCGTCCTGATCCACAGCCAGCATCCAAAATTCGCCCACCCGCAGGAATCAAAGGCAAAAAATGTAACAACAAAGAAGAAACATCGACATCTTTCGTGCTATCACAAAAGGCTTGTGCATTTTTATTATAAAAATCAACTGACATTACAACCCTTCATCCACTTTATCGCCTTTTATGAAAAATAAATTTTATATGAGTCAGTCTCAGGGCTAAGATAGTAAGCGCTTTTAAACGTAAAGCCATATTTAAAGTTCACGCATTGCACTAAATACGCAGCCAATTCAGCCTTGTACATATACCTTTTCTTATTAGTCTTATCAAAAAAAATAACGAAAATACGTAATCCTACCCGAGATAGCTGACCATTACATCTCATTCATTTTATCGAATTCATAGAATTAATTGCTTCTTTTCATTCATTTACGTGACTCTAGTTTGCATATTTTTAAATACTCTCTTCAGAATGAATTAATTTAGATCGCTATATGTACGTCGTGGCTTAGGCGCTTTCAGGGATGGTTTTAATTAGGGGTCTTTCTTTTATGAAAAAAGAAGGGTGAGGAGCTTTAACTTGAGGCAATGTTTTTAAGTGTGCATTTAACCTAATGAGAATATTTATACCCATCGCCCTTGAAAGCGCGTGGGTGCTGGCTTCGCTCGCTCAGGCCAATCACATAGTCCATCGATGCTCAGAGGTTTCACTCACTTGCCGACTACACGCAACTTCAATTTCTTTAGGTATACACGCATCTTCAAGTGTCTTGGGTATATACCCGTCGCCTTTGAAGTTGCGTGCTTGTTGGCTGCGCTCTCTCAGCCCAA
>CAMRBZ010000284.1 GCA_947040595.1 uncultured Enterovibrio sp. | reverse complement strand
GTTTCAAAGGCGACGGGTATATTCGTTTCATGACAGACCGCGTGCTAAAGCCTGCGTGGGTTTGATTTTTGTAAGGATTCCTCCTAAAAAATATCTGGTAAGTGCCCTGCAAAATTTCGTCTTAAAAATAAACTCATGTTTCAGTGAATAAAGAGAAATAATCCTATCTATATATCAAGATACAAAATAAAAACCCACTATGTGATTTCCCTCGACAATGTGAGTAAAGCTCAATAAAATCCTGCGTTATTAACCTCTTATTCACATGAATCAAAAAATGTCTCGCCTACTCACGTTCTTTTTTACATTTTCTCTCCTCATTTTCATCAACGGATGCGAATTGATTTCAGTTAACATTGATTCAGGGACGACCCCTTTCTCACAACGCGATCTTAATATTCGCCTTCTAACACGTGAATTTGCAGCACAATACTTCAAAGAAACCGAAAAAGGGGCTGACGCCATCATCTCGGAATCAAAATCAAAAAATCAATATAATCAAGCCATTCTATGGAAGATTTATGCCATAGAAGGAATGCAGTTATCCGTTTTTCGTGTTTCACCTGAGGCGGCTTTACTCGATGCCTGGATCTTTGCCAATCAAGTCAATCAATATTTTACAGAAGGCCTTGGTCAAAAAATCTTTGGAAAAGAACAATACATCGCAGTCGATACCTCTCTTTTTCTTTCAAAGAAAATAGAATCGCTTGCCAAAGGTTTATTATCAAAAAACGATTTTAATAAAATGAATACTTTTGTGAAAAAATTCGCGGAAGAACATCTCTTTACCGAATATCTCTTCACGCGAACTCCCGCCTTTCAAGAGTGGTTAAAATACCAAGGTATAGAAGAGTCAGAAGCCGTTTCAACCTCAGGCACAATGCCTGAAGCCCTTAGCGATTTATCCGATAGATTAAGTAATATTTCCAGTGTCAGTCCAAAAATACTCACCTGGAAAGCAGAATTTATCGCCAATAACAGTGCACTCAATGCAGATTCATTCAATGCAACACTTGAGGGGATTAATCAGGCTTCTGAAAAATTTCAAGATTATGTAATCAATAATCCTGAATATATGAGAATGTTGGCAGTCGAAATGGGCGAGGTTCTGAACCCCATCATAGAAAACGTCGACAAACAAACAGATGAAAAATTGCTCCTTTTATCTGACGAGAGAAAAGCATTGGAGATCTTAATCGAAAGAGAACGAATTGCCATTGGTTTAATGGTGGCTGTGGAGCGTCAAAATATCACCAAAGGATTAGATACCATTGCACAAAATGTGCTTGAAAAAGCCATTGGCGAACTCACACAATTAATTACCAGTATTTTAATCTATCTGATTATTTTCATTATCGTCATTTTCTTTGCTCCGTTTGCTCTTGGGTATTTTATCGGTAAACGCAACCCAAAAAAAAGGGCTTAAATACCCAAGCAAGACGATAAAAGACACAAGGTCATGTCTTATAAACCCACGGAGAATTTTATTAAAAATATCTCCGTGGAAAAATGGATCTGACTCACCAGTATTCCCCCCACCCTATCATTGTTTGATTTTCAACACACTTTATAATCAAAGTGCTACTTTTAGTATTAAAATATCTTATGGAACAACTCCAATGAATTTTTATCGCAGGATGCGGACACAAGATCATTCAGAAAAAAAACGGCCTCATACATTCATTTGTATATTATTTTTTCTCTCTCATTCCTTCGTTTTAATTCCAGCTGCTCAATCAGAAGAAATCCATGACACCTCTCCTCACGAGAAAAATATCCTCTTTATTAATTCATACCACAGAGGCGACTTTTGGGGTGATGCTGTCGAAAATGGTTTACGTGACAAGCTGTCGACTTCGCCAATGCCTATCACCCTTTCAATTACCTACTTAGATACACTTCAACACCCTCTTGAAGCTATCCAAGAAAACATCGCTGAATTGTTTAAACTAAAAAAAATGACCTCTTCTTTCGATCTTATTGTCGTTTCAGATGAATCCGCATTTCATTTTGCCCGCCATTATCAAAATGAGTTATTTAAAGATGCACCTCTTATTTATGCCTCTCTTTTCGAACCCTCTTCTTATCCATCATCCATGACAAAAAACACAACGGGGATTTCACAAAAAACAGACTATCAAACAGGCATAGAAATCGCTTTATCTTTGCATCCAAATACAGAACATTTGTATTTTATTGGTCAGTCTCTTGACGAAAAAAATTCACATCAAATGACCTACCTAAAAGAATCCCTCCTGCCTTTATTTGAGAAAAAATATTCAATGAATATAATAAATGATCCCTCTCAAGAAGCGCTATACAACACCCTCTCCCATCTCCCTAAAAATAGCCTTGTTTTTGCATTAAATGAGCGCCTACGAAAGAAAGAGGGTTCAGACTTCACTCCTGCCGAAACTGCTCGTTTTCTTTCTTCTGTTACACCTCATCCTGTATACACTTTTTGGGATTCTCATCTTGGCCATGGCGTAGTCGGAGGTCTCATTATTACCGGCTATCACCAAGGAAAAGCGGCCGGGCAGCTCGCACTGCAAATTCTTGAAACCGAACAAAACACCCCTCTTCCAAAAGAAAAAACAGCGCCGGCAGTTTATGTTGTCGATCAAGAAATGATCGATAAATACGGAATAGACAAAGGATTGCTTCCTGAAGGAGCAGGCTTCATCAATGAAAAGAAACCGATTTGGGAAGAATATAAATACGAAGTGGTAAGCTGCATTGCAATCTTCTTCACTCTGATTTCTTTTATTTTGTCTTTTCTTTTATTCACTCGACGTCAAAAAGAAACCATTATTCAAATCAATGGTGAAAAAACAGAGCTGACCCACGCATTGGATCTCAATCAGGAATCCTTACAAGATATCACTCAACATTTAGAAGAAGTGAGCACACTGGATGATCTGACCGGTTTATCGAACAAGCGTTATTTTAATGAAATGCTCGTAAAAGAGCTTCGAAGGACAATACGACACAATAATCCCGTCACTTTACTCTTGCTTTCGTTCGACAATTATTCGTCTTATCTTCATCATTTTGGAAATGAAATCACTCGAAGACATGTGCGTCAGGTCGGTATTTTAATTGCAGAAACATGTCAACGAAGCTCTGATCTTTTAGCTTATTTTGAAAAAGGACACTTTGCGATTTTACTGCCACACACAAACAAATTGAACGCCTTAGTTGTCGCAGAAAGACTTCAAAATAATATTCGCCAACAGCAATTTACTTCTCATACATTAGAAAAAAGTAAAATCACCCTCAGTATCGGAGTCTCTTCTCTTGAAGATCCTCACGCCAAAATGAATTCAGAAAGTATCCTAAAAACAACGGACGCTTTACGATTAGAAGCAGAACAACAAGGGGGGAATAGGATCTGCTCAGACATTCAAGATTCTTGAATATCATTCAATAAGGCCACTGTCTCAACAGAAAAAACCGTCTCTTCACAAATTATTTTTTTTCTTCAGAAGAGGCAACGCCTCGTTCACGCCCCGCCTACACGCAACTTCAAGTGTCTTGGGTATAGCAAAATAGGACCTTGTTCTTTAAACAAGAGAACGCCTTTAAAGAGGTGAACTCCAAATTAATGTCGAAGACGCAAAAAATGGATTAACAGGGCGCACCATGAGACGACCTGTCAGCATTTAATGACACTGTCCGGGCTTGACCCGAGAATGCGCTGCGCTTGAAGGATTGAATGCTCAAAGACAACAATTTGGCTCTGCAAAAGGTCTCTCGGTCGCGCTCGGCGTTGTTACCAAAGCAATTTAGAACCTAAAGGCATGAAATGTGGCGTAGTATCACAAAGCGAGGAGATAACACATTTCGAGCAACCCTGATGAATGAGGACAGGTCGTTTGAAAAGGAAAACGGACAAACTGAATCGATGGATAAACAATGCCCT
>CAMRBZ010000283.1 GCA_947040595.1 uncultured Enterovibrio sp. | reverse complement strand
CCCGCATCAGCCGAGATCCTCAGAAGCGCCTCGATTCCAGGAAAAGCAAAGAGATCAGCAAAACCGAAGCGTTCTGCCAATGCCAGCATATCAGAATACGCATGAATTTCGCCTAATGCATAGACCGTATGGACCTCAGAATGCGGACAGATCCCCCTTAGACTCAAGAGATATAAAGCGACATGGGCTTGTATTTCAGATTGACCCAAGAGAAGGTCATCCGCATGGGCGTGAATTTCAGCCTGCGCCTCGATCATTGCCTGTGCCAATATATCAGAATCGCCATGGACACCCCCCAGTAAAATCACACGCATTGAACCCAGAATCGAGGGGGGATTCTGTAAAATATCCGTTATTTCACAGTGCGATGGATGCAAGAAGAGATCAACCCCCCTCAAGAAAAAAGCCCATTATTTTTGAAAGACGCAATCTCTCTTTTCAATCTTCAGAGGAAAAAGCCGAAAAGGCACCCCGGAAGGAATGGAAAAAAGAATCACACAGAAAGCCACCAAGGCATCCTGCTCAAATGAACGTTAAAGAACAAATGCCAAGAACAGAAAAAAGATCCCCCAAGGCTCCCCCCAAACCAGGGGAAATCTATACAGACAATGGGAGAAGGGTACTTTGTATGAAAGGTGACGGTCTGTGCTTTTTTCGAGCGGTAATGTGTAGCAAAATGAGGAGCTCTGATTTCGCAACATGCACTGCAGCCCAGTTAGTGGAATGTTTTTTTTACCATTTTAATGTGCCATTTGAGCTGGCAATGAGGAATACATTGAGCCAGCTACCAGTGATGTTTTCAGAAGATTTACATGTATGTATGGAAGATGCCCTTTTCAAAATGAGTCAGAATTTGATTTATGCCTACAGATCAAATGATTTAGCTTGCATTTTACATAGAAAATATTCAAACATGCCTTTTTATCGGATAAAAGAGAATCTGTATACATTATCTGATATTTTGTTTGCTCATCTTCATTTCCAATTCAATTCTCTGGATAATTTAAAGCTGAGTGACCAGCACTATGATTTGTATTTGGATTGATTGAGCAGCGCAGACTCGATGAGCTTGGGCGCGCTCTTTTTCGTCAGCTTTAAAAGAAGGTGTTTTGTGAAATAAGTCAGGCATTATACCCATTTAAGTCAGTCATTGAGTCGGTATATGCCTTTCGCTTTTGAGGCTCTTCGGTTTTGATTGCCTCCTCAAAGCCCAATCACATAGATCGCCTATGCTCAGGGGCTTTTTTTCTTGCCGTTTACTTGCATCTTTAAAGGTGGCGCCTATGGGTAAATCTACGTTGGCTTGAGAGGGGGATTGCTCTTCCATTCGTTTGTAAATGAATCATAATTATTTTTTGCTTTTTCTATAACCAAACTGGCCTTTTCTTGCGTTAACGCCTCCCCGTTATTTTTTCCTATCTCAATGGATAGCATGCCTAAAATGTAGGTTTGAACGCCTGCAGTGGTTGCACCTAAAGCAGATAGAGCGGCGATGGCCCAAATACTTCCTGCCCCCCATGAGAGCAATTTCGCCCCTTCAACAAATAAATTACGGCCAACAATATTTAAACTTCCTGATATGCCTAATGACGTAATAACAGTTTGTATATCAATGGCTTGTCCGAGCTTGCTTGCAATGTGGGCTATCATTAGCCCGTTTTCCGCAATGATGGCAGCGGATGCCGCAGGAACAGGGATCGCCCCAGTCCCCGTGGCTGCGAGCGTATAATATGCAACGACTTCTTTTGCGTTGTTAATTTGATCTTGTGTGGATGCCATGTGCTTTTCCTTTTGAATGATTTAAATTTTGCAAGCCATGACGCTCTGCATATTAGCGTATGTATCGCTGTCGCCTTTGAAACTGAGTGGGTCTTGCCTGCTCTCGCTTAAGATCAATCACAGAGTCAATCTATGCTCAGGGCCTTCACTCATTTGCCGCAGGCACGCATCTTCAAGTGTCTTGGGTATAAGTGTGCGAGCACATTTAATTCCGACCCGTAAAATTGCACACAGTTCCAGTGTGGAGCTTGAATAATTGGGTTTATACCCGTCGCCTTGAAACGGCTTAGGTTTTTGGCTGCGCTCTCAAAGCTCAATCAGATAGAAGATTGATGCTAAGAGGCTTTTCGTTCTGGTTCGCTTGGCGGCAAGGTTAAATATTTTGGGTAGGTTAAAGCCAAAGTTTGAGGGCTCTTTGGCAAGAAACGTTTGAAATTTTAAAAAAGTCGAAATTAAATTCCATCATGAAGTAAAGAAGTTTTTCTTTGAATTAAATGCATTTTTATTGGTTTTGCTGATTTTTTGCATGAATTCAAAAGTGGGGTTTAAGGTCCCTTTTTTTTCTAATTCTCGAATCATACACATCCACAATTTAGCGGTCATTTGTGCGTCAGCCAAAGCGCGGTGAAACACCCCGTCGTGCTCTATGTGTTTATGTCGAATGAGATCACCGAGTTTATGGCTAGGCGCGTCTTGAATTAAGCGTCTGGCGATGAGCATGGAGCAGGCAAATTGCCCAGAATAAACCAGGCCTAAACGCGCAAGCTCTGCATCTAAAAAGCGTTTGTCAAAAGAGGCGTTATGCGCCACCAAATGACTTCCTTTAATAAAGGTGGCAAATTCTGTCATGACTTCGCTGCATTTTGGCGCCGTTTTTAGCATCTGATTGCTTATTCCTGTGTAATGCGCGATAAAAGAACTTATTTTAAATCCAGGATCCATAAGCTGTTGAAATGTTTCAACGACCTTACCATTTTTTAATTTCACCGCCCCGATTTCAATGGCTCGGTCTCCCATGTTGGGAGACAGACCCGTGGTTTCAAAGTCGAGTACGATAACGGACTGAGCAGAAAGAGAAGTAGCAGGCATGGGTATTTTTGAATTTAAGAAATGAAGGGAAAGAAGTATAGCGGTCATGGTTTTTTTAAAACAGTATGATTTGAAATAAAATTATTCTTGACCCGTCTAGGGTTTTGACGTTCTATTTCAAAATACGAATATACCCGTCACCTTTGACGCTGCGTAGGGCTTGGCTAGCCTCACTGCGCCCAATCATCGCCTCCATCTTAAAAAATGAAACAAGGACATAAAATGAAATTTTCCGCTTTTGAACAAAAACAAATAATCGAAATTAAAGAGATGTTTACCCAATCATTTTCAAACTCCGAAGGGGAGAAAGAAGGTGAAATCATCGGACAATTGGCCTACGAGCTAATGACAATAACCGACCCCGCAGGGCTGCATGTGTTTGTGGCGATACAAAATGACAAGGTGGTCGGAAGCATTATTTTTACGCCTCTTATCCTAGAAAACACCAAAAATGTTTTTTTGCTCTCGCCTGTTGCTGTGCACAGCGAGCATCAAAATAAAGGCGTGGGGCAAAAACTCATTGAATTTGGGTTAAATGCATTAAAACAAGGCGGGGGAGAATATGTCTTTACCTACGGCGACCCCAAATATTATGGGAAAGTGGGGTTTGCATTTATGAATGAAGCTAAAGTGAAAGCGCCTTTCACTTTAACTTATCCAGAAGGCTGGTTAGCGCGCTCTTTAATCAGTGATGACCTTGAGATTTTCAGCGCGCATTCTTCTTGTGTACAGGCATTAAATAACGCCGAATATTGGTGAGTTTTATTGCCTATCCCCAGGACACTTGACGTTGCGCCCCCTGCTATAAACGAGTGAACACCTTGAGCATAGATTGACCATCTGATTGGGTTGAGGGAGAGCTGCCAACACTCACGCAGTTTCAAAGGCGACGGGTATATACCCAAGCTATTTGAGATTGCAGGTTGAAGGCAAGAATAAAAAGCCCCTCAGCATCGATGTTCGATGTGATTGGGCTTTGCGAGCGCACCTAAAACCTAAGCCGCTTCAAAGGCGACGAGCACTGACCGATTTTAAAATCCCTTGAATATGGCGTTCGTCTTGGTCTTTTTTTCATGATGATTTTAGACC
>CAMRBZ010000282.1 GCA_947040595.1 uncultured Enterovibrio sp. | reverse complement strand
AAAAAATAATTTTGCTATACCCAGAATATTTGATGTTGCAGGGAGACTGTAAGCAACGCGTTTTAAAGATAAACGCATTATTTAAGAGCGCTTTGCGAGTGCAGCCAAGAACCTTGCAGCTTCAACGCTGACAAGAATAAAGCCCCCCTCACTCAATACAGGCTTCAAAAGAAGATCTTCGCTTTCATAATGACGCTAAACGGGTTTCTTTATTTTTATCGATAAAACGAACTTCATGCTCAAGTTGTACATTAAATTGTCCCTGAACGGTTTCGACTACAATGCGTGCTAAAGAGATTACATCAAGCGCCGTTGCTAAATTTTTATTCACCAAAACTAAAGCTTGCTTCTCATGTACCGCAGCCCCTCCGAACACGCGCCCTTTTAAGCCTGCCGCTTCAATTAACCAGCCCGCAGCTAATTTAACCTCTGTTTCGCTTATCTCATAACAAGGCATCTTTGGATATTTTTCTTTTAAGGTTTTTGCAGTCAATTGGCTCACAATCGGATTTTTGAAAAAGCTCCCTGCATTGCCCATTTGTAGTGGATCGGGTAATTTTTCTCTTCGGATCTCACACACCTTATCAAAAACGTCTTTCGGGGTTAAATGAGGGTTCTTTTTTAATTGCGCCAAAGGACCGTATTCTAAATTCGATAATCCTGATTTAGGCAAAATAAGCCCCACAGACACAATGATCGTACCTTCTTTCAGCTGGCGCTTAAAAACAGAGTCACGATACCCAAATTCACATTCATCGCAAGAAAAACGCCTCACCTCACCCGTTTCTAGCATCAAAACATCAACATATTCACAGCGGTCTTTAAATTCAACACCATAAGCGCCAATATTTTGTATGGGCGCAGAACCCGTTAAGCCCGGAATTAAAGCCAGATTTTCAAGCCCATGCATTCCATTATCGAGTGTCCAACAAACCAAATCATGCCAATTTTCGCCTCCTGCAACCTCTAAATGCCATGCGGAGTCAGTTTCATTCAAGCCGATCCCTTTGAGGCGGTTTAAAATGATAATCCCTTCAAAGTTCTCGCAAAAAAGCAGATTGCTTCCTTCTCCCACAAGGAGCTTGGGCTCTTTCGAATAACCTTCCCAAATCTGAATAAAATCTTGCACGGTATCGGCTTGAATAATTTTTTCAGCTTGAACATCTAAGCCAAAAGTATGAAAAGATTTAAGCGAGGTCTGAGGGAGAATTTTCATTGAATATATGCTTTATTTGCTAGGAGATTAAAACGCTATACTATCGCATCCACTTTGAATTGATACCTCAAAAAAAAACCTCCAATAAATTAAATCCATTCAACTCGCCAAAGAGCAAAGCTCTTAAATTTGATCTTCGATTTACCCCGCCTCCATTTTAATGCAAGCTTGCTTGCTCTGAAAAAGGCCAATCATAGAGCTCACCTATGCTGACAGGGTTCCCTTGGCGCTCGCTTATCTGCATCTTTAATTTTCTTGGGCATAATACCAATCCCATTAAAAATTTGATCATTCTTGCTTGTTAAAATTACCGATAACATCCTTATAAATTTCTCAATTAGAGTGACTCGTTATCGACAATTCACACCTTGTTTTCAGTGGTTTTTCCGGCGCAATTTCTGAGTAACGACTTAATCGAATGGGTATAAGTTAAATCTGGCGTATTAACATGCTCTTAAATCATGTATCTTCAAAGCTTTTATTAAACTAAAAATCAAATCAATCTCAATTAGACAAACAAGCCCCCTCTTTTACAAAGCGGAGCTGAACTTTTGATAGGGTATAATCCAAGATTTGATTTGCATTAACATGACACTGCGTCGAAGACGATGAGGTAACAATGAATTCAGCCAGTGCGAATAAACTAATGATTGATTCGCTTCCAAAAATCGCGCATCACCCTGATAAATTCGAAACATTATTCGAGGCAGCACGCTTTAGAGAGCGCCTCCTTCTCGAAATATCACAGGCTAAATCTCGTATTTATATCGTGGCGCTTTATCTCGAAAACGATGAAGCAGGACGTGCTATTTTAGATGCGCTTTATCAAGCCAAGCAGCAAAAAACATTTCTTGATATCAAGGTTTTTGTTGATTGGCACCGCGCTCAACGAGGCTTGATTGGTGCGGGAAAATCAGACGGAAATGCCGCACTTTATTGCGAATATGCACAAAAATACACCCACCAGATAGAGGTACTGGGTGTCCCCGTTAGAAACCATGAAGTTTTTGGTGTTTTGCACTTAAAAGGTTTTGTGATTGATGACACGGTTATCTATAGCGGAGCAAGCATCAATGACGTTTATTTAGCCCAAAATGAACGCTACCGTTATGATCGTTACCATGTAATAAACAACAAAGCTTTGGCTGATTCGATGGCTGACTTTATTGTTGATACCCTTTCTAATAGCAAAGCTGTAACCTGTTTATCTCAAGAAAATCGTCCCGAAACAAAAACATTGAAACCCGCCATCCGTGAGTTGCGCGCTAAATTACAAAGCTCCAGCTATCACTTTATTCCACAACATATTAACGATGACCAAATTGGCTTAACACCCATGCTGGGCTTAGGAAAGCGTAAGAATTTCTTAAACACTCAAATTTGTAAACTTATCGCCAGCGCCCACGATGAACTTATTATCTGCACCCCCTACTTTAATCCACCACGCAGCATCACAAGAGAAACAAAACGGGCCATCCGAAGAGGTGTGAATGTCACCCTGATTGTCGGTGATAAAACGGCCAACGATTTTTACATCCCCCCGACGGAAGCCTTTAAAAGCATTTCGGGTCTGCCTTACCTTTACGAAATGAATTTACGTAACTTTGCGCACCGAAATGAGAAATCGATTGTAGCGGGTAAATTGCGCATTCATATTTGGAAACATATCAATAATACATTTCACTTAAAAGGGATTTGGGTCGATAAAACCTACATGTTACTGACAGGAAATAATCTCAATCCCCGCGCTTGGAAGCTGGATCTTGAAAATGCTATTTTGGTACATGACCAACAAAAACTGATGAAAGAGCAAACCCAAAAAGAAATCGATCATATCCTTCAACATACGCAACTCGTAAGGAGCTACAAAGAGATTGAACAAATAGAGCATTACCCTCCAAATGTTAAAAAGCTTCTAAAAAGAATAAAAAGACTTAAAGCAGATCATCTGCTCAATCAAATTTTGTAAGGACACGAAATGATTGCTTCCATCGATGTTGACCCACAAAAAACCTTCACGCCACTTTGCCCAAATGAATTACCTGTTGAAGAAGGTGACACCATCGGCCCCGCTTTAAACAAACAAGCTCAAAAAGCGCATTTTCGCGTTTTAACAAAAGACGCCCACCCCGCCGAAGCGATTTGGGTTGTCGATAGCCCAGATAAAATGCTTCAACCCCTTAATTACCCCAATGCCGATCTCACTTGGGTTACCCATGCGGTGCCTGGAACGCAAGGGTTTGAAACCATTCCTGCTCTTCCTCATGTCACAGAATATGATCATGTCATTTGGAAAGGGGTCGAACCCGACTTGCATCCTTATGGGGCTTGCTTTCACGACCTCAAAGAAAAATTAAGCACAGGTCTCATCGAATGGCTTAAAAGCAAAAATGTAACCTGCGTTTTAGTGGGAGGGCTTGCAACCGATTACTGTGTTAAAACCACAGCGTTACAGCTCAAAAATCAAGGCGGATTTGATGTCTGGGTTAATTTAGACGCTTGCAGAGGGATCGCGCCTGAAACAACAAAAAAAGCTTGCGTTCAAATGGAACAAGCAGGAATAAACATCATCCAAACACTGGATGCCTTTCAAGCTTAACCGCGCGAGATAAAACGGAGAAAAATCACAAGAAAAATCCAGAAAAACCCAAACAAACGACCCCTTCTGTATTTCCTATTTCTCCAAAGGATCTTTCATGGCTGTCAATCAGGCCCAAATTTTAGAGCAGCTTGAGCTGCTCGTAGGATCT
>CAMRBZ010000281.1 GCA_947040595.1 uncultured Enterovibrio sp. | reverse complement strand
CTCTGTAATTCTGGTCTTTACTGTAACGCCTTGTAATGTAAGACCGCTGCCGTTCCCTGAACTGGGAGTTTTCTTTGTAATTTTTGGTCAGGTACAGTTTCTGTTTCTCCTTAAAGGTTAAATCCTCTCGATATCTTTTGGTCAGATAGAGCTTTTGTTTCTCTCTAAAAGTCACATTTTGCCTGTATCGTTTGGTAATATACTCCTGTTTCTCCCGTTTACTTTCAGGGTTGGTCATGTAACGATTATTCATATAATCTTTGTACGTTTGTTTAATTTCAGTATTGTCTTGATAGCGTTTGGCGACGTAAAGTTTCTTCTTTTCCCTATATGTTTCATTTGAAGCATACTTCTCACTTTGTCTTGTTTTTTTGTCTTTTTTTTGTGTTTGTTTTGCTGAGAGCATTAGTTTCCTCGTGAGTTTACTCTTTTCGTTTTTATTGCGTTTGGACAGTTTAATGGAGATGCTGGGTGAGACATGTGGAGCAGCTTCAGTTGATGGATCAGGCAACCGGATTTGATCCTGTTGTGTCACAGATGAAGTGATGTCTTGGGCTGTGACAGAAGTTACACAGGGCTGGCTCAATGGTTGTGCTTCCATGGCAGTGCACAGTTCATAAAGTATCTCATCAGAGAGCTCAGTGACTGGACTTACACTTTGCTCACTGTGAAGGGCATCGTCTAAAACAGAGGATGTTGTTGCAGCAGGAGTGTTTGTTGTAATCAGCACATCAGGGGTGGCTTCGTTGTAGTGGGTTGCATTAGCACAGGGAAACGTCACAGGTTTCAACTCATAGTTGCAGGAGGAGGGAGTTCTGATCCCCCTGTGAAATATTTGGATTCTTTGAATCACTTCAAAGAGACTTGTGAATGTCACCATGACAGCCCTACCAGGTAAAGGGCATCCCAGCGGTATATGTCTACCATCCTCTTTTCTGCCGTGTGGGTCAAAAAAACCAAACCTACCAGATCTGGTTCTGAACAGTGCGATACACAACCCCGACATCAACAGCAATGCATACTGCACTTCTGACAGCAGACAGCTCAGTCCAGCCATTAGGTCCAGAAAGTAATCAACACATCCAGGGTCAGGGTCTCCTAACGTACCATATCGTGACCATATGTTCATGTTTGCATTGTACACATGGCTGCGTGCAGTCACTCGGTCAGGGATCTCATCTGCTGTCAAATGGATAAAGTTTGGGAACCGTTTCCTGGCCTCTTTGTACATTGCATTACCTTTATCCAAAATGTGATTGAGGTCTTCTGTTGTGATGTTTTCATTCTCATAAAGAAAGGCCAGAAACGTCAGAGAGTTACAGGTACACTGTTGGTTTCTGTATTTACCATATCTCACAGAAGCCTGGCTACGCATCGCACAGACTCTTTTCTCACCGAGCTGAAGCTCCAGGATATCATTGTAAGCATGAGGAGGAACAGCTACATGTGGAGCATTACTGCCACGTCTCCTTTTTGCAATGTTTGCACAAGATGTTTGTCCTACATTTGAATTATCATACTTGCGTTTGTAGTTTGCCTGGTGCACATGAGAACAATCTACATCACTGTTATGTTGCTCCTTTATAATGTCAGCATTAGAAACTTGTGGCACTTCTGAAGCAGCTACCTGATTTTTCACTGGGTCTGCATTGGAAGCCTCTGCTGGGCATGTAGCATCAATGTGACTTTGCCTATTTATCATGTCAGCATTGGAAACACACAATCCATCAGGTGGTCCTCCCTGCTTTACAGTCTCACTAACAAGTGTCGTAGACTCACTCACCATGCTGCTCTGAGAACCGGTACCCTCTGCTTGTTCACTTGGTGCCGCACACTGAGATTCCCTCTGCTGTTGCCACTGGAGTTTTCTAGCTTGAGACTTCTTGTTTTTCCTTGGCATTGTTGATGGAGACAAATACGCACAATACAGACAAACAACGACACAGATTATGCTATGAGAGGTTAGTTGCTTATTAAAGCAGAGACTGGATGTGAAAAGATAATTCAAATTAATTGAAATTACGCTCAATATGGAGCAGAAAAAATAGAGAACCTCTCTATAACTGTACCAACAGTGCTCTTAGGACGGTGAGCCTGATGACAGTGTCCAGTTCAATCAATTTCTACTGAATCAGAAAATACTTTGTAAAAATAAAATGCCTCTTTAGATCAATTGAAAATTACTTTATTTTAAAGTAAACAAAATGACACACTGGAGAAAATAAATTTTGCTTAAATTCAAAGGCAGTGTGTACTTTCAAATTAAAATTGACGAACTAGAGCTGTATCTTAGTGAGGCAAAAATACTTGGGACTGGTTAATTAAAACTATAAATACTTGCTTCGGTTTTTACTAATTTCAAAAAGTCCCAATTTGGAACAAATGGACAACAGAGGAATGGTAAAGACAGAGTGTACAGAGGTAGGACAGATTGAATGTATCTCAGTGTGAAAATAGGGATAGCATAAGAGGAAATTATGTATTTCAGGAGAATTATTTTCGTTCAAGGGAGAACTACTTCAAAACTGATTATTTTCGTTCAAGGGAGAACTACTTCAAAAGAGAGTTGTTTCTGGAGAATTGTTTTCAGTATGGTATTTCATGTATTCAGTTTGTTCGTTGAAGGCTTGGTACTTTTGAACAGCAAGCCTGAAAGCGTGAAACTTAGGGAGAGAGAAAGAAGGCAGAGACAACAGATAGAGCAGGATGGATGGATAAAGGGGATGGGGGGGTGAGAGGGACAAAACAGGACGGTCTGGAAGGCAGGTCTTCTTCTGCAAAAATATGAAACACAATAAGAAAGGAGAAATTGTTAGGTCTAAAACTATCCTTGTTATAGCTGTATGAAACATTATTCAGAACTTTCTACTACATGCAATTTACATAGCAAAATTGTTCAATGTGTAACCATTGTTGAAGAGCCAGTAATACAGAGTTAATTTACACATAAACTATCAGTAGAAACTTGACTGTCATGTAATTTTACATGTGACTAAACTGTCTCTAGTCGGTTTATTCTCATACGCTCCTCTGTATTACTAGCCAAATCTCTTTTTAGTCTATGGAGAGTATGAGGCTTGGTTCTGTGCAAAATGACACTTTACAGATTTAGTAAATGTGATGTTGCAACAGTCTTGGTGTGACAAATCAAGTTGTCAAGGTCAGTCATTGTAGTTCAATTTGTTTTCTGGTCTCTATGAAGCACTACACGAGGACTACTGTGTTCTCCTTGTGTCCTTGGTCTTAATATCAATTTCAGTTTAGGTTTTGTACTCACCAATCACGAGCAAGTGCAGAAACTTCTTCTCTTTCTCTGGGAAAAGAAGTAAAATGTTATGATATTTTCATTGAGTTTTAGATTTTAATACTAATCTATTTAAGCAATATCACGACAGGCCGTGGTATATGCTCATTATAACTTCCATTCATACCAGTCATACGTGCCTGAGGCGGAGTGATAGCCTATGCTGTGATAAGGCTTTAGAATAGTAGCCGTGGTCATTACCGTGCTCATTACCACGGTTAACAACCAATCAGATCGCCGGATTTCACCTTTACGTTTTATAAAATGTCTTAAGCAAGGTATTCATAAGATATGTAACCTAAATGGTGTAATCCACAAAATGTATTATTATTATTACACTACTGCTGTGTTTCCTATTAATTAACAGTGTCAATACTCAGAAGAGACCATGAAACACACTTTAAACCAAAACTAAACTGTACCCTGTCACTGTTCATTGGCATTTTCTTCCCCCGTCCTTTATGCACAGGTGCTTCTGATTTCATCCCCGTTACGAACCAGTGCTAACATGGCTAAAGTTGTTAGCCTTGCATTGTGTTATCACAGGGCATTTCTAACTTTATCTCCTTAACTTAAATTTAAAAATAAAAAAAATCTCCTAGCCTACTCTTAGGGAACGTTTTTGTCTCATAGACTGCCAATATAACTTAATGTTTTGATACTTATGAGAG
>CAMRBZ010000280.1 GCA_947040595.1 uncultured Enterovibrio sp. | reverse complement strand
ATTTCAACGTCAGATTTTTAAAAATCGAGGTTAGGTGCGAAATGACGGCTTTAAAGAGGCTTGTCAGTATTGACTTGAGCTCGTTCAGCCCAATCACAGAGGTCATCTATGCTCAGGGGGCTTCACTCGCTTGCCGCAGGCGCGCATCTTCAAGTGTCTTGGGTATACTTGTATATGTGAGACAAAAAGCTTAAATATAAGACGCTTTTATGTATTAAGGGTTATGCTAAAGAAGAGATAAAAATAATCAGGTTTAAAACAAATGAAGGTGGGTTTGATGAGTATTCGATTTAAAATGACATTTTTATTGCTTGTTCTTTTTATCGTCTCCTTATCAAATTCGATTCTTACTTTTAAATTAGAAGGTTATTCGGAAGAAAAACTGAATTGGATAAACCACACAAATCAAGTCTTAAAAATCTCCGAACAATTTTTAAGTTCAATGAAAGACACTGAAACGGGTCAGAGAGGTTATTTGCTCACCTCTGATTCTTCTTATTTGGAGCCTTATCATCGGGGGGTCATTGAAGCTAAACAATACCTCAGTGAATTAATGAGTTTGACCCTTGATAGTCCGCAACAACAAAGTTTTATGTTAAATGTAGAAAAACTAATGAATGAAAAATTTGAAGAATTGGCGGAGACGATAACATTGGTTCATGACGAAAAAGATCAAGAAGCACTTTTGATCGTGAAAAAGAACCGAGGTAAAAAATTAATGGATCAGATCCGAAGTAAGATTATTAGTTTTAATAACCGTGAGCTGATTCTTTTAGAAAAAAGGAAAGGTGATTTTAGAGAAGGCAGGGCGCAAATAACAACATTGATTTTCGTCGAAACACTCTTATTAATTTCCTTGTCTTTTATTACAATTTCATTTTTAAGAAGAAGTTTCTTCTCGCCTTTAAAACTCCTTCTTCAAAGTACAAGAAAAATAAAGTCAGGAGAAAAAGTAGAAGTGGATGATATTCTTTCTAAAGACGAAATGGGTAATTTACTCTCTACTTTTTATGCAATGAGTCAGAGTGTTGCTCAAAGAGAAAAAGATTTAGATTATAAAGCACATCATGATGAACTCACGGGCTTGAAAAACAGAACAACCTTAATTGATGAAATCAATAAAAGTATTGAATATTCTGCTCTTTCAGGTGAGAATTTGGCTGTTTTATACATTGACCTTAATGAATTTAAGACAATCAATGATACTTTAGGTCATGATTCTGGAGATTTGATTTTAAAAGAAACGGCACTGCGTTTAAATTCTTCTGTGCGTTCAAGTGATATGGTATTTCGTGTGGGGGGGGATGAGTTTATTGTTCTCGCTAAAAACATCGGTTCAATTGAAAATGTAAAACGACTTATTGGAAACATCATCCATTCTTTTCAATCTCCCATTGTGATCCAAGGAAAGCCAAAAGAATTTTCAATCAGTTTAGGGGCGGCGATCCTCCCGAAGGACTCGAATGATTCGGAAGAAATAATTCATTTTGCAGACATTGCCATGTTTTCTGCAAAACGCGATGAATCGACATACGCCAAAATTTTCAATAAAGACATGCTAAAAAGATCAAGCGATTTTAAATAAAGAAAGCGATATGAAAACACTGTCTACCCAAAGTAATTGAAGTTGCGCGCCTGTGGCAATCGAGTGAAGCCCCGGATCATAGAGAGACGATGTGATTGGGCAGAACGAGTCTACTCAACACCCACGCAGTTTAAAAGGTGACGGGTATATCAGAAACTGGGGTAGGGAAGCGGCGCTTGATGCGGGTAAATGCTATGAAAAAGTATTACAAGATAAAAGGTTATACCCAAAGTAATTGAAGATGCCTGTAGGTGCCAAGCAAGTGAACCCCTTGAGCAAAGATCTATACCCAAGACACTTGAAGATGCGCGCCTGCGGCAAATGAGTGAAGGCCCTGAGCATCGATTTACTCTGTGATTGGCCTGAGCGAGAGCAGGCAAGACCCACGCAGTTTCAAAGGCGACGGGTAGAGTATGTGGTTGGCCTGAAGGAGCGTAGCCAACACTCAGTCAGCGTCAAAGGTGACAGGGATATTAAATTTTCGCATTGTCATTTTTTATTAAACTGAAGCCTTTTAATTCATCTTTAATTGAATTTGTTATTTTCTCTATGTTTTTATTTATTTCACTGTTTTTCTCTGTATTCTTCACATTGTCTGTAATAAGATCGTGTAAGTTTTTAATATTATTAAATACAGTTTCGGTAACATGAAATTGCTCTTCTGTTGAAGAGGCTACATTTGCGCTTATGTTAGAGATTTCAGATATTTTAGAGTTAACAAGTGTAAATGCATTAGACATTTCTATGACAATGTTTTGTGATTCTTCAACGAGTGTAATATTATTTCCGGTTGATTTTTTAGCTTCTTCTGAACCTTTTTTTAAATTTACCATAATGCTTCTAATATCTTCCGTTGAGTTTTGTGTTTCAAATGCAAGTTTTCTGACTTCATCTGCAACAACAGCAAATCCACGTCCGTGATCTCCCGCTCTTGCTGCTTCAATGGCGGCGTTGAGAGACAATAAATTAACTTGCTCTGATAATTTGTCAATAACGTCAGTCACTAAAAAAATACGTTCAGTATATTGATGTAGCTCTTCAATTACTTGTGCCGATTCAAATATAGACTGACTGACATTTTGAGATATCATCAAGGCTTCGCGTGAGATTTCTTCATTTTTTTGAATGATATTGATAGCTGAATGGGAAGCTGATTGTGCATTTGAGGCTTTTAATGCGATTTTTGAAGCAGAGCTTGAAAGTTTGGATGTAGACGAGGAAACATTTTCTAATTGATTGTAACTTTGTTTTGCACCTTCATTATTTATTTCTGTTATATTAAGGAGGTCTTTTAAATAAGACGTTAATTCAGTCATGTTCTTATCTGAGGATGAAATAAGAGAGGCGAAATTTTCTTGTGTTGTTTCTAATGAACGGGTTATTTCATCTAATTCATTGTTGAATTTGTTTATTTTGATTTTATGTAAATGACCAGACGCGAAGTTATTCAAGACATTTTTTATTTGGGAGATCCCACTGAGTTCATGGCGTAATGAAAAATAGAAAACAACAATCAAGAATATGCATAAAATAAATGTCATTATTATGTTTGTAATTATATTTTTCTCGACGATAAGTTTAATGTTTGAATTTTGAATTCCATTTCCTAAATGCCAATCCCAATCACTTGTTTTTAATGCGACTGAGTTTATTTTTGTATTTATACCATTTCTTAATGTATGCCAGTTGTAATTAACAAGTTTATTGTAACCTGTATTATCTAAATTTTTACTTAAGGCTGCTTCTGTGTCACTTCCTACGATATCTGTAAAACTTTTAAATTGATATTCAGGATCTAAAGGGGTTGAGATAAATTTAAGCATACCATCATCGTTTTTATTCGCGATCCAAACATATTCATCGTTAGTGTAATTGATACTTCGTAATAATTTAATGGCGAGTTTTTTGGCCTCATTCTCTTTTAACTCACCTGATTTTACCATGCTTTCAAACTTATTGACTATCTGGCCTTGTAGAATAAGTATTTGTTCCACTCTTAATTTATTTTGTTCAAAAGTAGAGTTATACATAGATAATGAATTATATGTAATTACCATTGACATGAATAATATGAGGGTAAGCGTGAAGATAAATGAAATTCGTTTAAACATACATTTTATAATCAAGGTGAACGCAAGGTTTTTGGAGTATAGATAGCCTGATAACTTATTAGCAACTTAATAAGTTCGAATTGTACCTTAATATGTGAAATGTTTTATATATGAACTTTAATTGGATTTATTTAAAGACGAGTGTGTTTTTTTTGAAAAAGAACGTTCATTTTTACTTTTATTGGTTTTTAGGATTTTTAGTTCGAAATGAACATTCTGTCTATTAAATAAAATTCGAGTGTGAATGCGTGTTTCTATTTATTTTATATATTTAAGGGCATCAACAAAATGAAAGTAAAGCCTTCGCAGCATTTATC
>CAMRBZ010000279.1 GCA_947040595.1 uncultured Enterovibrio sp. | reverse complement strand
TCGTTTTAAGGGAAGATTCCCCTGAAATCAAAACCAAGGTATTTTTCAGCCAAGGTGTGTGTGTCTTTTCATTGATCACTTTATTATCAATGGCATAATCCATCCACCCTTGATTGGCTGAAATAAAAATATCAGCAGGACTGCCTTGCACCAATTGGCGTGAAAGCGCAGAAGAGGCCCCATAAGACACTGTCACTTTTTTTCCGGTTTCTTTCTTGTATTCTTTCGTTATTTCATCCAGCGCAGAGGCCATCGAAGACGCAGCAAAAACAAGCACCCTCTCCTTTGAAAAACCAAAAGGTGAAAATAAAATCAAAAAGAACAACCCATAGATTTTCATATTTACCTTTATGTTCATAAGATCCAAATCAACAGATGAGCCACAGGTCAAAGCGGCGGATAAAAACAACGCAAGAAAGAAAATTTAAAAAAAATGACGGATAACCCAAAGAGAACGCATTTTATATGCGTTAGATTGAATGTTTTGGGATGAGGACACAAGAAAAAACACATCTCCAGAAAAATACCCCCGTCGCCTTTGAAGATAGGGGGTGTTGGCTGCGCTTCCAAAGAGCCATCACATCGTTCATTTATGCTCAGGACTCTGAAATCAGGGTTCAGTGATTTTTCGTCTTTTCCGTCAATCTGGGCCTTCAAATATCTTGGGTACACGTAAAAAAACCGCAACGAAGACGCGCGGTTTAATCAAAAAAAGGAAATTACACTTTTTTAACGAATTCTGATTTTAATTTCATCGCACCCACACCATCAATTTTGCAATCGATGTCATGATCCCCCTCCACCAAGCGTATGTTTTTCACCTTAGTGCCCACTTTAACGACCAATGACGAGCCTTTCACTTTTAAGTCTTTAATGACGGTCACCGTGTCACCATCTTGAAGCACATTGCCATTGCTGTCTTTAATGACTTTTGATTCATCCGATTCTAAAGCCGCGTCTTGTGACCATTCATGAGCGCATTCAGGACAAACAAACAAACGGCCATCTTCATAGGTATATTCAGAGTTACACGTAGGGCAAGGAGGTAAAGACATGATGATTCCTAGATTCATGTGATTAAAGCGCGGTAGTCTAAACTAAAGCCTTCTTTACCGATAGAGACATAAAGCAAAACCAAGCCATGTTCGTCCTCTTTTCTGCTTTTATTTAACGTTGGCATCCTCCAAAAGAAAATAATTCACTTCTCCTTTAAAGCGCCGCGCATAAAGCCCTTATGACGTAAAAGACGATCTTTGGCATCTTGAACACCAATCTCTAATAAAATCATTATAATCGCGGTTTTACAATGGTGATCTGATGCATTTAAAGCCGATTGGGCGTCAAACGCACTGGCCCCTGTCGCCTCCATCACAATGTTGATTTGTCGCTGGCGTAATTTCGCATTGGTGGCTTCAACATCGACCATCAAATTACCGTACACTTTTCCAAAACGGATCATGGATCCGGTACTGAGCATGTTCAGAACCAATTTTTGCGCCGTTCCGGCTTTCATCCGAGAAGAGCCCGTGATCACTTCAGGGCCAACAACCGGACAAATTGAAATATCGGCTTCATGCGACATTTCACAATCAGGCACACAAGCAAGCGAAACAACCTTCGCACCCAATGATTTGGCATAACCCATTCCGCCAAGAACATAGGGAGTACGCCCGCTCGCGGCAATCCCAACAAGCACATCACGCGCGCAAAAACCAATGGACTCTAAATCAGATTTCCCAGCACAAGCATCGTCTTCTGCGTTTTCAACGGGCTTCAAAATAGCCGATTTCCCTCCCGCAATGAGCGCAACCACTAAAGAAGGAGGCGTACCAAAAGTGGGTGGGCATTCACTTGCATCAACCACCCCAAGACGGCCTGAGGTTCCAGCCCCGAGATACACTAACCGCCCTTCATTTTCAAAAGCGCACGCGATGACATCAACCGCCTGAGCAATCTTGGCGATTTCTTTTTCGACCGCCACCGCCACTTTCTGATCTTCTTCATTGATGATTTTTAACATCTCAAAGGTAGAAAGGGTGTCTATATTTTCGCTTGCCGCATTACGCGATTCTGTCACCCATTGTTTCAAATTTATGTTCATGTTTTCTCAATTCAACTTAAAAAGGCATGGGCGCTTTCACACAAGAAAGACCTCATTTTATCCTACTTCCTCATCGCTTTTTTCAAAAATATAAAAAATCCCCGATCCAGGTCGGGGATTTTCAATTTACATCAAGCGCGTTGAAGCAAGAAGATTTAATCAAGAATGACTTTTGATTGAAGCACCATCATATCAATAACAGAGCTACTGATTTGCTCAGATGTCATTCCAGAAATGTCCACACTGAACGCGGAAGCCATTTCAGAAACGTTCATATTGTCGAATACCACTTGTTGGTCGACATTTCCATCGCCATTCGCAGAAATATTCAAGGTGGCATGCCCTTCGCTATCATCAAGAAGAGTAAGGTAATCTCCAAGAAGATCTTCACCGCCATAGTTTAATAAATCCCCCATATTCAAGGTGTCTTGCTCTATATCAAAATCAAGAATATGGTCAATCGCGGGCTCAGTAGCCACACTGACGTCTCCCATCAAAAAAGAGAAGGTATTCGCACCTCCGCTTCCCGCAAGGATGTCATTCCCTTCGCCACCGGAGATAAAATCATCACCCAAGCCCCCGTCGATAATATCTTGACCTGCCCCGCCTTGGATATTGTCATTTCCTGCGCCAGCGAATATCACATTCTCTGTCGCATCCCCGATGAGGGTCTCTCCCATTGCCGTTCCCCATTGGGTTACAGCCTCCACAGCAATCAAATCATCCAAAGTGTGCTGCGTCTCTTGGCCCGTGTTTTTCACGATTGAATGAGAGACTGAGCCCGTGATGTCATTGACGTCAGTAATTTGCATCGCAACGGTTAAAGGGCCATCAGAAAAAAGAGACACATCTTGTGCATTAACTGTGACTTTCCCTTGCGCAGAAACAAGCACATCCGACATCAAGACAGTGCGTTGAGTCCCGTTAATGTCTGTAATGGTGATCTCATTAATAGTGGCTCCTTCTGCAATTTTTCCCGTTAATGGCACCCCGAATTGTTCAATATCACCTATCACACCGTCATTATCATCTCGGTATAAATCAAGGTAATTTACATTGCCACCCCCAGTAAAAGAACTGGTTAAGCTGATCTCATCACCGATATTGACTTCAAAATCATTTGAAAAAGCCCAGTATGTTTTACCACCTGGCATGCCTCCGGTTGTGGGGTCGTAACTCACATCGGCAATACGCACTTGATATAAACGACCCGTTTCACCTGAGGTTTCATTTAACACCTCATGATAAGCGCGAGAATGAATATAGGCCCCTTCAGGATGACTCTCAAATGCTTGCGCTAAAGACTGAGACGTCATGTCTTTTGATTGTCCTTCTTCAACTGCATTCGAACCGTTATTGTCTTCAATCAAGTTATCGTCGTCTTTCACCTGAAGAGACTTCACCTCTTGCGTCATGATGAAAGATTGAGAAACCGTTCCGCCATTTTCGCCTAAACCTGTCATTTCATGTGAGACAATTTGATTTAAGTTAAAGATGGATTCATTGCTTCCCATCTCTAGCGGCGCACCAGAAACACCGGAGTCAAAACTGATTTGAAAGATCGAACTGTTATTTTCAAATAAAGGCGCATTTTGCAGAACATCAATGACAATATCTTGGGTTGTACCGTCTGTTGCGGTCAAGGTGATCCTGTCATGGACCGTTGTGTCGTGCGCAATGACCGCTGATTTTTCTTCATCTAAGGTGTAAGTCCAGTTTCCATCCACCAAAGACAGAGAGCCATAATTTCCTTCTATTGTGGTATTTTCGAATACAGGACTGTCACCGATGTCTTCATCGACAATCATCACGGTGCCAGAGGCAATGACTTTGGCATCAAGGTGAAGATCAAGTTTCACAGTGGCGCTATTGCCATCGGCATCCACAAGGTAATAACTGCCGTCTTGAGTTTGCACGATA